>JAFSFC010000074.1 GCA_017435425.1 Ruminiclostridium sp. | reverse complement strand
GACGGCGGAGGTCCGGGAGAAGGCCTTCTCCTACCGTGACGGCCTGACCCTTCCGGCAGGAAGTCCGGACCCCCAGGCCATCCTGTCCGTCCGGGCGGGCTGCACCTGCACCGAGGCCCGGGTCATCGGCACCAAGCTGGTCTTCAAGGGAGAGGCCCGGCTGAACCTCTTCCTGCGGGGGGAGGATGGAACGGTCTTCCCCGGGGAGTTCCGCCTGCCCTACTCCCAGCTCATGGATGGGGGAGAGGACAGTGAGGATGCCCTCTGCGAGATGAGCCTGTATTTCAGTGACGTGAAGTGCAGCCTGGACCCGGAAGACCCCCGGACCATACAGGCAGAGCTCTCCATTCAGGCCCAGGCACGCCTGGAGAAGGAGGTCCGGGTCCCCATCCTGTCTGACCTGTACAGCACGGTCTATGAGGTGCAGAGCGAATGGGAGGAAGCGCCGGTTCGGTCCATGGCCGGGTCCAGCGAGGATCAGATCCCCCTGCGCCAGGTCCTGGAGACCACCCAGGGGGTGGAGGAGATCCTGGAGGTCCAGAGCCGCCTGGGTCGGTGTGACCGGCGCAGGGAAGGGGAGGACTGGGTGATCGCCCAGGAGGTCCAAACGGTGGTCCTGTACCGAGGAGAGGAGGGCCCTGCCAGCCTGGAGGACCGGACCCAGGTGGTCCACCGGCTTCCCGCTATGGGAGAAAAGGATCTCTCCTTCCGGGTGGATCTCCTGCGGGAACCTGCCGCCGGCCAGACCCCGGGGGGCGTGGAGGTGAACCTCCCTCTGGCCATCCGCTGGACCGCCATGGAGAACGGGACAGCGACCGTCATCAGCCGGGTCATTCTGGGAGAGCAGCGGGAGCAGACCGGGGAACAGCCTTCGGTGATCATCCGGGCCGTCCGCACCGGGGAGACCCTGTGGGACGTGGCCAAGGCCTGTCTCTCCACCGAGGGGGAGATCATGGAGGCCACCGGCCTCACCTCCGGGGAGATCTGGCCCGGCCAGATGCTGCTGATCCCCAAGAGCTGAGAAAAAACGACCGCCATCAGGCGGTCGTTTTTTTACGAATACAGATTCCTGGGCGGCTGACAGGCGTGGTCCCGACAGACATAGTAGGTGGTCTGACCGTTCAGCAGGGGGTGATCCCGGGTGGGGTGGTCCAGCAGACGCACCACAGCGTCCAGGGGGAAGGGCCAGGGCTGATGGGGCAGGTCCTCTCTGGTGGCGGCGGCCACGGTGACCTCCTCCGGGGGATGCTCCCACTCCAGAGCGGCCAGAAGGTAGACCGGATAGGCGGTGGGGTAGCTGGCAGCCTGCCCGGCCAGGTAGTTCAGCTGGGTCTCTGCCGCCTGTCTCCATTCCTCCTTCTCGGTCAGGTGGGACAGCCGGACCAGCACCCAGGCCATCACAGTGTTGCCGCTGGGGAGGGCCCCGTCGGCGCTCTCCTTGGGCCGGAGGATGAGGGGCTCCCCATCCCGGCCCGTCAGGAAGAAGCCCCCACGGCTCTGGTCGGGAAAGTCCGCCAGGACGGTCCGGCACAGGTTCTCGGCCCGTTCCAGCAGGGGGGCTTCCCCGGTGACTTCATAGAGGGCCAGCAGGCCGAAGGCCAGGAAGGCGTGGTCCTCCAGAAAGGCCCTGGGGCCGGTCCGGCCCTCCAGACTGGAGGCCATCAGCCCGTCCTTTTTCCAATGGACGGTGTCCAGATACCGCCAGGCGTTCTGGGCGGCGGTGAGATACCCCTCCTCTCCGGTGACCCGGTAGAGCCAGGCCAGGGCGCCCATCATGAGGCCGTTCCAGCCGGTGATGACCTTGTCATCCCGGTGGAGGGGTGCCCGGGCCTTCCGCCAGTTCCGGAGGGAGACCCAGCAGTCGGCGCAGTCTCCGGTCAGGTCCTCTTCCTGGAGGAGGTTGGGGATGCTGCCGCCCATGAAATTGCCCTGGTCGGTGATGTGGTACCGCTGGTTAAACCGGGTCCCCTTCTCCCGGCCCAGGACGGAAATGACTTCCTCCGGGCGGATGGCATAGAAGCTCCCCTCCTCACCGCCGCTGTCGGCATCCTGGGCGCTGACGAAGGCCCCGGCCGAGAGGGTCAGCTCCCGGATGGCGTAGTCTGCCGTCCGGCAGGCCACCTGTCGGAAGACCTCCCGCCGTGTCACCGACCAGGCCTTGCAGTAGGCCAGGATCAGCAGGGCGTTGTCGTAGAGCATCTTTTCAAAGTGGGGGATGAGGAACTGCCGGTCGGTGGAGTACCGGGAGAATCCGCCCCCGATGTGGTCGAAGATCCCGCCCCGGCAGAGCTGATCCAGGGTTTTGAGGGCCATAGCCGTGGCGGGCCGGTTGTTGGTCTTTTCCCCGATGGTCAGCAGGGCCAGAAGGCTGTGGCCCATGGGGAACTTGGGTGCCGACCCAAACCCGCCCCACACGGGGTCGAAGGAGGCCCGCCAATGGTCCAGGGCTTTCAGGCGGATGTCCCGGTGGGACGTGCCCTGGGGCTGGGGTTTCTCCTGCCGGAGCAGGTCCAGGACCTCCCGGCTCTGGGCCAGGAGCTTGTCCCGGTCGTGGTCCCAGGCGTGGCGGACGGCGGGCAGGAGCTGGAGCATTCCGGGGAGACCTCGCTGGCTGGTTTTGGGGAAATAGGTCCCGGCGTGGAAGGGCCGCTGGTCGGGGGTGAGAAAGAGGGTGGTGGGCCAGCCGCCGCTTCCTGTGAAGGCCTGGCAGACCCCCATGTAGAGGCTGTCGATGTCCGGCCGCTCCTCCCGGTCCACCTTGATGGACACAAAATCCCGGTTGAGAAGCTCGGCCACCTCCCGGTCCTCGAAGCTCTCCCGCTCCATCACGTGGCACCAGTGGCAGGTGCTGTAGCCGATGCTGAGAAAGACCGGTTTATCCTCGGCTTGGGCCTTCTGGAAGGCCTCTTCACACCAGGGGTACCAGTCCACCGGGTTGTGGGCGTGCTGGCGGAGATAGGGGCTGGTCTGCCCCTGCAGATGATTGGCCATGGCATGACCTCCTTTGCGGGTTTTCCCATAGTATGTGAAAAAAAACGGGGAGATACCCGGTCTGCGGCACTTATTCTTGCGGATAAACCATGAGGGCCTGAGAGAGGTTCATCAAGAGGGTGAACAAAACGTGGATCACATCTGCCTTTGGGTCATGGAATCCAGACCGGGCCCACTCGGATAAAATACCGGAAACCATGCCCGATAGCCCGGCGAAGGCATAATTTTCTGGCAGATTGAGATGGGGGAGAAGCCCCAGTTCACGCCATACTTCATGGGTCTTATTCCCGATTTTGGAGGAGAAGGCCGGGTCACCATTGGGTCCAAGCAAATAGGACACCAGGGTTCGGTTTTCATCCAGATATCCCAGCATGGCGCTGAGATAGGTTTTGATGGAGGCTTCGCTGGGCGTGTTCAGGATGCAGTTTCCTTCAAAGCTTCTGCTGGCGCAGGCGGCAAATCCGTCCAGCAGGTCCTCTTCGATCTGATCCCGCAGGTCATATTTATCCCGGTAGTGGGCGTAAAAGGTCGAGCGGTTGATGAGTGCCCCGTCCAGGATCTGTTTTACGGTGATGGATTCAAATCCATGTTCATACATCAGGGACAAAAAGGTTTCCCGGATAGCACGGTTGGTTTTCAGGATGCGAAGGTCGGTTTTTTGTTCCATAATCCAACGAATCTCCCTCTTTTGTTTGATATCGTACAGATGCGTTTTGGCTGTTGGTTGACGATGCCTTGTCACAACAGTACTATGATATCATAACACAACAGGTGTTGTAAAACGTATAATCGTTTGTTATTTATATAAAGCAGATGGGAGGTAGTGACTATGAAGAACATGCGGATGATGAATACCCCGGAGGACTATAAAGCGTTGGGGGTAAACCCTAACCGTGTGGAAGCCTGGGAGGATGGCAGAAGAAACACGGACGAGCTGGGGCGGATCGAATGGTGGTACTTCGATGCAGACATGGAGGACGGCACCAAGGTGGGCGTAAACTTTGCAACCAACCCTCCGTTCCGACCTGATGAAGCCGGGTATCATCCCTTTGTTTACTATAATATCCAGTTTCCGGATGGGTCCGTGGAGACCGATGCTCGGTTTTACGATGCATCCGAGTGTTCTTTTGGAGCGGGAAACTGTGATGTCCGCTGCGGTGTGAACGTTTTTCGGGGAGATCTGTCCTGCTATGAACTCCACGTGGAGCATGAGGAAAAGGGGATCTCCATCGACCTCACCCTGGAAAGTACAGTCACCCCCTGGCGGCCGGGTACGGCTTACATGGGAAAGGATGACGGCAATTTCTTTACCTGGCTGTGTGCTGTGCCCAGGGGCAGTGTGTCCGGAAGCATCACCTGTGGCGGGAAACGGGTTCCCGTGCAAGGGGTTGGCTACCACGATCACCAGTGGGGTACCTCGGAAAACTATCAGTTCTGGAACCGGTGGTTCTGGGGCCGCCAGCAAACCGGGGAATACACCGTGCTGCTGTTTGACCTGGTTTCGGCCCGGGACACGGATCATGTTCAGTTTCCCCTGTTTTGCGTGCAGGATGGGAAGGGGAACGTTTTGATCGACAATGTGGTGCGGACCGATGATGTTGCCATCACGGTGGAAGGGACCCGCCCTCAGCAAGGGAGCGGCAAGCTGCTGCCGGATGTTTCCCGGTATTGCTTTAAGCAGGGAGATATGGAAGCGGTCTACACGTTGAAGTCCGGGGAAGAGTTTGTTTATACCAACCACTATGACCTGACCCCCGAAGAGATCAAGGTGTATTACGATGAACTGGGTGTCTACCCTACCTTCAGCCGGTTCCGGGCCAATGGACACTTGGTGTTGAAGCGCGGAGGGGACGTGATTGCAGATTTTTCCGGAGACATGCACTATGAAATTTCCAGTCTTTGGGCCAACTATGTGCTGGATGCAGCAGACTGCGAGGCCATCCAGGCTGCCGACCCCGTGGAAGAGAGCCGAAAGCTCCGGGAACGGGCGGCATTGGCGGCAGCACAGAGGGAGCAGACCCCAATTGATGGGTTGGGTGCACCGGACCCGGAACTGGCCGGAGTCTATGACGCTGTGATCGCCACCCCCATGGGAAAACAGCGGGGCCAGCTGATATTCCAGGTGGAAGGCACTGTGCTGACCGGCACCATGGACTTTATGGGGCGTACTTACAGGGTGGAAAACGGCATTGCCACGGCAGAGGGGTTCTCCTATGAGATCAACGCAAAGGTGATGCTCCGCAAGATGCATGCCGTTGTGCGGGGCAGGAGAACAGGAGATGCTGTGGAGGGCACCCTGACCGCTCCCATGGGATCCATTGCCATCACCGGAACACGCAGAAAGTGACAAAAGACCCGTTTGATGAGGGTAAAAAAGCTACCGCAATATTGCGGCAGCAGAGGGAGAATCGGGATCAGTGGCCAAAGATACAGTGGCGTATGATCAGAGAGACCTCTTCCGTACTTTTCTGGCAGTTGTCGTTGAGCCATTGGGTCACGATGGCGGTCAGACCGTTCAGATAGAACATCATGACGTATTTCCGTTCCTCTTCCGGATACTGGAAACGATCCAGAATGGGGTCAAAGATGTGATCGAAAAGCTGCTGGAACAGGTCAGGAAAGCGAAAGGTAGAGGGGTGGGAGAGGACGGCGGAAAAGATCTTCTGATTCTCTTTGATGTAGGATAGATAGGGGAGAAGGTAAGCGTCGGTGGTAAAGTTCAGTTCATCTAAGGGCGTGGCCCGCACAGTGTCTTCGGCCATCTCCCGCTTTTCGGGAAAATAGGAAAGAAACTGCTCCAACACATACTGGGTGGCCTCCTGGAGAAGGTCGGCGGTGTTTTGATAGTGGAGGTAGAAGGTGGAGCGGCTGACTCCGGCCCTCTCGCAGAGTTCCTTTATGGTAATGTAATCAAAGGGCTTTTCCTCCAGAAGAGAAAGGAGAGCCTTGTCAAACCGGATGGCAGTATTAAAGTATTTGCTCTCGGACTTGTTCAAATGGGGACCTCCTTTCCGGGCAGATCACTGGTCGCTGATCTGGCGTGCCAGTTCTACGATTTCGTAGGCATACTTGGCCTTTCCCTTTTCCAGCTTCTTCCGATACAGGGGATAGTTCACGGCGCACCCGATAAACCCAAGGATACCGAGGACGATGCCCAGAACCGTGAGGGGGACCGTGCCTCCGATCACCTGCATGGACAGGCACATACCTATACCGGCCACCAGAGAGGAAAGGATTCCGAAGGTGTAGGTGAATACGGTGGCCGGGAGCTTGGCCCGGGCATCCAGCTTTTTGAGGGCGACGAGCTTGGAGTTGTCTTTGGGAGCATAGTCCTTTGCGATGGACTCGGCATAGATCTTGTCGGTGTTCATAGTAAGAGCCTCCTTTGTTTTCTTGCCATTATCCTAGCGGGAAAAGAAAGGAAACGGAACAACAGGATGTAGAAAAACTGTTGTGTTCAAAGGAAGAATGGGAGAAAAGGGCCCGTTGCAAATTCAGTTTGCAACGGGCCCCAATGGGTTTTATTTGTCCCGCAGGGACACCATAGCTGCCCTGAAAGGGCAATTTCACTTGGACGCAGGCCAAATATCACACGCCGAAGGCGTATATCACTGGGCCAAGGGCCCAATTTCACTGGACTGATGCGGAAGCATCAGTCCATGCTGGTGGTCAGGACCTTCTTCAGCTTCACGAAGCGGGGCAGGCCGTTCTCCAGGGGACGGATGGTTTCGCCCTGAACCAGGGGCAGAGCGTAGTCGATGAAGCCCTGTTCCACGTTGTTGCCCTCGGCGTTGATCCACTCACGGGGGACCTTGCGCTCGGTGTTGGCAGCCTCGCTCAGGGGGACCAGCTTGGCCTTGCACTGGTAGCCGTTCTCGTCACGGGTGCAGTCCAGGCCCACCATGTGGTCGGTCATGCCGGCCACGGCAGCCTCCACAGCGGTCTTGCCCACCAGGTAAGCCTCCTCCACGTCGGTCTTGGAGGCCAGGTGGGAGCCGCAGCGCTGGAGCAGGGACAGCTCGATGCCCCGGACCTTCACGCCCATCTTGGATTTGACCACGTCGGCCAGCATGGCAGCCAGACCGCCCAGCTGGGCGTGGCCGAAGCCGTCGGTGGCAGAGGTCTTGGCCTCGGAGACGAAGGTGCCGTCTGCGTAGTGGATGCCCTCGGAGACGGCCACCAGGCAGTTGCCCTTCTCCTCGTAGATGCGCTTGACGTCAGCCAGGAACTTGTCCATGTCGAAGTCCACCTCGGGCAGGTAGACCAGGTCGGGACCGGAACCGGCCCAGGAGGCCAGGCCTGCAGCGCCGGCCAGCCAGCCTGCGTGACGGCCCATGATCTCCACGATGACCACGGTGCCGGTGTCATAAACACGGGCGTCCTGGTACAGCTCCATGCAGGAGGTGGCGATGTATTTGGCTGCGCTGGCGAAGCCGGGGCAGTGGTCGGTGCCGCTCAGGTCGTTGTCGATGGTCTTGGGCACGCCCATGATGTTGCAGGGGTAGCCCACTCTCTGCATATACTTGCTGATCTTGTTGCAGGTGTCCATGGAGTCGTTGCCGCCGTTGTAGAAGAAGTAGCGGACGTCGTACTTCTTAAAAATCTCCAGGATGCGCTGGTAGTCGGTGTCGTCCACATCGGGGTCAGCCAGCTTGTAGCGGCAGGAGCCCAGAGCGGAGGAGGGGGTGAACTGGAGCAGGTCCAGCTCAGCGGGATCTTCCTGGCCCATGTCGTAGAGCTGGTCGGCCAGCACGCCCTTGATGCCGTGGGCTGCGCCCAGGACACGGGTGATGTTCTCGTTGGCCAAAGCGGTCTGGATGACGCCCTGTGCGCTGGCGTTGATGACGCAGGTGGGGCCGCCGGACTGGCCGATGATGCATGCGCCCTTCAGATTTTCCATAGGGGATACCTCCTGATGTTTATGTGATCTCATAGTGGGTTGAAATTTGTTCAGTTACAAATATCATAACATACACGGGCGAGACTTGCAATTATGAATGATTGTTGGTAAAATGATTTATCTGGATTTTTTGAAAGGAGCGGTCATCATGCCGTTAGTTACTACCACTGAAATGTTCAAGAAGGCCTACGAGGGCGGCTACGCCATCGGCGCTTTCAACGTCAACAATATGGAGATCGTCCAGGGCATCACCGAGGCAGCCCGGGAAGCCAACTCCCCCGTCATCCTCCAGGTCTCTGCCGGTGCACGCAAGTATGCCAAGCACGGTTACCTCATGAAGCTGGTGGAGGCCGCTGTTGCCGACACCGACCTGCCCATCGCCCTGCACCTGGACCACGGCGAGGACTTTGAGATCTGCAAGGCCTGCATCGACGGCGGCTTCACTTCCGTCATGATCGACGGCTCCAAGCACTCCTTTGAGGAGAACATCGCCCTGACCAAGAAGGTGGTGGATTACGCCCACGCCCGCGGCGTTGTGGTGGAGGGTGAGCTGGGCCGCCTGGCCGGCATCGAGGACGACGTGAACGTCTCCGCTGAGGAGTCCTCCTACACCGACCCCAACCAGGTGGAGGAGTTCGTCCGTGCCACCGGCGTGGACAGCCTGGCCATCGCCATCGGCACCAGCCACGGTGCCTTCAAGTTCAAGCCCGGCACCGAGCCCAAGCTGCGCTTTGACATCCTGGAGGAGATCTCCAAGCGTCTGCCCGGCTTCCCCATCGTCCTCCACGGCGCTTCCTCCGTCACCCCCAGCTATGTTGAGATCATCAACGGCAACGGCGGTGAGCTGAAGGACGCCATCGGCGTGCCCGAGGACCAGCTGCGCCAGGCCGCTTCCATGGCTGTCTGCAAGATCAACATCGACTCCGACCTGCGTCTGGCCATGACCGCCGGCGTCCGTGAGCAGCTCATGAAGGACCCCGCCAACTTCGACCCCAGAAGCTACCTGAAGGTGGGCCGTCAGTACGTCAAGGACCTGGTGAAGGACAAGATCATCAACGTCCTGGGCTCCAACGACTCCCTGTAATTTTTTGAACAAGACCATCGCAGGCCTGCCGATTCCGGCAGGCCTGTGTTGTAAAGAGAGGAGAAAGAGAGATGAAGAAAGGAACTGTCATCGGCATCGTGATCGGTCTCGTCATCGCCCTCATCATCGGTGGAGTCATCGGCGTCATGGCCATGCGCATCTTTATGCTGGAGGAGGACCTGGCGGAGCAGACCACCGTCCAGGAGCAGAACCTTCCCCAGGAAGTCACGCCCCCTGTGACCCAGCCTCAGAAGCCCGCCGCTCCCCAGGTCCAGCAGCCCCAGTCCCAGGAGGGGGACAGTGAGTACCCCGGCGTGGATGTGGAGACCGAGGTCAGCCGCATCCGGGCCATCTACAACGACACTGTGGCCAACCTGGACCGCTATTCCGTGGAGGTGGAGCAGGAGGGCATCAATCTGTACTACGATGAGTGGGGCCTGAAGTGTGTCATCATCCCCCGGGGGGCCTGGGGCATGGATTACAGCCGGTATTACTACTACGAAAACCAGCAGCTGATCTTTGCCTACTACGAGGCCAAGGATGCCCACCGGTTCTACTTCTATGAGGGGGAACTGATGCGCTGGCGGTACACCCCCAACGCCCAGGACGCCCAGAATGCTACCAACTACGACTGGGCCAACACCCCTGAGTTTGCCCAGTGGGAGCAGATCGTGAGAAACGAAGGGAATTCCTTCGTGTACTAAGAAACCAAGGGAGGTGCGGCCATGCTGCGCATCGTCACCGGTCGGGCCGGGTGCGGAAAAACGTCAGAGGTCTTTGGCCGGATGAAAACAGAGGGGGGCCATCGGTCCCAGCTGCTTCTGGTCCCCGAGCAGGCCTCCTTTGAGACCGAGCGGCGGTTCTGTCAGGAAAACGGCAACCGGGCCGGGCTCTACGGAGAGGTCCTCTCCTTCACCCGGTTGGAGAACCGGGTCCTGTCCCTGGCCGGCGGCGGGGCCCAGACCGTCCTGGACGAGGGCGGCCGCCTCCTGGTCATGTACGCCGCCCTGAAGGCGGTGAGCGGGAACCTGACGGTCTACGCCATGCCCTCCCGGAAGCCGGAGTTCCTCTCCAGCCTCCTGGCCACCATGGACGAGCTGAAGAGCTGCTGTGTCACCGGGGCCCACCTGGCCCAGGTGGGGGAGGAGACCGAGGGTCTGGACGGAGAAAAGCTCCGGGACCTGGGCCTCATCTTCGGGGCCTACGAGGCCATGACCGCCCGGGGCAGCCTGGACCCCAGAGACCGGCTCACCCGTCTGGCGGAAAAGCTGAAGGGCTACCCCTATTTCAAAAACAAAGACGTCTACCTGGACGGCTTCACCGACTTCACCCCCCAGCAGGGACTGGTGCTGGAGCAGATTCTCCGCCAGGCCCATTCCGTCACCCTGACCCTCACCTGTGGGGACCGGATCGGGGAGGAGGGGGTCTTTGCCCCTGCCCGGAAGACCGTGGCCTGGATGAAGCGTCTGGCCGCCAAGGCCGGCGTTCCCGTGGAGGAGGAGACCCTTCCTCCCCGGGTGGGCCGTCATCCTGCCCTGGCCCACCTGGAGGAACACCTCTTTGCCACCCACAAGCCTTCCTATGGGGGGGAGGATGACCGGGTGGTTCTGGCCAGCCTGCCCACCCCCCGGGAGGAGGTCCGCTGGGCCGCCGGGGAGATCAGAAACCTGGTCCGGTCCGGGGCGGTCCGCTACCGGGACATTGCCATCTCTGCCCGGACCATGGACCGGTACTGGGAGCACCTGGAGGGGATCTTTGCCGAGTATGACATCCCCCTCTTCCAGTCGGACATGACCGACATTCTCCAAAAGCCCATTTTCACCCTCATCACCGCCGCCATGGACTGTGTCAGCGGAGGGTATGCCTATGAGGATATGTTCCGCTACTTAAAGACCGGCCTGGCCGGTCTCACGGCAGAGGAATGCGACAAGCTGGAAAACTACGTCCTCACCTGGAACATCTGGGGGAGCCGCTGGACCAAGGCCTGGACCATGCACCCCGAGGGCTACCATCAGACCTTCAAAGAAGGGGACCAGGCCATTCTGGAGGAGCTGAATGCCCTCCGTCAGCGGGTCATGGCTCCTCTGATTGCCCTGGGCAAGGAACCGAAGAAGTCCGTCCGGGATCAGGTCCTGGCCCTGTACCGGTTCCTGGAGGAGATCCAGGCCCCCGAGGCTCTGGAGGCCCGCACCGCCCGGCTCCTGGACCAGGGGGAACCCGAGCTGGCCCGGCAGTCCAGCCAGCTGTGGGAGATCTTCTGCCAGGGGTTGGAGCAGTGCTCCGCCCTCCTGGGGGAGATGGAGGTGGACTTCTCTGAGTTCGCCCGCCTCCTGCGGCTCCTGCTGTCCCGGTATTCCGTGGGCTCCATCCCGGCCTCCCTGGACCGTGTCACCGCCGGTGATGCCCAGCGGCTGGCCAACCGGTCCTGCAAGGTCCTCTTCCTCCTGGGGGCCGACGACGGCTCCATCCCCCTGGTCACCCCCGGCGGGGGCCTGCTCACCGACCGGGACCGGGAACTGCTGGAGGACTACGGCCTGGAGCTGGCCCCCCGCATGGAGGAAAAGCTCAGCCGTGAGGAGACCATCGTCTACACCGTCTGCACCAAGCCCACCGACCGGTTCTATGTGACCTGGCCTGCCGCCGGGGAGAGCGGGGACGAAAAGCGGCCCTCCTTCCTGGTGGAGACCCTGCGGACCCTCTTCCCCCGGGCAGAGCAGACCGCCCAGACCAGGCCCTCTCCCGACCAGCTTCGGGCTCAGGCCGCCCGTCTGCCCCAGGCCCGGGAGGCCCTGAAGGACCGGGCGGATTTTGCCGCCTCCTTTGATCGTCTGGACCGGGCGGCATTGTGGAAGCGGGGCAGACTGTCCCCCAAGGCGGTCAAGGCCCTCTATGGGGAGAAGGTGGCCATGTCGGCCTCCCGGATGGATCAGTACAAATCCTGCCATTTTGCCTACTTCCTGCGGTACGGCCTGGGGGCCAAGGACCGCCGTCCGGCGGGCTTCCACGCCCCGGAATACGGCACCTTTGTCCACTACGTTCTGGAGCACGTGTTCCAGGGGGTCCGGGACAAGGGCGGCATCAAGGCCTGCCGGGATGAGGACATCCGGGAGCTCACCCGCCAGGTGGTAAAGGACTACATTTTCACCGAGCTGGGGGGCATGGAGCACCAGACCCCTCGCTTCAAATACCTCTTCCGCCGCCTGCAGAAGAACGTCCAGGCGGTGGTGGACAACGTAGCCGCCGAGCTGTGGGCTTCCGACTTTGAGCCCATCGCCTTTGAGCTGGGCTTCGGCTACGGCAAGGACCTGCCTCCTGTGGAGATCCGGGAGGGGGACGTTACCCTCCGCATCTCAGGCTTTGTGGACCGGGTGGACGGCTGGGTCAAGGACGGCCGCCTCTACCTCCGGGTGGTGGACTACAAGACCGGCCGGAAGTCCTTCGACCTCACCGAGGTGTGGAACGGCCTGGGCCTGCAGATGCTCCTCTACCTCTTCACCCTGGAGGAGAAGGGCGGCCCCCTCTTCGGGGCCGAGACCGTCCCTGCCGGTGTGCTCTACCTTCCTGCCCGGGAGGCGGTCATCTCCGGCAGCCGGGACATGGATGCCAATGCCCGCATCAGGCTCATGGACAAGGAACTGGTCCGCCGGGGCCTCATCCTGGAGGACGAGGACGTGCTGGAGGCCATGGAGCACAAGGAGAGCGGCATCCGCTTCCTGCCCCTGAAGGTCAGCAGCCGCACTGGAAAGATCTCCGGAGATGCTTTGGTGTCCGCCGAGAAGCTGGGCCGTCTCAAGAAGCACACCCAGCACATTCTGAAGGACATCTGCCGGGAGATCGCCGTGGGCAACATCGATGCAGACCCCTTCTGGCGGGGTCCCAGCAAGAACGCCTGTCAGTACTGCGAGTTCTTCCGGGCCTGCCAGTTTGAAGAAAAGAAGGACCAGCGCCGATGGATCCCATCGGTGAGCAACAGCGACTTCTGGGGCTGGCTGGCCCGGAAGGAGGAGGGAGGTGACGGCCATGGCCGTGAAGCGGACACCTGAACAGGAAGCGGTGGTGAAGAACCGGGGGGGAGGTCTCCTGGTCTCTGCAGCCGCCGGTTCCGGCAAGACCCGCGTCCTGGTGGAGCGGCTGCTGGACCGGATCCTCACGGAGGGGAAGAACGTGGATGAGTTTCTCATCATCACCTTCACCCGGGCCGCCGCCGAGGAGCTGAGAGGGCGCATCGCCAAGGAGATCAGCGAGGCCCTGGCCCTCCAGCCGGAGAATGCCCACCTCCGCCGCCAGACCGCCCTGCTGTACAAGGCGCAAATTTCCACCATCCACTCCTTCTGCACCGTCCTTTTGCGCCAGTGGGGCCACCTGCTGGACCTGCCCGCCGACTTCGCCCTCTGCGAGGACGAGGAGGCCCAGGTCCTCATGGCCCGGACCCTGGACCAGGTGCTGGAGGAGCGGTATGAAAACGTGGACCCCGAGGGGGACTTTGCCAAGCTCCTGGACGTCCTCACCGCCGGGCGGGATGACAGCCGCCTGGTGGATATCACCCTGGACGTCTACGGCAAGACCCAGAGCTACCCCGACCCCACCGCCTGGCTGGAGGACCAGCGGGCCGCCCTGGATCTCACCGGGGTCACCGACGTGGGCCAGACCCCCTGGGGCCGACTCCTGCTGGAGGATGCCCGCCAGACCGTGGACTACTGGGCAGGGCAGATGGAACGGGCCTGTGATCTGGCCCAGGGAGACCCCGTTTTGGAAAAGGCCTACCTGCCCAGTCTCACCGCCACCCTCCAGGACCTGGAAGACCTGGCCCAGGCCCTCTCCCACAGCTGGGACGAGGCCGCCCAGTGCGCCGTGGACTATCCCCGGTTTGGCGGGGCCAAGAATGTGGAGGACGTAGCCGCCCAGGAGCAGATCAAGGCCATCCGGGAGCGGTGCAAGAAGGTCACCACCAACCTGGCCAAACAGTTTTCCAGCCCCTCCAAGGAACTCCTGGCGGACATGGCCCTGGTGGCCCCTGCCATGAGCGGCCTGATCTCCCTGGTGGAGGACTTCTCCAACGCCTATGACCAGGCCAAGGGGAAAAAGTCCCTGCTGGACTTCTCCGACCTGGAACACTATGCCGTCCGCCTCCTGGTGGACGAGGCCGGTCAGCCCACCGACCTGGCCCGTCAGTGGGGGAGCCAGTACGCCGAGATCATGGTGGACGAGTACCAGGACACCAACCAGGTCCAGAACACCATCTTCCAGGCCCTGTCCGATGAGGGGCGGAACCTATTCATGGTGGGCGACGTGAAGCAGTCCATCTACCGGTTCCGGCTGGCCGACCCCACCATCTTCCTGGAAAAATACCGGACCTTTGCCCCCTGGACGGAAGCCCGGCCGGGGGAGGACCGGAAGATCACCATGTCCAAAAACTTCCGCTCCCGACCGGAGGTCCTGGAGGCCGCCAATGACCTCTTCCGGAACATCATGTCCCGGGAGCTGGGGGAGATGGACTACACCGACCAGGAGGCCCTGTATCCCGGTGGGACCTTCCCGGAAGGGACGGGCTACGAGACCGAGTTCCACGTGCTGGACTTCTCCGACGACCCGGCCCTCACCGAGGACAAGCAGAACAAGAACTACCTGGAGGCCCGGTTCGTGGCCCGGCAGATCAAGTCCCTGCTGGACAGCGAGTTTCCCGTGTCCGACGGGGCAGGGGGGACCCGCCCCCTCCGGCCCGATGACATCGCCATCCTTCTCCGGTCCCCCGGCCCGGTGCGCCACTTCTACACCCTGGCCCTGGAGGAGCAGGGGGTGGGCTGGTCGGCCGAGGAGGGGGGAGACTTCTTCCAGACCACCGAGATCTCCGTGGCCCTGTCCTGGCTCCAGATCCTGGACAATCCCCGCCAGGATATCCCCCTGGTGGCCGTCCTGCGGTCCCCGGTCTGCGGCTTTACGGGAGACCGTCTGGCCGAGATCCGAGCCGCCGCAGAGGGGGATTTCTACACCGCTCTCTGTGCCGCTGCTGACCAGGGCATGGAAGACTGTCAGGCCTTCCTGACCGACCTGGAAGCCCTGCGCTTTGGGACGGGGGAGAAGTCCAGCCATCAGATCCTGTGGGACCTGTACCGCCGGACCGACCTCTTGGAAATTTTCGCCGCCATGCCCGGCGGGGAGAAGCGCCGGGAGAACCTGCTGGCCTTTTACGAGCTGGCCCGTCGCTTTGAGGGCACCGGCCACAAGGGCCTCTTCGGCTTCCTCCTCCACCTGGACCGGGTCCAGGAGAGCGGCGGTCTCCGGTCGGCCTCTGTCCCCTCCAAGGAGAGCGACGGCGTGAAAATCTTGAGTATCCACCGGTCCAAGGGCCTGGAATATCCCGTGGTCTTCCTGTGCGGCCTGGGCCGGCGGTTCAACCAGAACGACATGATGAAGCCCGTCCTCTTCCACCCCAAGCTGGGCCTGGGGGCCAAGGGACTGGACCGGGAGACCAACGTGGAGTTCTCCACCCTGGCCCGGACCGGCGTGGCCCTGGCCCTCCGCCGGGAGATGCTGGCCGAGGAGATGCGCCTGCTGTACGTGGCCATGACCCGTGCCAAGGAAAAGCTCATCATGACCCACTCCCTGGCCTACGGCACCTCCGACCTGAAGAATCTGGCCGACAGTGTGTCCGTTCCTGCCGATCCCCGGGTGCTGGCCTCCTGCTCCAGCGTGGGCCAGTGGCTCCTCCTCACCGCCCTGGCCCGCCCTGAGGGCTCTGCTCTCCGACAGTACGCCGGGACCAACGCCTCGGTTCCCGGGACATACGGCCCGCCCTGGGTCATCCGCTATCACAGCGGAGAGGTATCCCAGGAGATCATCCGCCGGGAGGTGGTCCGGCAGGAGGAAGCCGAGACCACCGACCTGGAAGCCCTCCTGTCCGATCTTACCTGGCAGTATCCCCACCGCCTCTCCGGGGCCACCCCGGCCAAGGTGACCGCCACCCAGGTGGTGGGGGAGGAGGACGACCCCGGTGCCTTCCTGCTGGACCAGGGAGTCCCTCAGGAGCCCAAGCCCTTCTACCGGCCCCAGTTTGCCCAGGAGGAGCTGGGTCTCACCCCTGCCCAGAAGGGCACCGCCCTCCACACGGCCATGCAGTGTGTCCGTCTGGACAAAACCGGGTCCGTGGAGGAGATCAAAGAGGAGCTGGCCCGGCTGGTTTCCCAGGAGTACCTCACCGAACAGCAGGCCAAGGCCGTGGCCCCCTACGCCATGGCCCGGTTCTTCGCCTCGGACCTGGGCCGGGAGATCCGGGAGAGCGCCCAGTGCCATCGGGAGTATCCCTTCTCCATCCTGGCCCCTGCCCGTCGGTTCTACCCTGACGTGCCGGAGGGGGAGGAGGTCCTGCTCCAGGGCGTTATCGACTGCTGGTTCACCCGGCTGGACGGGATCACCATCGTGGACTTCAAGACCGACCGGGTCTCTGCCGCCGAAGCCCCGGAACGGGCGGAGCACTACCGGGGCCAGCTGGCGGCCTACGCCTATGCCCTGGAGGAGCTCACCGGACAGAAGGTCACCCGCCGTATTTTGTGGTTCCTGCGGCCCAACACCGGGGTGACACTACCAGATTAAGTGAAAATTTTTCAAAATAATTCCGAAAAAAGAGTTGCAATTTTCGAGTAAAGGTGTTAATATACTGTATGCGCTTAGAAGGCGTACTTATTTTTGATTTCAGAAAGAGGTGAACACTCATGAAGGAAGGCATCCATCCCAAGTACGAGCAGGCTACTATCCGTTGTGCTTGCGGTAACGTTATTGAGACAAGATCTACTAAGGGCGATATCCGCGTAGAAGTTTGCTCTAAGTGTCACCCCTTCTTCACCGGTAAGCAGAAGATGGTGGATACTGGCGGTCGCGTCAGCCGCTTCAACAAGAAGTTCGGTTTAGAAAACTAATAACCTTGGCTTCGGACCCGTGCCGTTCTCGGCACGGGTTTTTGCTTATGAAAGACAGACAGGGAAGGTCCAAAGGCTTCGGAACCGGAGCCGGGGTCTTCCCTAGCACTGTATCCTGACCCCGGCCCCCTGCATAGACTGAAGGGGGCGTGAGGCCCCAGAACAGGAGGAACGACCATGTTTCAGGAATTAGACCCCAAAGAGCTT
>JAFSFC010000073.1 GCA_017435425.1 Ruminiclostridium sp. | reverse complement strand
GCCGTCGATGTTGGCGTTTTCCCGCTTGATGTCGCTGTCCTTGGCGGAAGAGAAGGTGATGTCCTCATAGATCTTCATGAGGCGGGTGTTCATCTCTCTGGCCCGGCTGCGCTCGGAGCGGTACAGGATGTAGGCCTTGGCAGTCTGGACGTAGCCGTTGTCCATGAGGACCCGTTCCACGATGTCCTGGATGTGCTCCACGTCGGGGCAGGCGCTGCCCTCTACTTCTAACACGGAGGCAACCTCATGGGCCAGGCGCTGAGCGGTCTCCTCATAGCCGGGCTTATAAGTGGCCTCAAAGGCCTTGTTGATGGCGTCTGCGATCTTATTCTCGTGGAAGGGGACCACTCTCCCGTCCCGCTTCCGGATCTGCTGTACAGTAGTCATGGGCTCTCTCCTTCTATACTGGCTCCCCTGAGAAGGCCCAAGGGATGGTGCTTATTTTGTATATATCCCCCAGGCCAGACACTAAATCTTGTGTCCCTCCTGGAATGGCACACATATCATAGCATTCCCCTCTCCTTCCGTCAAGTATTGACATCACCCCATTTCGGAATTTCATCAATATTGTACAAAATTTAGGGTTTCCTTTGTCTCACCCACACAATCCCTTGTGGTTGTTTTGTAACTTTTTCATTAGACTACCATATCCTCCAGGTCAGTCCAAGTGATTTTGTCACCTTCCAGGCTGTCCCAATCCTGAAATTGGGACTCCAGGGCAGCCCAGGTCATGGCGGCAAGGGCGTATTCCACCCACACATGGCAGGGAAGGATGGACTCAATGATGGTCTGCATCCGCCCCAGCCCCTCCGGAACGCCGCCAATGCCCGGGAAGGACACCACAAGATGCAGGGGGTCCCCGGTCTCCTCCACCCGGGCGGGCAGGCCGCACCCCCGGAGGGTGTCGTTCATGGCCGCCAGGGTAAAGCTGCTGCCGTCGATCCGCAGCAGGGCTGCCAGGGCCAGACGGAGCTCTTCGGCGTCCCGGGCCCCCGGGTCCACCCCCAGCAGGGCCTGGACCCCGGCAAGGCCGGATCCCTGGGCGGTGGCCAGGTGCATCTCCTGCTGGATCTCCGCCAGGACCTGGGCCACCCCGTCCAGGGCTTCCCCCTCGCTCTGAAGCTCCCCCCACTGGAAGGACCCCTCCCAGCGGTAGACCCCCAGAGGAGCCAGCAGGTCTCTCAGGTTCTGTCCAACACTCATGGCATCTCCTCCACAGCCAGGGTCCCCAGGACGGGCAGTTCACCGGGCCCCACCGTCAGGTCATTGGCCGGGGCGTAGAACTTATAGTTCTCCACCCCCTCCACCTGGTAGATCACCTGGCCCAGCCTGGCCAGCAGCAGATCCTTCCCCAGAAGGGAACCGTCAAAAAAGGTCTCCAGGGCGGCAGACACGGCGGAACGGACGTCTGCGCCGTCCACCCCCTCCCGGGCCTTTACGGTGACCAGCACATCGGTGGTCACCCCGGCGGGAGCCAGGACCTTTAAGTCCACCCCGATCTCCCGCCGGGTCTCCAGATGGTTTTGAACAGCCTCCAGCAGATCCGCCGAGGGCAGGCCCTGGGGGCCGGCGATGTACAGGTCCACCGTCCCCAGGCCCCGGTTCTTGGGCAGGACGGTCACCGCCGCCACCCCCTCCACCGACAGGGCCTCCTGGGCATAGTAGGCGGCGTTGGTGCCGTTGGGCAGCCGCCGGTAGCTGGCCAGGACCCGGGCCCGGAGGGCCTCGTCCTCCTCCGCCCCGCAGCCCCCGGCAAAGGCTGTGGGATTGGTGCAGGCGGCCACCCCCACAGGGGCCACCGCCATGGTCCGGACCGTCCCCGCCGGGACATTCCCCATGTCCCCCGGCTGGACCGCCCGGGCAGGGACGTCCACATAGTTGGCCCCGGCAGGCAGCACGGCCTCTCGGGTGGTCTCAAAGGACACCAGCCCCGCCGTCATGGCCACCGTCCCCTGGGGGATGGTCAGGTCCTGAGCCGCCGTGCCGCTCACCAGGAACCGCAGGGTCCCGGCAGCCCGAACCGCCTCCTGACGGGAAAGCCCCCGAAGAAAGGCGTGCTTGTCCAGGTCCTCCCCGGTGGCTGTCTGGGGAAAGCACTGGCGGCGGGTCCATTCGGCCTCCTGATAGAGGCCATAGACCTGAGCCGCCAGGGCATACATCCGCACGGCCAACTCCCCGGTGCCGTCAGGCTCCATGCCGGTCTCCCGGGCGAACCGGTCCATCATCTCCCGATAAATCTCCTCTGTGGTTTTCACGATCTCACTCCTCTCCTACCTTCACACTGGCCGACAGCTCCTCTCCCTGCCACCGTAGGAAGACCGTGAGCCGTCGGCTCTCCTCCTCCCATTCCGTCCGTGTGACCGCCACCTCCTCCCCTGCCAGGGCCTCGGCGGCGTAGCTGGCCCCCAGGGCAGGACGGGCGGAGGGCTTGGCCCGAAGCAGCAGGTGCAGGCGGCTGCCCAGATGGGGCAGCCAGGGAAAGCTCCCCCGGCGGACCCGGAGCTTGAACATCACCCGTTCCAGCAGGGCTTCCGCCCCCTGGGCCCGGGCAAAGGCCCCAGCCCCGTCCGGGCAGTAGTCTCCGTCCCGCAGTTTGCTTACCTCCATATCACACCTCCTGTCCGTTGACGGTGACCCTCCCGGTGAGGGCGATGGTCCCGTCGGGCTTCAATCGGATCTCCGCCCCCTGGGCCGCAGAGAGGCAGACCTCTCCCGGCTCCAGATCCCCCTCCTGCCGGACCCCCACCAGGGCAGAGGGCTCTTCCCTCCCGGTCTTGACCACCAGCACGGTCTCCCCCTGGCGGGGAGACCAGCGGTAGCCCCCGGGACCAAACAGGGGGAGGTTTCGCCGCTCCCCTTCCAGGACCACCCCGGCAGGGGACCCGGCCAGGGTCACCTGCCCGGCCTGGGCCACGGGTTCCTCCAGGAGGTCCTTCCCCCTGGGTCTTGCCATCCACATACCATTCCTCCTTTTTCATCTGTCGAAAAAGGCAAAGCCTTTTCCGACATGGGGATTACGGCCTGCTGCGCGCGCCCGATGGGCACACTGGCAGGCCGAGAAGTGTTTTCTGGCACGCACATGTCGCGCCAGAAAACGAACTTGTCTTTATTTCGCCGTTGCAACGGCGAAACTCTACGAGGTTTTTGACACTCTAACAAAGGATACTCGTCTGTTTTAACCTCACAGCACCGCGTCCGGGTCTCCCAGGACCAGATGGGTCTGGCAGCCCCGTTCATCCATCTCCACCGAGCATTCCTGGACCCGGTAGAGGCCGTTCCGGCTCCACCCGGCCCGGGTCAGCCGGACCAGATCCCCCGGCCAGGCGGCAAAGGGGATGGCCAGGGTGAGCTCCACCTGGCGCAGACCGGCAGCCGACCGGTCCAGCTGAAATCTGGCCTGGTAGCGGCGGGCCTGGTGGCCCACCTTCCGGGGCAGGCAGATCACCCGCCGGGCGCAGCCCCCCCGGTCCAGAAAGTCCTGGTTCACCTCGGTCTGCTCGGTCCAGCCGGACAGGTCCTTCACCGTCACCTGGGACAGGACCCCGTACCGGGTCTCCCGGAGGGCGGTCCGGGTCACGGGAGCGGTCTCATCCAGGACCACCGGGGTTCCGTCCTGCCAGGGTTCCAGATGGAGCCTGCCCTGCCGGTCAAACCGGGGCGTCACCCCGCCGTAATACCGGGCAAACTGATACAGGACCTTCCAGCAGCTGCTCCCCGAGGGCACCGAGAACCCCGCCACCCCGGGAAGGCTCACCGACTGGGCCAGGGAGATGCCGAAGGGGGTCACATACTGCCGCATCACTTCCTCCAGGGTGGCCAGACCGTAGTCGGCCGCCTCGGCCTGGTTGTCCAGGAGCAGACCCTGGAGGCCCCGGCCGGTGATCTCCGCCGTACATCCCCTTTCCGACCATTGACAGACACACTCGTCCACGATGCCGACAAAGACGGTCTCCCCCTGATCCCGGACGGTCATCCGAACCCCGTCAGCCAGAAGGTCCTCCCGCCCTGCCGTCCACAGGGTTTTTACCCAGAAGCCGTCGCAGGGGTCCCCCAGGCCGTAGTCCAGCCGCCAGGCTATCGGCGTGGGCAGGGTATAGGTCCTGCCGTCACAGCAGGTCATGATCCATTCCGTCATTCTCCCACCTCACTTCACATAGAGAGCAGAGCCCCCCTTGACCAGGCCGGGGTTCTTCACTTGGGGATTCAGGGCCAGAAGCTCCGTTTCCGTCAGGCCACAGTCCCGGGCCACCGACCAGAAGGTCTCCCCCTGGGCCAGGATGTAGGTCCTGGGCCGGGAGGTCTCCGGCGTCTTCTGTCCCGTGAGCCCCTGGCTGTACCCCTCAAAGGTCTCCCAGAAGGTGAAGGTGTAGCGCACATAGTCCTTTCGGGGCTCCTGGGCCAGGGCGAGCTCCACAAAATAGGCCTTGGAACTCTGCCACACCGGATGGATGAGAGGGCCGGCCCCTCCCTCATAAAAGACCGAGGCCAGCTTTTTAAACTCCTCATAGGCCGTGGGGCCGTAAAACTCCCCCTCGCCCGTCATGACCCGGCGGGTGAGCCCCAGGTCCTGCATGGCATACCGGCCGAAGGGGACCTTGTGGACCGCCACCTGCCGCTGGTATCGGATGGTGTAGGTCCGGGGGTTGTGGGGCCACACGTACCCCTTATACTGCATGGGCGTCAGTTCCATATCCGCCCTCCTTTCCTATTTAATAGAGGAAAAAGCCTCCGTCGTATCGGCGGGCGTCCCGCTGAACCGCCCGGTCCAGGGTCTCCAGGTCCAGGTGTTCCGCCCGGGACGATCCCTCCACAAGGGTCACCGTCATAGGGTTCCCCCGCTGACGGAGCCCTTCAACGGCCCGAGTCCCTTGGGTGAGCAGACGCAAAAGCGTAGCTGCTCCGGACCGGACGGCCGCCGGACCCTCCTCCCAGCCCACGGACAAGGGCACGTTCTGCCCTTCCTCTCTGCTCTCTTCCTGCTCTGCCCGGCCGGGGGCGGCTTCCTCCTCCCAGAGTCCTTCCTCTCTCCTGGCTGCCAGGGGCAGGGCGGCATCCTTCCAATCCAGGCCTGGCTCCTCTGCCAGCAGATCTTCCAGATAGTCGATCATATCCTCACCCCTCTCTCAGGGCCTGAAACCGATCCCAGTCAAAGGTCCCGTTGGTCTCGGCGGTGATCTCCCCGGGGGCGCCCCCGCACACCGGGCAAGCCGCCTCCTCCGCCCGGGCCCGACAGGCAGGACAGAGCCGGTCCAGGATCTCCTCCTCATCCAGGAGCAGGTGGAGGGCGCACCAGAGGTAGTCCCGGCCGGTCATGGCTTTGGCCCGCTCCTCGGTGGGCAGGGCTCCAAAGGCCCGGAGGACCTTCCACTTGAGCCGCTCCTGGGGCAGGCCCTTCAGGGCTGCTTTCAGATCCTCCACCCGGTCCGCCGGTGCGGTGAGGCCGGGATTCTCCCGGCGGTCAAAGGCCGCCCAGGCCCCGGCCAGGGTCTCGATCTCCTCCGGGGACAGGGCTTCCAGCACCGCCTGTCCGTCCGGATAGACCGGTTCCCCTTCCCAGGTCAGGGCCCGGGCCAACAGGCAGGCATTGCTGCAGAGGGCGGTGTCCCCCTTCAGTTCCAGGCTCTCCCGGCGGGCCTCCAGCACCTCCCGGGCGGTGAGAAGCCGCAGACACCTGCCGTCAGCCAGAGGGAGGGCGGCGGGCCCTCCCCCCAGTCTCAGCCAGTCCGGGGCGGTCATGCTTCGGTCTCCAGACGGCGGGCGGCCACCACAGAGACCTTCTCCATAACGAAGGCCCCCAGATTGCCGGTCTCGCCGATCTTACTCCACTGGCAGCCGCTGTAGATCACCCGCCGGTCGGGCTTGCAGATGACCAGGCTGAAGTCCTCCAGGTCGTGGAACCGGATGCCGTCGGCCATGGCCTCGTCGGTGGCGTAGATCCGGGTGAGCTCCAGCTGGTGTTTCGTCTGGCCGGGGATGGTGGCCACAGGCTCGCTCTCCCCAAAAGCCTCCACCTGGGTGGAGGTCCGGGTGGACTGGGCGGTGTAGCTCTGGACCACCGCCACCTTCCGGCCGTTGACCTCCAGGTAGATGTCGCTGCTGGTGGGAATTCCTTTCGTTACCATTCCTCCACCTCCTTACACGGTGATCTGGGCGGACAGCCAGATCTGGTTCAGGCCGTGGGCCACCTGGAAGCCAAAGGTCACCAGGCACACGGCGGGGTCCTCCTCCAGGGGCCGGACCTCCACCTCCCCATAGTCGGTGATGATCTCCGCCCCCTTTTTGGCCTCCAGCTCCAGGATCACCTGGGAGCGGATGGCGCTGCGGACCTGTTGGGTGTTCTTGGTCCGGCGGAACCGGGCGGCCAGGCTCTCCCGGACGGCCGGAATCACGTCGTCCACCACCAGGATGGTGGTGAGCTCCCGCCAGGTGTTGTCAGGGGCCTCCCCGGTGCGGGTGCGGGTGGTGACCCCACGGACCACCCAGGCAGCGCCTGCGGTCATCTCCACCGGGGTCACGCCTCCCTGGATGAGGGTGTCCAGATCCCCCTCGCTGTACCGGGTCTCCAGACCGGTGATCCCCCGGAGCTCTGCTCCCCCCAGAGGGATGGCCGGGTCGGACCCGGCGCAGATGGCCCCGGCCACAGCGGCGGCCACCTGGGCCCCGGCCAGGGTTTCTCCTTGGGCGGCAGGGGCGGTGAGGACCATCCGCTGGCTGTTCAGGCTCCTGGCCCGTTCCAGAAGCTGAGTCACAGACTCCCCCGTGCCAGCCGGGACCACGGCGATGCGCTCCCGGCGGACCTGGGAGGCCTCCTCCACCGACTCCCGCAGGGCCTGCTGGACGGTCAGGTCCTCACTGTCGCACACCATGACCTTCACCCCCTCCTGGGCGGCCAGCAGGGCAAAGGCCGTTTCATAGCTCCCCCCTTCTGCCACGGGGACCGCCAACACCCGGGCTGCCCCGTTGGCCAGGAGGAGCTTGGCCAGGAGGGTCATGCCGTCCTCCCGGCCAAAGGCCTCCGCCGCCTGGCTGTAACTGGTGAGGGAATAGAGCTCCCCCGCGGTCCCACCGGCGCTCACCGCCGCCAGGGCGACCGTCCCGCTCCGGCTGCCGGACCGGAGCACCGAGGAGACCTCATAGGCCGAGTAGACCCCCGGCCGTTCATGTACTGTCACTGCATTCATATGGTCAAACCACCTTTCACGGCAAATTCCAGGAAGAAGGACTCCCCGGTGACCACCAACCTCAGCATCCCGTGATACTGGGCGGTCAGGTCGGCCCGGAACATCCCCCTGGTCTGGTCAAAGGATATTTCGCCCATGACCCATTTTTCCAACCGAAGCCCCCCGGGGCTGCCCCGGAAGAGGACCCCGGCGGCCTGGTCCAGGAGCTGACGGCAACCCTCCTCCCCCGTCTCCGGGGGACTGTACAGGGCCAGCCGGAAGGTCACCCGGGCCTGCTGGCCCAGAAGCTCCCCCTGGTCACTATCCCCCAGGCAGTCCCCAAAGGCGGCAGGGGTCACCGCCACCTCCTTCACCCCCACCACCGCCAGGGGTTGGGTCCGGTGGACCCGGTCGGCTTTGGGAAAGCTCCCCATGGCGGGGATGCCCTGGGCTGTGAGGAGGTCTGTCATGGCCTCTTGGAGCAGAGTAAGGGTCGTCACAGATCCTCCACCTCCCCCTCCAGGATGGCCCGCCAGTAGACCAGCTCCAGGCCAGCGGTGACCCGCCGGACATTCACCACCCGGTAAGTCCCCTCTTCACACCGGACCAGGGTCCGGCCGGGGGCAGGGTCAAAGGGGAGGGCTGCCTCGGCCATGCACAGGACCTGCTCCCGGCGCTCCAGGCCCAGGTCGGTGGGGAGAAACTGCCCCTTGCGGTCAAAGATGGGCCGCAGGATGGCCAGACCGCTCCCCAAAACCTCCCCATCCCGTTCCAGAGAGATCCTCTGGCCGTGGCGGGATGCCACCGCCAGAAAGGCCGCTGCAAAGCTCATCCCGCCACCTCCCGAAAGAAGAACTCCTCGTCCCGGGTGTAGGCCACCATCAGTTCCTCCGCCCGGTCCTGCAGCCGGTACATGGCCCGGTTCCAGTCCCCGCTGGACCCGCCCATGGAGACAGACAGGTCCCCGGCGGTAAAGGACCGTGGGACGGGAGCCCCCGCCTCCAGGGCGGGGGCCAGACCGGCCAAAGCCGTCCAGGCGCAGGCGGTGACGAAGGCGCCCCGGCAGTCCTCGGGGGTCAGGCCATCCCGGAGCCGCCCCTGCCAGGCCGCCATGGCGCTCTCACAGAGGGCGGTCAGGACCTCCTCCTGGTCCTGGGTCAGATTCCGGTTCAGAAAGGCCCGGGCGGCCATCATGATCTCACCGATCATCCCCTCACCCCCTGGCTCAGCCGATCTCCAGGACCTTGGAGGCCTCCTGGAAGATCTTGGAGAAGCCGGAGATGGAGGTGATGGCGGCCCGCTCCAGCTGGCGGTCGATGAGCTTGTCATACTCCACCAGCACGTCGCTGGCCCGGACCATCTCCAGGGCGTAGTTCTTGTCCAGACCGATGATGGTGTTGGAGGGGACGGCGCTGGACCGCAGGAGAGTGGCCCCCATGGGGGTCACCAGCTTGCCGGTGCCCTGGAAGTCCAGACCGGCGGCGCTGTCCTGCATCTCGGGGAGCTTCAGGAGCTTCGCCATGGCATCCCCCACCAGGATGGTGTTCATGGTGTAGGGGTCGAACTGGCTCCAGAAGTCCACCAGGGCCTCGTAGGACAGATTCCCGGCGGTGCCGCCGATCTCCCCGGAGCCGATGGTGTACACGGCGGCGGCGTTGCTGTTGCCGTCCCCGTTTCGAATCACGTCGATGGCGTCGGCCACGTGCATCCGATTGATGTAGGCCCCGATCTGCTTCAGGGTCACGGAGAAGAGGTCCAGCCGCTGGAACTGGATGGCCTCGTAGGAGGCCACCAGCATCCGGCCCCGCTTGTGGAGCTTCACCAGGTTCTCCTGGGCGGTGACCCGGGTCTCGGGGATGGCCGCCCCCTCGGCCACCATTTTCAGGGCCTTGTCGTCGGAACCGGGGGCAGAGGCGATGGACCGGTAGTCCATGCCGCTGATGCGGGTCTCGGCGGCGGTGAGGAAGGGGAGGATGTTGCTCTCCTCCATGCCCTGACGGACCGCCCGGGCCACATATTCAGGGAAGAGGACGGCAGACTCCCAGGTGGCAAAGAACTTGGAGACCACATCGGAGTCCGCCCCCTTCACCTTGATATCAAAGCGCTTGAGCTGCCGCTGGAAGGCGTCCAGATGCTCCAGCGGGGTCCCCTTGTACTGCTCAGAGGGGTCGCACTTCTCCAGGACTTTGGTAAAGGAGGTCCCGGCCTCGCTGTACATCCCCTTGTCCAGCTTCACGGTTTCAAACTGATATGCCATGTTTCACACTTCCTTTCCGGCCCGTCTTACAGGAACAGGCCCATGGTCTTGTCTGCGGTGTTCAGGTTCACCACCAGGCAGTTTCTCCCGGTCTCCCCGGAGGCCGCCAGGCGCATGCCGCCGGAGCCGTCGGCCACCAGGCTGTTCCAGCCCAGGCTGGGGGCGGCAGAGCCGCTGTAGGACACCTGGACATACCCTCGGATCTGGACGGCCCCGTGGCCGCTGCGCTTGTTCAGCAGGATGCCCACAGGGGCGGCGCCCCCGGCGGCGTTCTTCACGGTGTTGTTGGCGCTCATGACCACAGGGTTTCCTGCTGCGGTGGAGCCGGTCTGGAAGGTCACCACCTGATTTTCGATGCCGTTGAATGCTACGCTCATGTTCGTTCCTCCTTACAATGTAGTTAAATGGCAAAGGCCCCGTCGTCCCCGGCAGGGCCGGTTTGACCGCCCCCATAATGCAGCTGGGTGGGCAGGGCCATCTGTTTCTCCAGCCGCTTCTCATAGCAGGCCCGGAGGGCTTCCAGCTCCTCCCCTTCCAGCTTGTCGGTGATGGACCGGAGGACCTGGCCCCCCAGGTCGGTCTCGGCCAGAAGGCCCAGCCGGACGGTCTCCTGACGCAGGCCCTCCAAGTACTTCCGGCCCGCTGCCGCCTCTTTTTCCAGCTGACGGAGCTCGGCCTGCCAGGGGCCTTCCCGGTCCAGACCGGCCAGCATCTGGCGGAGGGTCTTGCCGGTACCGTAGGCCTTCACCACCCCGGCGTTTCTCTGGGCGGGGACGGCCACAAAGGACCACTCGTAGGCGTCGGTGGGGTTTTCCAGCTTCACCATGCACCGCTTACCCTCGTAGATGCGGCCCTTCTCGTGGCTGCACAGGACCCGGTCGTGGATGTCGTTGCCGCAGATGGAGCACACGCACCGGCTGACGGCACAGCTGATGCTCACCTCCTTCTTGATGCCCCCTTCGATCTCCCGGATGAGGGCCTCATTCTCCGCCGTGCGGAGCATGTAGGCATACCCCTTCAGGTAGCAGCCCGGCTCCCCGGCCTGGGTGACCACCCCGGGCTCCTCCACCAGCTCGGTGCGGTAGAGCCGGGCGGTCTGGTCCTTGGCGCTCCAGGAGTGGTCAAAGATGCCGGTCTTGCCCACAAAGAGCCCGGCCAGCTGCTCCAGGGCAGCCCGGTCGAAGTACTCCTCGTCCCGGTCGGTCTGGTTGTCGCACAGGCGGACAGCAAAGGTGTAGACCTCCTCTGCCGTCATCTCCCGGCGGGCCAGACGGTTGATGCAGCCCAGCTCCCCTTCCACAGGGTCAGCCCGCTGGGTCTGGGCCTCCTTGGTTACCGTTTTCATTGATTTTCCTCCTTTCATATCAGCCTTCTCCCTGGGGAGAAGGGGTCGCCGCAGGCAACGGATGAGGGGACTCCTCTCCCCGTTCCAGCTTGGCCGCCTGCTGGCGGAAGAGCTCTGCCCGGGCCTCCTCTACCTGGTCCTGGAGGTTGATCTCCTCCCACTCCACAGCAAAGGGGGTGTCGTACCCGTGCATCCGCAGCCACAGGCGGCAGATCTTCTCCACCACCGGGGTGAGGGTCCGCCGCAGGGCGGTGAGCTCGCTGGTCATGATGTCGGCCTGCTGGCTGCTCATCCGCTCGGTGGAGGACCAGTTGAGCCCCAGCAGGAAGGGCGGGATGCCCGTCTGGGCGATGATCTGTTCAATGATGAGCCGTACCGGGGCCTGACAGTCGGGGATGGCGGCCTCGGCCCCAATGACCTTGATCTCCACATCCCCCGTGGCCACAAAGTCCCGGACCGCCCCGGAACGGGTGCTCTCCATGGCCTGGGACCACCGCTGGGCCAGGAGCTCACTGCGCTCCTGGAGCCGTCGGCTGTCCAGGCCCTCCTCCCCGGGCTTGTACACCACGGCGAAGCGGAGGTTCCCCGCCCGCTCCCAGTTGGCCCCCAGGGTCTGGTAGATCTTCAGCAGGATGCCGGACAGGAAGGGCATACTGTGGAGGAGGGAGACCCCGTAGGGGTTCTCCGGGCTGGGGCTGTAGGGGGTGAAGAGAAGCAGGTCCTGCCGGGGAAGCACCTGGGTCGTGCCGTCGGGCCGGCGCAGGGCCAGCAGGATATCCAGGGGATTCCCCTCCTCCTTCACCTCAATGTCGGACACGTTTCCGCAGAGGACGGCGGCAATCTCCCGGCCGTCCCGGCTGGGGACGATCTCCCCCACCGCCCGGCCGCAGGTGAGCAGGCAGTCCAGATAGCCGTCCAGAAAGGCCTGGATGCCCTGCTGGTTCCACCCGGCGGGCACCGTCCGCAGGAACTGGTTCAGTTCCCGCTCTGCTCTTTTGTCCTGACAGGAAACCTCCACCCCGCCGGTGAGGCGGACCAGCTTCAGAATGGCCGCATCCACCACGGGAATGGCCTCCCGGATGGACCGGTAGAGGCTGAACTCCGGCTGGTGGAGGGGGATGTACCCGTCCATGAGCCGGAAGGGGTGGCGGTCGGTCTGGCGCAGCTGGACCACCGCCGGCCTCACCTCCTCCCGCCTGTCTCGTTTGAATAATGGCATTGTGTACCTCCTTTCATCTCGTTCGCTCCACCACCCCGGCCCAGAAGCCCCCCTCCTCCGGGCTCACCACCGTGGCCACGAAATACCGAATCTCGTCCATGGCGTGGTCGAACTGCTTCTTCACCCGGTCCTTGTCCCCGTCGGACAGGTCCCAGCAGTAGGAGCCAAACTCCCGGATGGCGTCGGCGCAGGGGGAGCAGATGACCACCCGGCCGCTCTTCAGGGCGTCTGCCGTCAGGCGGATGCCCGACAGCACCTCGTTTCTGGCCTTCCGCACCGGCCAGCCCTCCCGGCGGAGGACCTCCAGAAAGGAGGCCGCCGAAGGGTCTGCCACCACCGCCCGGATGTCCCGGTCCCCTGCCAGCTCCCGGAGCCGCCGGGCGTACTCCTGGTCAGTCTGCTGTCGTTTTTCCTCCCGGGCATCGTAGTAATACTCCTTCACCCGGTACCAGGTGTCCCCATACCTCCCCCACAGGCCCATGGAGGTGGGGTTCAGGGTACCGTAGTCGCAGGAGATGACCCACTCGGCCGCCTCCCCCTCCGGGGGCTCTTTCACCATGCTCTCGTCGAAGAAGTCATAGACCAACCCCTCGGCCGCCGTCCACTCCCCCAGGACGAACCGCCGGTAGAAGGCCCCCTGAAAGGCCCGCTCGTACCGCTGGCGGGTCTCCTCCGACAGGGTGGGGTTGTCCTCCATGAAGAACCGCAGGTGGAGGGCCCTTCGCTCCTCCGCCTTGCAGATCCACTCCTTGTAGAACCAGTGGCCCGGCCCCTCGGGGTTGCAGGAGAACCAGAACCTGGCCCCCGTCACCGAGCACCGGGCGCAGGCCTGCTCCACAAAGGACCGGGGCATCAGGGCCACCTCGTCCAGCAGGACCCCCGCCAGGGTGACCCCCTGGATGAGGGCGGCGCTCCCCTCGTCCTTGCCGCCGAAGAGGTAGAAGGTGTTCTCCCGGCCCCCCAGCCGGACCTTCATCCAGTTCCGGGAGACCTTCTCCTCCCAGGTAAAGCCCAACTCCTCCAACAGGGGAAGCACGCTGGACAGGAGATTCCGCCGGACCGACTCGGTGGTCTTGCCGCAGAGGGCAAACTGCTGCCGGTGGAAACGGGCCATGGCCCAGAGGAAGAAGGACAGGCCCAGACAGAGGGTCTTGCCGCTTCGCACCGCCCCGTCGCAGATGATGGCGTCCAGCCCTTCGGTCTCCGCCCCCCGGCGCCACCACCCCAGCACGGCCCTCTGCTTGGGGGAAAAGGTCTGGATCATCGCCGGGAGACCAGCTCGGTCTGGATCTCAGGTCCCCCGTCCAAAGCCCGGAGGAAGGCGGCAGGGCCGTCATTGCCCTCCTCCTTCAGCTGGTCCAGGATCTTGACAAAGATGGCTGTCCGGTCCACGAACTTCATCTCCACCGTGCCGCTGGCGTTCCGCTTGAACTCGGTCAGACAGCCCAGGTCCAGCCGGGCGATCCTGTCCCGGTCCTCTTCCGGCAGGTAGGCCAGCTTCACCGGGTCGTTGGCCTTCCCGGCGGCCAGAGACATCATCCGCCGGAGGACCTCTTCTCTGCTTACGTTTGTTTCATGCATAGGCAAAACTCCTTTCACTAATAGGCGAAAAAACGGGGTTTCGTGTACGCAAACGTACACGTTTCAAAAAATATTTTTTGGATTCATTTTTCCTGTCCCCATCTCTTCTCTCCTGTCCCGATTTTGTCCACGGGTGTTTTAACCAACGAAAGCACCAAACCCAAAGATTACAATCCCTCCGTCTCGCCTAACGGCGAGCCACCTCCCTTTACACAAGGGAGCTGTCAGCGAAACTGACTGAGGGATTGTAGCCCCAAAGAGCACGACCATTGCTACAAAAGAACGCAAAAAAGCCCAGGGGAAACTCACTCTGGAGTTTCCCCTGGGCTGCACACAGGCGTTCTTCAGTTGCTGCCGGACTGCTTGCCGGGGGCGGAGCCGGAGGACTTGCGCTGTTCCTTCTTCTGGCCCTGGCCGGAGGTGGACTTGTAGTCCTTGCCGCTGTTCTGGTTGTTGGTGTTGTTGTTCATGGTCACATCTCCTTTCTGAAAGGTTCCCCCCTATCATGCCCCCGACTCCATCCGGCTATACCATCCGGGAGAAAAATGTGATATAATTCATAAAAACAGCAGATTTGTTCAAACTTTTCTGCTATCCTATCCTCAGAACATTCCACAGAAAGAGGTGTTTTTGTATATGGCAAGAAAGGTACTCATCGTAGAGGACGACAGCAACATCGCCGAGCTGGTGAACCTCTACTTAAAGAAGGAGGGCTATGAGACCATGGTGGCCGAGGACGGGGGCAAGGCCCTGGACCTCTACCGGGTCTTCCGGCCCGACCTGGTCCTGCTGGACATCATGCTCCCCGTCATGGACGGCTGGGCGGTCTGTTCCAAGATCCGGGAGACCGACTCCACCCCCATCATCATGCTCACCGCCAAGGGCGAGACCATCGACAAGGTGGCAGGTCTGGAGATGGGGGCCGACGACTACATCGTCAAGCCCTTCGAGATGAAGGAGCTCCTGGCCCGGGTCCACGCCGTCCTCCGCCGTCTGGGAGACGAGGAGGTCAAGGCCCGCCGCCTGACCTTCGACGGCCTGGTCATCAACCTGGACTCCTACGAGCTGGAGGTGAAGGGCACCCGCATCGATACCCCTCCCAAGGAGCTGGAGCTCCTCTTCCACCTGGCCTCCTCCCCCAACCGGGTCTTCACCCGGAACCAGCTGCTGGACGAGGTCTGGGGCTTTGACTACTTCGGCGACTCCCGCACGGTGGACGTCCACATCAAGCGTCTGCGGGAAAAGCTGGAGGGGGTCAGCGACCAGTGGTCCCTGAAGACCGTCTGGGGCGTAGGCTACAAGTTTGAACTGCTGAACGGCTGAGCGGGGTCCGCCTATGACCGACAAAGCCCAACAGAAGGCCCAAAAAGCCCAGCAAGCCCAACAGGCCCAGCAGGCCAAACAGGCCCAGCAGGCCCGGCAGACCGCCCACCAGAACGCCCGGCCCAAGCAGACCAGCATGTACACCCGGCAGCTGACCCTCATCATCTGCCTCATCGTCTTCTCCATGACCCTCCTGGGCACCAGCTTCCTGGCCCTGGGGTTCCGCTATCAACAGAATGAGAGCCAGAAGACCGCCGAGCGGAATATCTCCTACATCTCGGCCTATGCCAACTCGGCCATCAGCGACGGCATGACCCTCTCCAGCCAGAACTTCCGGTCCTACCTGTCCTCGGTGGCCATGATCTCTGACTCCACCATCCTCCTGTGCCAGCCCGACGGCCGGATTCTCTACGCCACCGGCACCAGCCTTTCTGAGGAGTACTCCATTCAGGGGGCCTATGTGCCGGAGTGGGTGGTGGACCAACTGATCGAGAAGAATGCCTACAGCGGCACCACCACCTTCAACGGTCTCCTCCCCTCGGAGTGCTTCGTCACGGGCGTCCCCATCGTTACCTACACGGTGGACCCCTTCACCCGGGAGCAGATCACCAGCTCCAGTCCTCTGGGCATCCTCTTTGTGGCCTCCGACGCCACTGCCGCCCTGACCTTCCTGGAAAACACCTTCCAGCTCTTCCTGATCACGGCCGCCGCCGTCCTGCTGATCTCCATCCTGCTGTGCTCGGTGGCTGTCCAGCGGATCATCGACCCCCTGAAAGGCATGAGCAAGGCGGCCAACAAGTTCGCCCGGGGCGAGTTTGAGACCCGCTTCACCGAGTATGCCAGCCGCACCGATGAGATCGGCGAGCTGGCCCAGGCCTTCAACGCCATGGCCGACTCCCTGGCCCAGGCGGAGCAGAAGCGCAGCGAGTTCGTGGCCAACGTCTCCCACGAGCTCAAGACCCCCATGACCACCATCGCCGGCTTTGCCGAGGGCATCCTGGACGGCACCATTCCCCCGGAGAAGGAGCGGGAATCCCTCCAGGTCATCTCCTCGGAGACCCGCCGCCTGTCCCGTCTGGTCCGCCGGATGCTGGAGCTCTCCCGGCTCCAGTCCTCGGAGCGGGTGGCCGCCCAGGAGCAGTTCGACGTGGAGGAGGTCCTCCTGCGGGTGCTGGTGAGCCTGGAGGCCAAGATCACCGAGAAGGACCTGGACGTCCAGACCGACCTCCCCGACGGCCCTGTGATGGTCTGGGGCGACCCGGACGCCGTCACCCAGGTGTGCTACAACCTGCTGGACAACGCCGTGAAGTTCGCCGCCCCCAAGGGCCTGCTCACCCTGAAGATCACCACCCAGCGGGGCAAGGCCTACATCGCCATCGGCAACGAGGGCGAGACCATCCCGCCCCAGCAGCTGGCCCACATCTTCGACCGCTTCCACAAGGCCGACGGCTCCCGCTCGGCCCACAAAGAGGGTGTCGGCCTGGGCCTGTATATCGTCAAGACCATCCTCAACACCTACAAGGAGGACATCACCGTCACCAGCCAGGAGGGCTTCACCGAGTTCACCTTTACACTATCCGAAGTTTGACCCAAAGGTCCCTGTGTTCACATACGCAGGGGCCTTTTTCCAAACAGTACCGCACCGGCAGGCCTACAATCCCCCAGTCATGGCTTCGCCATGCCAGCCCCCTTTGCACAAGGGGGCCATGGGTGAGTGCAACACGCAAAGGCTCCCTTGTGTAAAGGGAGCTGGATTTTGCCGCAGGCAAAAGACTGAGGGATTGTAGCCCTAAAGGTTCCCACTCACGCTCCCTTCTTTTTTCCTCCCCTCCCGCATATCCTTTCCCAACCAAACCAGAAAGGAAGGGATCTCTATGTCCGACCACGAAACCTCCCCCCACCGCCTTCACCTGGAAAACCGCCGCCGTCTCACCCTCTCCGGAGTGGACAGCGTGGAGAGCTTTGACGAGTCCTCCATCCTCCTGACCACCAGCCAGGGGGCCCTGGCCATCCGGGGGGCCGACCTGCACATTGAAAAGCTCAGCCTGGACGGGGGCGACCTGCTGGTGGAGGGCCAGGTGGACGCCCTCGTCTATGAGGAAGAGGACCCCCGGGGGGGCAGCTTCCTGGCCCGCCTCTTCCGGGGATGAGCATCGCCCTTTCCCCCCTCCTCCAGGCCCAGACCTTTCTCCTGTGTCTGGCCCTGGGGGGCGGCCTGGGGCTTCTCTACGACCTGCTGCGCCTGCCCCGGGTCCACCTCCCCTTCCGTCCCCTTCGGGGCCTGCTGGACCTCCTCTTCTGGCTGTCCGTCTGCCTGACCCTCTTCCTCATCGCCACCTTTCTGGAAAACGGCCAGGTCCGGCTCTATACCCTGGCCGCCCTGACCCTGGGGGCCGGGTGGTATTTCCTCCTGCTCAGTTCCCTCCTCCGGCGCCTCCTGGACCTGGTCACCCGCCCCTTCCTGCGGTTATCTTTCATCCTCCTGGCTCCGTTGACAAAAACGCTTCGACAGGTGCGTTTTTCTGTAAAAAAGGCCTTTTCTTTTTCCCTTCTTTGGAGTAAAATGTATCATCTAAGACGTGAAAACCCCGGCAAGTCTCCTTGCCCCAGCAAACCAGAAAGGGAGGCGAACCCCAGTGTTTCGCTCAAAAAAGGTTGGTCTTCTTGGGAGGATCCTCCTGGTCCTGATCCTGGCCTACATGGTCTATGCCCTGATCGACGTCCGCCAGGAGATCTCCGCCGCTAAGGCAGAGGTAGAGACCCTCACCGAGCAGGTGGCCGAGCAGGTCCAGTACAACACCGAGCTCTCCAACGCCATCGAAAACCGCGACAACCCCGACTTCGTGGAAGACATCGCCCGGGAAAAGCTGGGCCTGGTCTCCCCCCACGACCGGGTCTTTTACATCACAGATTAAGAGAACCATCTCTTTTTCCGCTCATGGTATGTGAGCGCTATTTTAATGAGGAGGATTTTCAGTACATATGGAAATCAGTGTAGGCGCAATCCTGGAAGGAAACATCAAAAGTATCACCAAATTCGGCGCATTTGTGTCCCTGCCCGGCGGACGGTCCGGTCTGGTCCACATCTCTGAGATCGCCCACTCCTACGTGGCCGACGTGAAGGATTTCCTGACGGAAGGCCAGGAGGTCAAGGTCAAGGTCGTGAGCATCGACGAGGCAGGCCGCATCAATCTGTCCATCAAGAAGGCCACACCCCCTCCTCCCCGTCCCCAGAACCCCCAGCGGGATCGTCAGGGCGGCGGCAGCCGCTCCGATTTCCGGGGCAAGAGCGACCGCCCCTTCAACAAGGACCGTGAGGGCGCTCCCCGCTCCAACAACGGCCCCCGGCCCAACAGCCAGCCCCGCACCGCCCCTGCCGCCCCTTCCCAGGCCGCAGGCCCCGCTGATTTCGAGGCCCGCCTGAAGCAGTTCATGCAGATGTCCGACAGCAAGCTGTCCGACCTGCGCATGACCGAGAAGCGCAGCTCCCGCCGCAGCGGCCATCGCTAACAGAAATAAAGGACCTGTTGCAACTTGATTTGCAACAGGTCCTTTTGCGTTCAATCGGTCCCGCAGGGACACCACAACTGCCCTGAAAGGGCAATATCCCTCGGCCGCAGGCCGAATATCACACGCTGCCAGCGTATATCACTGAGCCATCGGCTCAATTTCACCGGGCTGCTGCATTTTGCAGCGGCCCTTTTTACTGGGTGACCACCCGAACAGCAGGGGCCTGCACGCCCTTGGCGCCCATGGCCTCGGTGATGGCCTGGGTCAGGTCGAAGTACACATCCCAGTAGTCCTCCCCCTTGCACCAGGCCCGGACGGTAAACTCCATGGCCTCGTTGGAGCCGCCGCTGAGGCGGGCAAAGGGTTCGGGGGCAGATAGGACCTTGCTGTTGGCCTTCACGACCTCCATCATCAGGTCCTGGATCTGGGCGGGGGCCTCGCTCTTGGCACAGCCGAAGGTCAGGTCCACCCGGCGAAGCTCCTCGGCGGAGTAGTTCACCACGTTGGCGTTCATAAGGCTGCCGTTGGGCACGGTGATCCGCTTGTTGTCCAGGGACAGGAGCACCGTGTAGAACAGGGTGACCTCCTGGACCACACCGTCCACGCCTGCGGCCTCGATGTAATCTCCCTGGCGGAAGGGGCGGAAGATCATCAGCATGATGCCGCCGGCCAGGTTGGACAGAGCCCCCTGGAGAGCCAGACCCACTGCCACGCCGGCAGAGGCCAGCACGGCCACCACAGAGGCCATGGGGACCCCCAGGATACCGATGATGGAGATCACCAGGATCACATACAGGCCGATCCGCACAAAGCTCATGACGAAGGTCTGGACGGTGCCCTCCACCTTGCCCAGGCCCTTGCTCTTGGCCACCAGCTTCACGATTTTCTTGATGACTGCACTGCCCACAATAAGGACCACCAGGGCCAGGATGATCTTACCGCCCACGGCGGTGGCCAGTTCCATCAGGCTGGAAATGAAAGCTTCCATATTGTTTCTCCTTTCTGGTTTTCGACCGAATCCGCTGTGTGTCGACGGATTTCGCTCATTCTCGCTTTAAAGTATAACAGATTTCCCGGACAAATCAACCCCGGGAAATCTTGGCAAAAAAAGAAGCGCCCTCCAAAAGAGAGCGCACAAGCAGGAGAATGGAATGAACGATGTCACAGGGCGGACTTGCCTTCCGCCGGGTCTATGGTATCCCATTTTCTTCCTGCCGTCAAGGGTGTGACCGGTCGAAAACCGTTGATATGCTTACATTTTCTTTTGTTATCAAATCCAGTTTGTGATTTTTGCAAAAAAGACGTGACTTTTATAGGGTAATGTGGTATACTGTGAATGTAAACAGAGGATGACCTCTTTTTACACCCCCACGAAAGGAGCTGACATATATGAAATTCACCTTTACCGACAAGAAAGTGAACATCCCCAACCGCGTGCACGCTTATGCTGAAAAGAAGATCGGCAAGCTGGACCGCTATTTCAAGACTGAGCCCGACGTTTCTGTGGTCTTCAGTGTTGAGAAGGGACGGAACATCCTGGAAGTGACCATCCGTTCCGGTTCCACTGTCATCCGCGTGGCTGAGAGCACTTCTGATATGTTTGTCTCCATCGATGCTGCTGTTGCATCCATCGAGCGCCAGCTTCGCAAGAACAAGTCCCGCCTGGAGAAGCGTCTGCGCAAGGAGGCCTTCGAAGTTCCCAACGAGGAATACTTCGTGCCCGAGGCAGACGAGGAAGAGGATCCCGGCTACCAGGTCCTGCGCACCAAGCGTTTCTTCTTCGGTGCCATGACTGTGGAAGAGGCCATTCTCCAGATGAACCTGGTCAACCACACCTTCTTTGCCTTCCGCAATGAGGACGAAGGCGGCGCATTCTCTGTGGTGTATAAGCGCAACGACGGCGGCTACGGCATCATCGTCGACCAGGACTGAATTTGACATAACGTCTTTTCATAAAAAAAGAACCGCTTCGGCGGTTCTTTTTTATTCCTGTCTTCATGGCGGCCGCAAGGCCACCACTTCATGCGCTTCGCGCACTTCATTGGGCCACCGGCCCAACTTCATAAAATAAGACCCCGACCAATGGTCAGGGTCTTATTTTTACTGTTCAAGCTTCAGGTCCCCTTCCTTGATCCAGCCCAGCTTCCGGCAGGGGATGCCGATGAGCCAGGTGAGAAGGGCGGGGAGCACGATGCAGATGAGGAGCAGGCCCAGCCAGTCCATACCGGTGATGCCTGCCTTCAGGCCGGCAGCCACATCGTTGACCCAGCCGGTGTACACCCCGATGGGGCCCACCATGCCGCAGGTGCCCATGCCGGAGGACACAGGGGTGCCGTTCATCTGCATGTGGAACACGCAGGTGGCGATGGGGCCGGTGATGGCAGAGGCCAGGGTGGGGGGAATCCAGATCTTGGGGTTGCGGACGATGTTGCCCATCTGGAGCATGGAGGTGCCCAGGCCCTGGGACACCAGACCGCCCCACTTGTTCTCTTTGAAGGACAGGACGGCGAAGCCCACCATCTGGGCGCAGCAGCCGGCCACGGCGGCGCCGCCGGCCAGACCGGTAAGTCCCAGGGCCGCACAGATGGCAGCGCTGGAGATGGGCAGGGTCAGGGCCATGCCCACGATGACGGACACCAGGACGCCCATGAAGAAGGGCTGCAGCTCGGTGGCCCACATGATGAGGTTGCCGATGTAGGAGGCGGCCGCCCCGATGGGGGGTGCAACGAGATAGGCCACACCAATGCCTGCCAGAACGGTGACGACGGGGGTCACCAGGATATCGATCTTGGTCTCCTTGGACACCGCCTTGCCGCACTCGGCGGCGATGATGGCGATGATCAGAACGGCCAGAGGTCCGCCGGCTCCACCCAGGATGTTGGTGGCATAGCCCACGGGAGCCAGGGAGAACAGGACCAGGGGCGGTGCCTGAAGGGCATAGCCGATGGCGATGGCCATGGCGGGGCCCACCATGGCAGAGGCCAGGCCGCCGATGGTGTAGGCCGTGGCGGCGTCACCTGTGCCGATGGTCACCACAGAGGCAGACAGGAAGCCGATGCCCAGCTGGCTGCCCAGGGTGTTGAGGATGGTACCCACCAGCAGGGTACAGAACAAGCCCTGGGCCATGGCCCCCAGGGCGTCCACGCCGTAACGCTTGGCAGAAAAGACGATATTCTTCCGGGCGAGGAAGGATTTCAGCTTGCTCATAGTTTTGTACGCTCCTTACAGATCATCCTTGGGTATAGAGAATGCCCAGCTTTTTCAAGTCGGCGCAGACCCGGTCGTAGGCCTCCTGGCTGGGGCAGCGGAGATTGTGCAGGTGAAGTCCCCCGGTGAAAGAGGACAGGGTAGAGGCATCCCGGGCCTTTTCCACAAATTGGGTCACATCGTACCGGGAGGACAGGGAGAGCTGTCCGGTGATCTGTCCGTAGAGCCGGTGCTCTACCACGACGTCGATGACGGTGCAGCCGTTGTCCACCATGGCCAGCAGCTCCTGCTCCAGCTCCTCCAGCCCCCTGTGGACGCAGGCCACGGTGCGGATAAGGCCGGTGTCTTCCCCTAATTTATATCCCCGGGGTGGGGCAATGACGCTCAGACCGGCGGCCCGCAGCAGGGCAATGTCGCCTACGATGATCTGCCGGCTGACAGAAAACTGCGCGGCGAGGGCACTGGCGCTGACGGCTTCGGGGCTGGTGCTCAAGATGTTCAAAATGGCCTCCCGGCGTGCTTTGGCTTGCATAGTGGATTCTCCTTC
>JAFSFC010000072.1 GCA_017435425.1 Ruminiclostridium sp. | reverse complement strand
GGTAACTTCGATCTGGGGCACACCACGGCGGGCGGGAGCGATGCCGTCCAGGTTGAAGCGGCCCAGGGTCTTGTTGTACTGAGCCATGTCACGCTCGCCCTGGAGCACATGGACCTCAACGGAGGTCTGGTTGTCAGCAGCGGTGGTGAAGATCTGGCTCTTCTTTGCGGGGATGGTGGTGTTGCGCTCGATGAGCTTGGTGTTGATGCCGCCCATGGTCTCGATGCCCAGGGACAGGGGAGTGACGTCCAGCAGCAGCAGGCCCTTCACGTCGCCCACCAGAACGCCGCCCTGGAGAGCAGCACCCATGGCCACGCACTCGTCGGGGTTGATGCCCTTGAAGCCTTCCTGGCCGGTGATCTTCTTAACAGCTTCCTGAACAGCGGGGATACGGCTGGAGCCGCCAACCATCAGGACCTTGGACAGGTCGGAGTTGCTCAGGCCGGCGTCGGACATAGCCTGGCGGACGGGGCCCATGGTAGCTTCGACCAGGTGAGCGGTCAGCTCGTTGAACTTAGCACGGGACAGGGTCAGGTCCAGGTGCTTGGGGCCGGTAGCGTCTGCGGTGATATAGGGCAGATTGATGGAGGTGGAGGTGACGCCGGACAGCTCGATCTTAGCCTTCTCAGCGGCCTCCTTCAGGCGCTGCATAGCAACCTTGTCGTTGGTCAGGTCGATGCCCTCTGCCTTCTTGAACTCGGCAGCCATCCAGTCCATGACGCACTTGTCGAAGTCGTCACCGCCCAGGCGGTTGTTGCCGGCGGTGGCCAGAACCTCGATGACGCCGTCGCCGATCTCCAGGACGGAGACGTCGAAGGTGCCGCCGCCCAGGTCATAGACCATGATCTTCTGGTCGTTCTCCTTGTCCACGCCGTAAGCCAGAGCAGCTGCGGTGGGCTCGTTGATGATGCGCTTGACCTCCAGGCCAGCGATGCGGCCTGCGTCCTTGGTGGCCTGACGCTGTGCGTCGGTGAAGTATGCGGGAACGGTGATGACGGCCTCGGTGACGGTCTGGCCCAGATATGCCTCGGCGTCAGCCTTCAGCTTCTGCAGGATCATAGCAGAGATCTCCTGGGGAGTGTAGCCCTTGCCGTCGATGTTGACCTTATAGTTGGAACCCATCTCACGCTTGATGGAGATGACGGTGCGGTCAGGGTTGGTGATGGCCTGGCGCTTTGCCACCTGGCCGACCATACGCTCGCCGTCCTTGGAGAAAGCGACGATGGAGGGAGTGGTGCGGTTGCCCTCTGCGTTGGCGATGACGACAGCCTCGCCGCCTTCCATAACGGAGACGCAGGAGTTGGTGGTGCCCAGGTCGATACCGATGATCTTAGACATAATAAAGTTCCTCCTTATATAGAACAGTGGATGTTGATTTTAAAGTTTGATTTATATTGAATGGATCGTATTTGCTTGGTTAGTTGGCCACTTTGACCATCGCATGACGGATGATCTTGTCGCCGGCCTGGAAGCCGGTCTGGAAGACTTCGGCCACCACGTTCTCCCCCAGGTTCTCGTCGTCAATGTGCATGACGGCGTTGTGCAGGTTGGGGTCGAAGGTCTCGCCCAGGGCGGGGATCTCCTGGATGCCCAGCTTTTCCAGGGTGGTCTTGAACTGGGTCATGATCATCTGGACACCCTTGGCGTAGGCCTCGTCGGCGGTCTCCTGCTTCAGGGCACGCTCCAGGTTGTCGTAGACGGGGAGAAATTCCTTGGCGGTGTCTGCCTTGGCGGTGGTCCAGGCAGTCTCCTTTTCCTTCTGACTGCGCTTGCGGTAGTTGTCGTACTCGGCCAGCAGGCGGAGGTACTTGTCCTCCTGCTCCCGCAGGGCGGCCTTGTGGGCTTCCTCTGCAGAGGGCTCAGCGGTGGTCTCCTGGACGGTGTCCTCTTCCACCTCTTCCTGGCCCTCGGGCTTGTTCTGGTCCATATCTTTCTTGCTCATGGCGTTTATAATACTCCTTTATATCAGGCTTCTATGCTTCCTCAGTGGGGGCGGGGATCTCTCCCTTGCCGAACATCCGGGACAGGCCCTCGGCAAAGTAGGACAGGCGGGCGGCCAGGTCCGCATAATCCATGCGGGTGGGGCCTACCACGCCGATGACTCCCTGCATCCCGCCGCCGATGTCGTAGCTGGCCATGATGACGCTGGAGTCCTTCAGCTCGTCGGCCAGGTTCTCCGGGCCGATGAGGATCTTCACATTCTTGTCCTGGACCACCGGCAGGTTCAGGTCGCTGCCCATTTCTGCCAGGTAGTTCATCAGGGGTTCTGCCTTTTCCAGGCTCTGGTATTCCGGGTGGGCCAGCAGGCTGGGGATGCCTGCGGTGTGGACCACGTGGTTTTCCATCTCCTCCAGCACCTCAATGGCGAAGGAGACCACAAGACTAATGAGGCTGTAGGCCTCTTCCCCGGCGTGGGCGGACACCTTCAGCAGCTCGGGGGTGAGCTCTTCCAGGGTCAGGCCGGTGAAGGAGGTGTTGAGCAGGGTGCTCAGCAGCTGGAGCTGGGGGGCAGAGACGGCTTCCGACAGGCGGAAGAGCTTGTTCTTTACCACCTGGCCGTCGGTCATGAGGACGGCGATGAAGGCGTTTTCCTCCACCATCAGCAGGTCATACCGGCTGATGACCGCCTTCTTGGACCCCGTTGCCAGGGCGAAGGTGGGGTATCGGGTGAGCTGGGAGATGATCTTGCCCGCCTCGCTCATCACCTGGTCCATCTGGCGGATCTTCAGGTGGAGGGCGTCATTGATCTTCTGGGTCTCCTGGATGGTGAGCCGGTGCTCCTCCATGAGCTCGTTCACATACAGCCGGTAGCCCTGGGGAGAGGGGATGCGCCCGGCAGAGGTGTGGGGCTGTTCCAGCAGACCGAGGGTTTCCAGCTCGGCCATTTCGTTGCGGATGGTGGCCGAGGAGACCTTCAGTCCCGCGCTGGCCACGATGGCCTTGGAGCCCACAGGTTCAGCGGTCTGTATGTAGTTTTCCACCACCGCCCGGAGGATCTGCTTCTTGCGATCCGACAGTTCCATGGGTCACGGCCTCCGTTTCATAGTTTTAGCACTCAAACCTCCCGAGTGCTAAAGATAAGATAGCACTTCCCCCACGGAAAGTCAATAGTTCAAAGATGAATAACCTTTGAACTTTTTCATATTTTGCCCTTTTGGATAGATTTCCTCTCCCCCCTGCCAGGTTTTCGTATGATTTTTGCACCCGCCGGACAAGACTGCCAAAAAGCCCCTCACCGATAGGCCAGGTAATCCAGGAACCGCTGGACCGCCAGAGAGGCCCCCTGCCGGCTGCGCAGGGCCAGGGCAATGTCCCGGTAAGCGGGCTCTGCCAGGGGCCGCGCCACAAAGTGATAGGGGGTTCGTTTCAGAATGAGCCGGTGAAGGAGGCTGATGCCCATGCCGCTCTCCACCATGGCCATCACGGCATAATCCTCCCAGAGGGTGTACCGCACCTGCGGCGTCAGGCCATAGCGGCGGAAGAGCTCGGACACCTCCCGGTTGACCCCCTTCTCCAGCAGGATGAAGGGGTCCTGACAGAGGGCCGCCAGGGGGATCTTCTCCAGCTGGGCCAGGGGATGGCCCTCAGGCAGGATGGCCACCAGGTCATCCCGGGCCAGGGGAAGGGTCTCCAGGGCCGGGTCAGCGGGAAGGCGCAGAAAGCCGCAGTCCACCCGCCCCTCCAGGGTCCACCGCTCGATCTCGTCATAGTCCCCCATGAGCAGTTCAAAGTCCACCCCGGGGTAGTCCTTCTGGAAGGCCCGGATGATCCTGGGCAGCCAGTGGGTGGCTACGCTGGCAAAGGTCCCGATGCGGATAAGACCAGCCTGAAGGCCGTTGAGCTCGTCCACCTGGGCCTGGAGCTTCTCATACTCCCCGCAGAGGCTCTGGGCAAAGGGCAAAAGCTTGATCCCCTCGGAGGTGAGCTTCACCCCCGCCCGTCCCCGGTCCAGGAGGGTGACCTTCCACTCCTGTTCCAGGTCCTGGATCATCCGGCTCACCCCCGACTGGGAATAGTTCAGCAGCTCCGCCGCCCGGGTGAAGCTGCCGTACTCCACCGTCTTGACAAAGGCCAGATATTTCTGCAGGTTCCGATCCATGTTCCTCTCCCCTTTTCATGCCGTTTTCTCATGTAATTCATGCAAAACATTCGCTTTTCGAATTTTACTTCCTATGGTACACTATTTATGTACCCAACGCAAGACACAAGGAGGTCCCGCCATGCGCTCCCCTCAGTTTATCAAATACATCATTTCCCTTCTCCTCTTCGGCTCCAACGGGGTCTGGGCAGCGGCCATCGCCCTGTCCAGCCAGGAGATCGTCTTCTTCCGCCTTCTCTTCGGCGCCCTGAGCCTGCTGGCCATCTTTGCCATCACCCGGACGAAGATCACCTTCCCTCATTATAAAAAGGACTTTTTCTACCTGGCCCTGTCGGGCTGTGCCCAGGGCATCCTCTTCCTCTTCCTCTTCAAGGCCTACCAGCTCATTGGGGTCAGCCTGGCCTCCCTGGCCTACTACTGCGGCCCGGTGATCGTCATGATCCTCTCCCCCCTCCTCTTTGGGGAGAAGCTCACCCGGGGCAAGGTCCTGGGCTTTCTCACGGTGCTGGTGGGTGTCATCCTGGTCAACGGCCAGGCCGCCCTGGAGGGAAAGTCCCTCTTCGGCCTCCTCTGCGCAGGTCTTGCCTCGGTGATGTACGCCGTTCTGGTCTGCGCCACCAAGAAGAACGAGCATATCCACGGGCTGGAGAACCCTACCATCCAGCTGGTGTTCAGCCTCCTCACCGTTGCCGTGTATATGGCTCTCACCCAGGGCTTTGCTATCCAGGTCCAGCCCGGGGACTGGCTGCCCATCCTGGTGTTGGGCCTTTCCAACACCGGCCTGGGCTGCTACCTGTACTACTCCTCCATCGGCCATCTCCCCGCCCAGCAGGTGGCCCTCTTCGGCTATCTGGAGCCCCTGTCCTCGGTGTTCTACTCCGCCTTCCTCCTCCACGAGACCCTGGCCCCCATCCAGATCTTCGGCGGCCTGCTCATCGTGGGCGGGGCCCTCTTCGGAGAGCTTTACAAAGGGCGAAAACCCGTGGTACAATGACCCAAACAAAGGAGGGACCCCCTATGGAATTCATCACCGCTCGCCCGGAGCACTTAGCCGATATGTGGCGCATCACCCTGGATGCCAAAGCCCAGCTGAAGGGCCTGGGTCTGGACCAGTGGCAGAAGGGCTATCCCTCCCTGGAGGTCTGGCAGCAGGACTTCGTGGACGAGACCGGCCTGCTGGCGGTGGAGGACGGGAAGGTCCTGGCCGCCTGCGCCTACCTCACCACCCACGACCCCTCCTACACCACCATCGACGGGGCCTGGCTCACCGGAGATATCCGGGCCTACGGCTCCCTCCACCGGGTGTGCGTGGCCCAGGAGGCCAAGGGCACCGGGGTGGCGGGAAAGCTCTTCGCCCACGCCTTCCAGGTCACCAGGGCGGCAGGGCTGCCCTCCGTCCGCATCGACACCCACCCGGGGAACGCCCCCATGGCCCGTGCCCTGGAGAAGGCCGGGTTCGTCCGCTGCGGCACCATTATATTAAAAGGCGGTGCCGAGGACGGCGACCTGCGGGTGGCCTACGAGAAGATTCTGTAATCATACAGCAGCATGTCAAAAACCTCGTAGAGTTTCGCCGTCGCAACGGCGAAATAAAATGCTATTCGTTTTCTGGCGCGACATGTGCGTGCCAGAAAACACTTCTCGGCCTGCCAGTGTGTCCGCAGGGCGCGCGCAGCAGGCCGCAGCCCCCATTGTCTGGAAAGGCTTGCCTTTCCAGACAAGCTAAAAAACCCGGGACCTTTCGGTCCCGGGTTTTTCACGTTCATTGCTCTGCAAAGGTGCCCGTCATGTAGTTGATGAACTGCTGGGCGGTCCGTCCGGACACGCCCCCGTGGCGGAGCTCCCACTTGTTGGCCTCGGCCAGGATGGTCTCCTCCGGCACATCCAGCCCATTCCGCTGGGCCAGCTCCAGGACGATGTCCTTGAACTGCTTGTGGGTGGGGGCGGAGTAGTGGATGCGGGTGCCGAACCGGGCGGACAGGGAGAGCTTCTCCTCCAGGGTGTCCGACCGGTGGATGTCGTTCTCGTGCTCCATGTCCCCCCGGTCCTTCCAGGTCTCCCGGATGAGGTTCCGGCGGTTGGAGGTGGCATACAGCAGAATGTTGTCCGGCTTGGTCTCCACGCCGCCCTCGATGACAGCCTTCAGGAACTTGTACTCCACCTCGTTCTCCTCAAAGGACAGGTCGTCGATGAAGATGATGAACCGATAGTTGCGGTTCTTCACCATGGCAATAACGGCGGACAGGTCCCGGAACTGGTGCTTGTAGATCTCGATCATCCGCAGGCCCTGGTCATAGTACTCGTTGATGAGGGCCTTGACGCTGGAGGACTTGCCGGTGCCCGCATCACCGTAGAGCAGGGCGTTGTTGGCGGAACGTCCGGCCAGGAAGGCCTCGGTGTTCCCTCGCAGCTGGGCCTTTTCCGTCTCGTAGCCCACCAGGTCGTCCAGCATGACCTTGTCGGTGTTGTAAATGGGCATGAGCTCCACCCCATGGGGGCCGGACTTGATGCGGAAGGCCTTGTTCAGGCCGATGAGGCCCACACCGTAGAGACGGTAGTGCTCAGTGACCAGCCGGAAGAATTCCTCCGGGTCGGCGGCCCCATTCAGACGGCGGCTCAGGTCCCGGACCTTCTCGCTGACGTTCTTGTTGTACCGCCGCTCATGCTTGGAGATGGAGATGTAGTTGCACAGGGTGGTGAAGCAGTCGATGCCCAGGTCCTCCTCAATGGCAGAAAAGTCATAGTGGAAGAGCTGCTGGAAGACGGCAAAATCCCCCTTGGCAAAGTGGTTCACGGAGCCCTCCTGCTCCCCCACCCGCTCGGAGATGAGGCTGAAGGAGTTCTCGTTGGTGCACAGCAGGAAGGTCAGGTAGTTCTGCCACAGGTTGTCGTTGAAGCCGTACTCGGTGGCCAGGTCCAGCAGGGCCTTCACCTGGTCGTAGATGCCGCGAATGAGGGCCTGGCGGGGCTTGGCGTTGGCCTTCCAGTCCTGGAAGCACTGGCTGAGCTTCACCAGGATGCTCTCCTCCCCCAGGTCTCCGTAGAGGAGCAGCCGGGATGTTAATTGATCCATATACATTCTCCTTCTGTCTCGCAGAGTTCCGACGCCCGCAGGCGGCGGAAAAAAGTCCAATCTGTTTTTCTGCCGGCTTTGCCGGTGGAAAAACTCTTCTCAGCTCGCAAGTGTGCGAGCCGGCCGCCAAAGGCGGTCGGCTCGTGCATGCAGTCGAGCTGCAATCCTTCACTTTTGAAACGGGGAACGAACCTGCAGGCGGCGCTGCACCCCCGTACACGATCTTTTGAAGCGGGGAACTTTTCAAAACCCCGTTTCAAAAGTCCTATCTTACTCGACCACGACTCTCCAGCCGAAGGGATCCTCCAGCTTGCCCAGCTGGATGCCGGTGACGGTGTCGTAGATCTTCTGGCTGACGGGGCCGATCTCGCCGCCGCCGATGACCATCACGTCGTCCTTGTAGCGGAGCTTACCCACGGGGGAGATGACCGCAGCGGTGCCGGTGCCGAAGCACTCCTCCAGCTTGCCGGTCTTCTGGGCCTCCAGCAGCTCGTCCACAGAGATCTTCCGCTCTTCCACGTCCATGCCCCAGCTGCGGCAGAGCTCCAGGACGGAGTTGCGGGTGATGCCGGGGAGGATGGAGCCGTTGAGCATGGGGGTGACGATCTTGCCGTCGATCTTGAAGAAGATGTTCATGGCGCCCACTTCTTCGATGTACTTGCGCTCCACGCCGTCCAGCCACAGGACCTGGGAGTAGCCGCCGTCGTGGGCCTTCACCTGGGCAGCCAGGGAGGCAGCGTAGTTGCCGCCGGTCTTGGCATAGCCCATGCCGCCCCGGACAGCACGGACGTAGTCGTCCTCGATCCAGATGCCCACGGGGGCCAGACCGGACTCGTAGTAAGCGCCGGAGGGGGACAGGATGATCATGAACAGGAAGGTGTCAGACACGTCCACGCCCAGGAAGGGCTCGGTGGCGATGATGAAGGGACGGATGTACAGGGAGGTGCCGGGCTCGGTGGGGATCCACTCCTCGTCCACCTTGACCACAGCCTTGACGGCCTGGACGAAGTCCTCCACGGGGATCTGGGGGATGCACAGACGGTCGTTGGTGTCGTTGGTGCGCTTGCCGTTCATGTCGGGGCGGAAGAGGAGGGTCTCGCCGTTGACGCCCTTGTAGGCCTTCAGGCCCTCAAACATCTCCTGGCCGTAGTGGTAGACCATGGCGGCGGGGGACAGGGTGATGTCCTGGAAGGGGACGATCCGGGGATCGTGCCAGCCCTTGCCGTTGGTGTAGTTCATAATGAACATGTGGTCGGTGAAGATCTTGCCGAAGCCCAGCTTGCCGGTGGGCTTGGCCTTGGGGGTAGTGGTCCGTTCAATCTTAATGTCTAACATCTCTATATCTTCCTTTCAAGTATGACTTTTGAAACGGGTTCACAGCAATCCCATACTTGCAACGGGAGTTGACCCGTTCCAAAAGTGAGGGGATTGCAGCCCTCTGCGTGCGCCCTGCGGGCACACTGGCGGGCTGAGAAGTGTTTTTTCCGACGCACATGTCGCCGGAAAAAACGATTGTATTTTATTCCGCCTCTGCGGAGGCGGAACTCTGCGAGGCTTTCTGCCAAGCTTAGAAATCCAGGATTGCGCCTCTGTCTGCAGAGGAGACCATCTTGGCATATCTTGCCAGGTAACCGGTCTTGACCTTGGGCTCGGGGCAGACCCAGGCGGCGCGGCGGGCAGCCAGCTCCTCGTCGCTGACCTTCATGCTGATGGTATGCTCGGGGATGTTGATGGAGATGATGTCGCCCTCCTGGACCAGGCCGATGTTGCCGCCGCTGGCTGCCTCGGGGGAGACATGGCCGATGGAGGCACCACGGGTGGCGCCGGAGAAGCGGCCGTCGGTGATGAGGGCCACGTCCTTGTCCAGGCCCATGCCTGCGATGGCAGAGGTGGGGTTGAGCATCTCACGCATGCCGGGGCCGCCCTTGGGGCCTTCGTAGCGGATGATGACCACGTCACCGGCCACGATCTTGCCGGCGTAGATGGCTGCGATGCAGTCCTCTTCGCTCTCGAAGACACGGGCGGGGCCCTCATGGACCATCATCTCGGGGGCCACAGCGGACTGCTTGACCACGCAGCCGTCGGGGGCCAGGTTGCCCTTCAGAACGGCGATGCCGCCGGTGGGGGTGTAGGGGTTCTCGATGGGCCGGATGACCTCGGGGTTGCGGTTGACCACACCCTCCAGGTTCTCGGCGATGGTCTTGCCGGTGCAGGTGATAAGGGAGGTATCCAGCAGACCCTTCTTGGTGAGCTCCTTCATGACGGCGTACACGCCGCCGGCCCGCTCCAGGTCCTCCATGTAGGTGAAGCCTGCGGGGGCCAGGTGGCACAGGTTGGGGGTCCGGTCGGAGATCTCGTTGGACATGTCGAAGGAGATCTCGATGCCGCACTCGTGGGCGATGGCGGGCAGGTGGAGCATGGTGTTGGTGGAGCAGCCCAGGGCCATGTCGATGGTCTCGGCGTTGTGGAAGGCGGCCTCGGTCATGATGTCACGGGGCTTGATGTCCTTTTCCACCAGTTCCATGATCTTCATGCCTGCGTGCTTGGCCAGGCGCAGACGGGCGGAGTGGACGGCGGGGATGGTGCCGTTGCCCCGGAGAGCCATACCAATGGCCTCGGTGAGGCAGTTCATGGAGTTGGCGGTGTACATGCCGGAGCAGGAGCCGCAGGTGGGGCAGGCGTTGTTCTCATACTCTTCCACACCGGCCTCGTCCAGCTTCCCTGCGTAGTAGGCGCCCACGGCCTCGAACATGTGGCTCAGGCAGGTGCGGCTGCCGTCGTTCATGGTGCCGGCCAGCATGGGGCCGCCGGAGACGAAGATGGTGGGGACGTTCACACGGGCGGCGGCCATCAGCAGGCCGGGCACGTTCTTGTCGCAGTTGGGGATCATCACCAGGCCGTCGAACTGGTGGGCCTGGGCCATGGCCTCGGTGGAGTCGGCGATGATGTCACGGGTCACCAGGGAGTACTTCATGCCGGAGTGGCCCATGGCGATGCCGTCGCAGACGGCGATGGCGGGGAACTCCACGGGAGTGCCGCCGGCGGCACGGATGCCGGCCTTGACGGCCTCGGCGATCTTGTCCAGGTTCATGTGGCCGGGGACGATCTCATTGTAAGAGCAGACCACGCCGATGAGGGGCTTTTCCAGCTCTTCCTTGGTGTAGCCCAGGGCGTAGAGCAGAGAGCGGTTGGGGGCGGCGGGCATGCCCTTCTTTAAAATATCGGAACGCATAGCGATGTCCTCCTAAAAAATTTCTATGAACAAGTCGTATTACTACACTTGAAATGTCTGACAACATATTATATGATAGGGGTACCAATGTCAAGAGGAATCTGCCGCGAGATGCAGAATCCGGGAGGAAATCATGTCCAAGAAAAGCCTGGCTCAGCAGACCACTGAGCGCCTGTATACCATGATCGCCGTGGAGCGGCAGATCACCCCGGGGGAAAAGCTCCCCAACGAGATCCACCTGGCCCAGGACCTGGGGGTCAGCCGCACCACCCTGCGGGAGGCCATCCACAGACTGGTGTCCCAGGGTCTGCTGGAGGTCCGCCGGGGACGGGGCACCTTTGTCACCCAAGAGGCCGACAGCATCAACGACTACGGCTTCTCCGACCTGGACCAGGTCCGGGGCCAGCTGAAGGACCTCTTCGAGCTCCGGCGGATCTTTGAGCCCTCCGCCGCCCGGCTGGCCTGCCAGCGGGCCACCGAACAGGAGATGGCTGACATTCTGGCCAAGGGGGAGGAAGTGGACCGGTGCATCCGGGAGGGCCGGGACCGTACCCAGGCCGACCGGGACTTCCACGCCTCCATCGTCCGGGCCACCCACAACGAGTACATGATGCGGCTGCTGCCCATGATCAACCAGGCGGTGGCCGCCGCCGTGGAGACCGGCGAGCAGAAGGAGCAGCTGGCCGAGGACACCCGCCGGGACCACGCCCTCATCATGGACTTCTTCCGCAAAGGGGACGCCCTGGGAGCCGAGCACGCCATGGCTGTCCACATGCACCACTCCATTGACGTGATGGGACTAGATTAACGACAAAAGGACTCTCCCCTCGGGAGAGTCCTTTTCTGTCTCACAGAGTTCCGCTGTCCGCAGACAGCGGAAGAAAGTCCAATCTGTTTTTTGGGTGGCTCTGCCGCCGAAAAAACACTTCTCGGCACGAGAGTGCACGACCTCGTCGGGCGCGGGTCGTGCCGCAAGCCCCCACTTTATGGAGCCCAGCGCAGCGGGTCCATAAAGTCTTAAATGAAGATATTGATGATGCCGATCACAGCACCGATGAGAGCGCCCAGGTTTACGATGGCCTGGAGCTCGTTCTTCATGACGGACAGGACCAGGTCCTCCAGCTCCCGGGCGTCCATGGCGTTGATCTTATCCTCCACCACGGCCTTCACGTCCAGGGTGCTCACCACGGCCTGGAGGTTGTTCTCCAGCACATGGCCCACCATGGTCTCCAGCAGATTCCGCAGGGCGGCCTCGGGGATGCCCAGGTCGTCCAGGTTGTCCCGGATGGGCTTGTCCAGCATCCCGTCCAGCTCCTCCCGGACCATGGGGACCACCAGTTCGGGGCCCTTTTCCTCCAGGTAATTGCTGACCCCGGCGCTGAGCTTGAGGATGATGTTGTCCAGCATGCCGCCACCCAGGAACATGGCGATCATGGGGCTGTTGAAGAGGTCCCCGAAGGAGGTCTGGGCCACCTCGGCCACCAGGGCGTTCATGTCCACCTTCTTGAGGCTCTCCAGGATCTTCCCGCCCACCACCTGGCTGATCTCCTCGGTGACCTCACCGTCTCCGGGGAGCAGGTCGGACAGAGGGGCGGACTGCTCGGTGATGGCGTCCTGGATGCTGTCGGCCAGCTTTTCCTTCAGGCCGGCCTGGGTCAGCCGTGCGGCCATGTCCTCCTGGGTCAGGAGGGTGCCGCTGACCGCCTTGCCCACGGCGGCGGCGATCCGGGGCTGGTTCTTGGGGATGACGCCGGGGGTGAAGGGCACCCGCCAGGAGCCGATGCGCAGCTCCTTCCGGGGCCGGAAGAGCATCTTGATGGCGATGTAGTTGGTGCAGTAGCCCACCAGGGCGCACAGGAAAATGGGTAACAGAATGTGAAGCAGATCCATGGGGTTTCCTCGATTCCAGTCGAAATGTGTGTCTTTCTATTGTACACCTTTTGGGCGAAGTTGCAAGCCCCAACAAAAAAGGACTCTCCCGACAGGAGAGTCCTTTTTATATCCTCGAAGAGTTCCGCTGTCCGCAGACAGCGGAAGGGAGTCGAATGTGTTTTTCCGGTGGCTCTGCCGCCGGAAAAACTCTTCTCAGCCCCCAGTGTGCCCAAAGGGCGCGCGCAGGGGCTGCAATCCCTTCAATTTATGGAGCCCAGCGAAGCGGGTCCATAAATTAGTTAGATGCGGTATCAGGATCAGCGTCGTCGCCCCACAGCATGTTCTTACGCAGCTCGGCGCCGACGGTCTCCATCTGATGCTTGGCCAGGATGGAGCGCTTGGAGTTGAAGAAGGTACGGCCGTTCTTGTTCTCTGCGATCCACTTGCCGGCGAAGGTGCCGTCCTGGATGTCGTTCAGAACTGCCTTCATGTTGGCCTTGGTCTGCTCGTAGGGCAGGATGCGGGTGCCGGAGACGTACTCGCCGTACTCAGCGGTGTCGGAGATGGAGTAGTTCATCATGGCAACGCCGCCCTTGTTGATCAGGTCGATGATGAGCTTCATCTCGTGGATGCACTCGAAGTAAGCGTTCTCGGGCTCGTAGCCGGCTTCCACCAGAGTCTCGAAGCCCAGCTTCATCAGCTCAACCACGCCGCCGCACAGGACAGCCTGCTCACCGAACAGGTCGGTCTCGGTCTCGTCGTTGAAGGTGGTCTCCATGATGCCGGCACGGGCGCCGCCGATGCCTGCGATATAGGCCAGGCCGATGTCATAAGCCTTGCCGGTGGCGTTCTGCTCCACAGCGATCAGGGAAGGAACGCCCTTGCCTGCCACGTACTGGGAACGGACGGTGTGGCCGGGGCCCTTGGGAGCAGCCATGAAGACGTCCACGTCTGCGGGGGGCTTGATCAGCTGGTAGCGGATGTTGAAGCCGTGAGCGAAGGCCAGAGCCTTGCCTGCGGTCAGGTAAGGAGCGATGTCCTGGTTGTACATGTCAGCCTGTGCCTCGTCGTTGATGAGGATCATGATGACGTCGGCCAGCTTGGTAGCCTCGGGAACGGTGTAGACCTGGAAGCCGTCCTTCTCAGCCACGGGCCAGGACTTGCCGCCCTTGCGCAGGCCGATGATGACGTCGCAGCCGGAGTCACGCAGGTTCAGTGCGTGGGCGTGGCCCTGGGAGCCGTAACCGATGATGGCGATCTTCTTGCCATTTAACTGATTGAGGTCACAGTCCTTCTCATAATACATTCTTGCCATAGTTGAACTCTCCTTTAACCTTGGTATCTTCATCGATAGTATACTTACCACGCTCCAGGGCGATCATGCCGGTGCGGACCATCTCGACGATGCCGAAGTCGGCCAGCAGTTCCTGGACTGCGTCGGTCTTCTTCTCTTCGCCGATGATGGAGATGGTCAGGGTCTCCTTGGAAACGTCAATGATCGCACCACGGAAGATGTTTGCGATCTGGATGATCTGATTCTTGTCCTCGCTGTTCTTGGCGCGGACCTTGTAGAGGACCAGCTCACGGCGGATGGAGTGGCTGGGCTCCAGCAGCTTCACAGAGTGGACGGGAACCATCTTGTTAAGCTGATTGCAGATGAGGTTGGTGTGGTTGTCGTTGGCCATGACCTCGATGGTCATACGGGAGACGGCAGGGTCTTCGGTGACGCCAACGGCCAGGGACTCCACGTTGAAGCCCTTACGGGAGAAGAGTCGGGAGATCTGAGACAGAACGCCGGACTCGTTGTCCACCAGGACAGATAAGGTACGCAGTTTCACGTTATCCATGTTCTTGACCTCCTTTTCTTAGTTGACCAGGAATTCGGTGATGTGCTTGCCGCCGTTGACCATGGGACGGACCAGCTCACCCTCGTAGATGTCGCAGTCGATGACGGTGCCCTGGCCGTTCTCTGCAGCGGCCAGAGCGGCCTGGATGGCCTCTTCCAGCTCCTCCACGGTGCTTACCCGGAAGCCCTGGAGACCGTTGGCCTCAGCCAGCTTGGAGAAGCTGGGGCCCCGCTCGGTGGTGGTCTGGAAGAAGCGCTTGTCATAGACCAGCTCCTGCCACTGACGGACCATGCCCAGGCGGCGGTTGTTCATGACGAAGGTGATGATGGGCAGCTTGTAGAACTCCTCGGTGGACAGCTCGTTGCAGTTCATGCGGAAGGAGCCGTCGCCGGTGATGTGGATGACGGTCTTGTCGGGGTTGCCCATCTTTGCGCCGATGGCTGCGCCCAGGCCGAAGCCCATGGTGCCGAAGCCGCCGGAGGTCAGCAGCTGACCGGGATAGTCAAAGTGGAAGTGCTGGATGGCCCACATCTGGTGCTGGCCCACGTCGGTGGAGACGATGGTGTCCTCGGGGCACAGGCGGGAGACGGTGGACAGGATCTGCTTGGGGCTCATGACATGGCTGTCGTCGTACTGGGTCTCGGTGGGGAAGGAGAAAACGTACTTCTTCCACTCGGGGTGCTCGTACTTGGGGACCTTGCGGTTCAGCAGCTCCAGGACCTGCTTGGCGTCGCCGATGATGTGGTGGTCGGTCTGGACGTTCTTGTTGATCTCAGCACGGTCGATGTCGATGTGGACGATCTTTGCGTTGCGGGCAAAGGTGTCGGGCTTCAGAGCCACACGGTCGGAGAAGCGGCAGCCCACTGCGATGAGCAGGTCGCAGCCGTCGCAGGCCATGTTGGAGGCCTTGGAGCCGTGCATGCCGATCATGCCGGTGGCCAGGGGGTCGGTGCCGGAGACACCGCCGCCGCCCATGAGGGTGATGGCAACGGGTGCGTCGATGCGGCGGGCGAACTCACGGAACTCCTCGTGGGCACGGCCGCGGACCACGCCGCCGCCGCAGATGAGCATGGGCTTCTGGGACTCGGCGATCATCTCCACCAGCTTGTTGATGTCGCCCTGGTCGGGCTCGGGCATCTTCAGGGCGGAGGTGCGGGCACGCTCCATCAGGGAGGCCAGACGGCCGGAGGTGGCGTGCTTCTCCTTGGGCAGGTACTCGAACTCGCCCTTGGCAGCGGTGACGTCCTTGACGATGTCGATCATAACGGGGCCGGGACGGCCGGAGCGGGCCAGTGCGAAGGCCTCACGGACGGAGTCGGCCAGGTCGTTGACGTCGCGGATCAGATAGGTGCACTTGGTGATGGGCATGGTGATGCCGGTGATGTCGACCTCCTGGAAGGCGTCCTTGCCGATGAGGGCCTGGGGCACGTTGCAGGAGATGAAGACCACGGGGGAAGAATCCATGTAAGCGGTGGCGATGCCGGTGGTCAGGTTGCAGGCACCGGGGCCGGAGGTGGCGAAGCACACGCCCACCTTGCCGGTGGAGCGGGCATAGCCGTCAGCGGCGTGGGCAGCGCCCTGCTCGTGGGCGGTCAGGATGTGGGTGATCTTATCCTGATAGTGGTAGAGTTCGTCATAGACGTTCAGAATGGTGCCGCCGGGGTAACCGAACACGGTGTCAACACCCTGCTCCAGCAGACATTCCAGTAAGATCTTGGCGCCAGTCATTTCCATAACTGTTTCTCCTCCTTTTGATAGTGTAACTTTTTTTGAAAAAAAGATTGGGGCAAACAAAAAAGCTCCGATGGTTTTTCCGTGCCAAACGTTAAAACCACAAGAGCTTGAAAGCTGCAAATCTGATTCGAAGGGTCCCCTGTCAGGCGGGGCTTCGTGATAAGAATTCTGCGTTCTGCGTCTCTGTTCTGGGCATAACATCTAGCATTATTCCGGTACTACTGCGCTCAGTAGTACCCCAATAATGCCGACAGTCGCCATGTTCAGTTCAGCAACATGCAGGTTCATCATAACACGTACACTCCATACTGTAACTGTGGGGGGATTCTTTGACCTAAAAGATAGCACTTTCCCCGTGGTCTGTCAATCGGTTTTTTCCATTTTTCTGTTTTGTTGTCCTGACAGGTATCCCGCCGGACTTTTTTGTCAAGGTTGACGGTTTCGACTTACCAAGTTTTCTCCATTTCCTTGACTTTTTGATAGATTTCCTGGTTTACCGGGACTTTCATGCCGAAACGGTCGGCCATGGCCATGACAGCCCCGGCGAACATGTCAACCTCGGTCTTCCGATGGGCCAGGCCGTCCTGGCGCATGGAGGGCTTGGAGTCGGGGGCCAGGGAATCGATGACGGCCAGGCTCTCCTGAAGATCCTTCCGGGTGAGCAGGACCCCCTGGCAGGCGCTGATCTTGCGCACCTCGTCCATGGCGGCGATCATCATGTCCCGGGCGGGTCCGGGCTTCTGGACCCCTTCATAGTCCAGTTCAAAGAGCATGCAGACCTGGTTGACCCCCACGTTGAGCATGAACTTGCTCCACATGATGTGGAGGATGTCGGGCTCCTTCACCACGGGAAGGCCGGCCTTCTCCAAAAAGTCCACCACGGTGTCCAGCTTCTCCTGCTGGTCGAAGTAGTCCTCCTGGGGGATGCCCACGAAGATATTGCCCCCTTCACCCCGGCGGACGATGGTGTTGTCCACCCGGACGGGGTCCATGCCCCGGGTGACGGTGTAGAGGACCTTGTCCATGCCGAAGCGCAGGCCCAGGGTCTCTTCGCTGGTGGTGCCGTTGAGGAGGGAGAGGATGATGGTGTCCCGTCCCACAGAGGACTGGGCCAGGTCCATGGCATCGGCCAGGCCGGGGTCCTTCACGGCGAAGATCAGCAGGTCAGCCTCCTGGTCCTCGCTGCCGTCGGTGAACCGGAAGTCACAGCGGGTGCCGTTGTAGAAGATCCCGTCCGCCTGATACCGGGCCAGACGGTCCCCATGGGCCAGAAAACGGACCTTCTCAGGCCCCAGCAGCTTCACAAAGGCGTCGCCCACCATGGTCCCCATGGCGCCGGCCCCTACGATGGTCACGTTTTCGATCATACCTGTGTCCTCCTGTCCGAAAATTTTCAGCACAATAAAGTATTGTACCATATTTTTCTGACACTGCAAGCCTAATTTTTATCCTTTCACCGTCACCTGAAGGCCGCCCGCCCCCTCTGAAACAGTGATGTCATAGCCCAGCAGGGAACAGGTCCCTTCCTCCGGAGGATACAGCACCGGATGGGACGGATCAGACAGGTCGGCCAGATAGTAATTCTCAGGAGAATGACCCAGGATGACCCAGCGGCAGGATCGGCAAAACAAAGGAACCAGAAACCGGGGGGACTCCTGGGGCAACGTAACTTCACCGGACCGGGCATCAGAATCCCATCCGCCCATGGCACCCAGCACGCCAATGTACTGAAAGGTTCCAGAGACGTTTGTCCCCGCCAGTTTTCCCACCGTCCCGGTGCTGATGTCCACCAGGCAGGGAACCTCCTGGGGCTCCTGACCGCAGAGGGCACAGGTTTCCGGGTCCTCTATCAGCATGGCGTGGACTTCATCCTTAAAACCCCAGACCAGGAAGAGCACCAGGAAACCCAGCAGCACCCCCAACAAAATTTTGCCAAATACACGTTTTTTCAACCAAGATCTCATGGCATGCCCCTCCTATGTGTAACTAATTAGACAAGACTTCTTAGAGCTTATAAATCCATCCTATCAAAGCTATACTATACTTGTCAATCACAACCAAAGGGATGCTGCGCCATGGAAAAATACGGAACGATCCGCATCAATCTGGACAAACTCATCAAAGAAGCCAACATCAGCAAAAACAAACTCAGCCAGCGGGCAGAAATGCAGAGGACCCAACTGAATAACTACTGCAACAATTCCATTTCCCGGCTGGACACCGCTGTTTTGGCCCGTCTCTGCACTGTCCTGAACTGTGAGATTGGAGATTTGTTAGAGTTTATCCCCGCTGAAGAAACCCACGCCGAATGACCCGTCTTCCTGATTGGAAGGCGGGTTTTTTCATTCCAGGGGCTCCCCTTCCCATCCACCTCAAAACGTGGTATACTGATATATTATCATTGTATTTCCAGCGAAAGGGGGCTTTCTGTGGACAGCTTTCTCTTCAGCATCCAGGCCACAGCACCCGTCTTTCTGCTGATGGTCCTGGGCTATATCTTCCGGCGGCTGGGTCTGCTGGATGAACACTTCTGCAAGGTCAGCGACAAGTTCGTCTTCACCGTGGCCCTGCCCGTGATGCTCTTCCGGGACATGGCCGCCACCCACCTGCGGGAGACCTTCGACCTGCCCTACGTCCTCTTCTGCGCCGGGGTGACCACGGTGGTCTTTTTCGCCATCTGGGGCCTGGCCCGGCACTTCCTCCGGGACAAGAGCCTGGTGGGGGAGTTCGTCCAGGTGTCCTACCGGTCCAGCGCCGCCATCCTGGGCTGCGCCATCATCATGGGGATCTACGGGGACACCGGCATGGCCCCCCTGATGATCATCGGGTCGGTCCCCCTCTTCAACATCTACGCCGTGCTGGTCCTGACCCTGGAGGGCCCCAAGGCCTCCGGGAATCTGTCCCACCGGCTCAAGCACGCCGGCAAGGGCATCCTCACCAACCCCATCATCCTGGGTATCCTCCTGGGGACCATCCCCTCCCTGCTGGGGATCGAGGCCTTCCCCCCCATCCTGGCCTCCACCATGGACCTGCTGGCCCGGGTGGCCACCCCCCTGGCCCTCCTGTCCCTGGGGGCCGCCTTCCAGGGGAAAAAGGCCCTGGGGCAGATCAAACTCTCGGCGGCGGCTTCCCTCATCAAGCTCCTGGTCCTGCCCGCCCTCTTCCTCCCCCTGGCGGTGTGGTTCGGCTTCACCGACTCCAAGCTGGTGGCCCTGCTGATCATGCTGGGCTCCACCTCCACCCCCACCTGCTACATCATGGCCAAAAACCTGGGCCACGAGGGCACCCTCACCGCCAGCGTCATCGTGATGACCACCGTGTGCTCGGCCTTCACCCTGACCTTCTGGATCTTCCTGGGCCGGGCGCTGGGGCTCATTGCGTAAGGCCCCCTCTCCCAGGGAGGCCATTTAAGAAACAATTAAGACTTTCTGCACACATACTTTATTTTTATCCGCTATGATATAAAGGAGAATGTCCATGAGAACACAGCTTCAGGCCCTCCGGGACGTGATGGCCCAGCACAGGATCGACGCCTATCTGATCCCCACCGACGACTTCCACGGCAGCGAGTACGTGGGGGACCACTTCCAGTGCCGCAAGTACATCTCCGGCTTCACCGGCTCCGCCGGCACCCTGCTGGTCTACCCCCAGTGGGCCGGCCTGTGGACCGACGGCCGCTACTTCCTCCAGGCCGAGGAACAGCTGAAGGACTCCGGCATCCGCCTGATGAAGATGGGCCAGCCCGGGGTCCCCACCCTGGAGGAATTTTTGAAGAGCTCCCTCCAGCACGACCAGGTCCTGGGCTTTGACGGCCGCTGTGTGGACGCCCGCACCGGCCGGAAGTACTACCAGCTCACCAAGAACCTGGGGGCCTCCATCCAAACCCAGCTGGACCTGGTGGGGGAGATCTGGCCCGACCGGCCGCCCCTGTCCGCCCAGCCCGTCTGGTCCCTGGGCCTGGAGTACGCCGGGGAGTCCCGGGCCAGCAAGCTGGGTCGGGTCCGGGCCGCCATGGCCGCAGAGGGGGCCGACACCCATCTGCTCACCACCCTGGAGGACATCGCCTGGCTCCTGAACATCCGGGGGGGCGACGTGGCCTGCAACCCCGTGGTCCTGTCCTACCTGGCCCTGACCATGGACAGCTGCTATCTTTTCGCCAACGGCGCCGCCTTCCCCCCCGAAGTCCTGGCAGAGCTGGAGGCCGACGGGGTCCAGCTGCGGCCCTACGACTCGGTCTACCTCTACGCCAACGGTCTGACCTCTGACCGCACCGTCCTGCTGAGCACCCGGAGCATCAACACCAAGCTCCTCACCAGCATCCCCACCGGGGTGAAGCTGGTGGACAAGCCCAACCCCACCGTGGCCATGAAGGCCGCCAAGAACGACGTGGAGGTGGGCAACATGGCAAAGGCCCACCTGTACGACGGCATCGCCCTGACCCGGTTCATGTACTGGCTGAAGAAAAACGTGGGCAAGGCCCCCATCACCGAACGCTCCGCCGCCCAAACGCTGGAGGACTTCCGGAAGGCACAGCCCGGCTACCTCCAGCCCAGCTTTGACCCCATCCTGGCCTACGGCCCCCACGGGGCCATCGTCCACTACTCCGCCACGGAGGAGACCGATGCAGCCATCCAGGCCAAGGGCTTCCTGCTGGCAGACATCGGCGGCCACTACCTCACCGGCACCACCGACGTGACCCGGACCTACGCCCTGGGCCCCCTGACCCCCGGCCAGAAGGCCACCTACACCGCCGTCCTCCGGGGCAACCTGCGCCTGGGGGCCGCCCGGTTCAAGGCGGGCTGCACCGGCTCCAACCTGGATATCCTGGCCCGCCAGCCCCTGTGGGACATGAGCCTGGACTACAACCACGGCACCGGCCACGGGGTGGGCTATCTCCTCAGCGTCCATGAGGGCCCCCAGAGCATCCGCTGGCGCGCCCTGGGCCCCGAGGCCCCCCTGGTCCCCGGCATGGTCACCTCCAACGAGCCCGGCTTCTACCTGGACGGGGAGTACGGCATCCGCCTGGAAAACCTGATGGTCTGCCGGAAGATGGACGAGAACCCCTACGGGGACTTCCTGGGCTTCGTCACCCTGACCCTCACCCCCTTTGACCTGGACGCCATCTCCCCCGGCTTCATGACCGACACGGAAAAGGCCCTGCTCAACAGCTACCACGCCCAGGTCTATGCCGCCATTGCCCCCCATCTGCCCGAAGAAGAGGCCGCCTGGCTGAAGGAAGCCACCCGCCCGGTGGAATAAAGAGAAGGAGAGATCCCCATGCCCTCTGAGACCCAACAAAGACCCCGTCAGCCCCGCCCTGCCGGGAAACGTCAGCCCCCCGGGAGAAGCCCTGCCAAGGGCCAGGCCGCCCGGACGGGCAGCCGTCCTCCCCAGCGCCGACGGAAGAAAAAAAAGCCCTTCCCCTACCAGACCGTCATCCTGGGTCTGGTGCTGCTGGTCCTGCTGGGCATCGCTGCAAACCTGACCAATTTCGGCCAGGTGGGCAAGCTGGGCCGTCTCCATGTACCCCTGTGGGTGGACAAGCAGATCCTCCACGAGACCGCCGGGGGTCGCCCCGGCACCAAGCTGGACGGGGTGAAGGACATCGCCATCCACTACGTGGCCAACCCCGGCTCCACCGCCCAGAACAACCACGACTACTTCGACCAGCCGGAGACCCAGGTGAGCGCCCACTTTGTGGTGGGTCTGGAGGGAGAGGTCATCCAGTGCATCCCCCTGGACGAGGTCTCCTACGCCACCAACGACCGGAACAAGGACACCATCTCCATTGAGGTCTGCCACCCGGACGAGACGGGCCAGTTCAACCAGGAAACCTACGACTCCCTGGTGAAGCTCACCGCCTGGCTGTGCGACAACTGCGGCATCAGCCGGAAGGACGTCATCCGCCACTACGACGTGACGGGCAAGCCCTGCCCCCTCTACTTCGTGGACCACCCCGACGCCTGGGAGCAATTTTTGAAGGACGTAAAGAAATACTGACAGCAACAGCCCCGGAGGATCCTCCGGGGCTTGCGTTTTTCTAATCCTGTCACGTTGGGATGCGCCTGTTCGGCGGGAACCCCATTTCTCCCATGAGAAATGGGGCCCTGCCGGAGGCTCCACAACAGCCCAGCAGGGCCCGCTGACGGTGATAACATCACGGAACCCCTCTCCTCTTTCCGCTATCATAGACCCATCAAAACAAATTTCTCCGGGGGAACCGGAGGCTGAAAGGTGGAACGAGTTATGAAGAAGATCGTCATCGTGGGCGGTGTGGCCGGCGGCGCCACCGCAGCAGCACGGATCCGCAGACTGGATGAGGATGCCCAGATCGTTGTGTTTGAGCGCTCGGGCTTTGTCTCCTACGCCAACTGCGGCCTGCCCTATTTCATCGGGGACGTCATCGACGACCCCCAGGCCCTGACCCTCCAGACCCCTGAGAGCTTCTTCGCCCGGTTCCGGGTGGACATCCGGGTCCGCCACGAGGTCACCGCCATCCATCGGGACCGGAAGACGGTCTCGGTCACCAACCTGGCCACCGGCGAGACCTTTGAGGAGTCCTACGACAAGCTCCTGCTGGCCCCCGGCGCCAAGCCTGTCCAACCCAAGCTTCCCGGCATCGGCCTGGACAAGGTCTTCACCCTCCGCACCGTGGAGGACACCTTCCGCATCAAAAACTACATCAACACCCACAAGCCCAGGTCGGCTGTGCTGGCCGGCGGCGGCTTTATCAGCGTGGAGCTGGCCGAGAACCTCCGGTCCCTGGGCATGGAGGTCACCATCGTCCAGCGGCCCAGGCAGCTCATGAACCCCTTTGACCCGGACATGGCCGCCTTCCTCCACGCCGAGGCACGGAAGCACGGCGTGAACCTGGCCCTGGGCTTCTCGGTGGAGGGCTTTGCCGAGAAGGACGGGGGCGTGGACGTCCTCCTGGAAAACGCAGCCCCCCTCCACGCCGACCTGGTGGTCCTGGCCATCGGCGTCTCTCCCGAGAGCTCCCTGGCCAAGGAGGCCGGTCTGGATCTGGGCATCAAGGGGAGCATCCTGGTAAACGACCGGATGGAGACCTCCGACCCTGACATCTACGCCGTAGGCGACGCCGTTCAGGTCAACCACGCCGTCACCGGCGAGGCCGCCCACATCGCCCTGGCCGGTCCCGCCAACAAGCAGGGCCGCATCGCCGCCGACAACATCTGCGGCGGGGACAGCCGCTACCTGGGCTCCCAGGGCAGCTCCATCCTCCAGCTCTTTGACCTCACCGCCGCTGCCACCGGCCTCAACGAGGGCGGGGCCCGCCGGGCCGGTCTGGACTATGACAAGGTCATCCTCTCCCCCATGAGCCACGCAGGCTACTACCCCGGCGGCCAGCTGCTGACCATGAAGGTCCTCTTTGAGAAGGAGACCTTCCGGCTCCTGGGTGCCCAGATCATCGGCTACCAGGGGGTGGACAAACACATCGACATCCTGGCCACCGCCATCCATGCCGGGCTGAAGGCCACCGACCTGAAGGACCTGGACCTGGCCTATGCCCCTCCCTACTCCTCCGCCAAGGCCCCGGTGAACATGGCCGGCTTCATGATCGACAACATCGCCCGGGGCAAGGTGAAGCAGTGGTATCTGGAGGACGTGGACACCCTCCCCCGGGACGGCAGCGTCACCCTCCTGGACACCCGCACCCCCATGGAGTACGCCGGGGGCTACATCCCCGGCTTCCGGAACATCCCCGTGGACGACCTGCGGGAACGTCTGGACGAGATCCAGCCGGGCAAACCGGTCTACGTCATCTGCCAGAGCGGCCTGCGCAGCTACATCGCCAGCCGCATCCTGGAGGAGAAGGGCTTCGAGACCTACAACTTCACCGGCGGCTTCCGCTACTACGCCGCCGTGGCCTACGACAAGGCCCTCATCCAGCAGGCCTACGACTGCGGCATGGACCGCTGACCCCACAAACAACGCCCCGGACGAAAGTCCGGGGCTTACGTTTTGCTGACCCTGTCGGGTGGGATACGCCATACGCAAGCACCCCTGGACAAACGTCCAGGGGTGTTGATCTCTTATGCTTTTTTGAGGGTTCCGCCGCTCTTTTCCACCCACTTTTCCTGCTTGTACCGCACCACAAAGGCAACGGCACGGACCAGCCAGTCGATGGTCATGGCGATCCACACGCCAAAGACCCCCAGGCCCACATACCGGCCCAGGATGTAGCTGGCGATGACACGGAAGAGCCACATGGACACCGTGGCAATGATCATGGTGGGGGCCACGTCGTTGCCCGCACGAAGGACGTAGGGCATGGTGAAGGAGGGGGTCCAGATGACGATGGCACAGATGGAGTGATAGATCAAAATCTGCCGGGCCAGCTCCGTGGCCTCGGGGGACAGGTCGTAGATCTTCAGCAGCAGGGGCAGGATCAGGATGATAATCACATTGGACACCGCCATCATGGCGTAGGTCAGCTTGATGAGCTTTTTGGTGTAGTACCGCACCTGGTCGAAGGCACCGGCGCCCACGCACTGGGAGATGACCGTCACCATGGCCAGGTTCATGGCCATGCCGGGGGTCACGCCGAACATGGCCACGGCGTTGCCCACCGCATTGGCGGCGATGGCCGCCGTGCCGAAGGAGGACACCAGGCTCAGCACCAGGAGCTTGCCCAGCTGGAACATACCGTTCTCCATGCCGTTGGGCACGCCGATGCGCAGGATGCGGATGAGAAGCTTGCCGTCAAACCGGAAGGACAGGGGCCGGCGGATGTGGATGGGCAGGTCCTGGTTGCACAGGAGCTTCAGGATGACCACCGCCGCCACGGTGCGGCCGGTGAAGAGGGCAATGCCGGCACCCTCGATGCCCATGCCCACCCCGTAGATGAGGATGGCGATGCCCGCAATGTTGATGACGTTCATGAGCAGGGACATCTTCATGGAGATCTTGGAGTTGCCCATGACCCGGAAGATGGCGGCACCGCCGTTGTACAGGGCGATGATGGGGATGGAGGCATTGGTGATGAGCAGGAAGGTCTTGGCGTTCTGCCGGACCTCCGGGGTGATATCACCAAAGACCGTGTCCAGGATGAAGTTCTGGCCCAGGTAGCACAGGGCCATGACCGCCACCGAGGACACCCCTACGAAAAGGAGCATCTGCCAGGCGGCCTTGCAGCCCTTCTCCAGGTCATCCAGGCCGATGAGCTGGCCCGCCACCACGGCGCCGCCGGTGGCCAGGGCGGAGAAGAGGGAGAGGAAGAGGATGACCACCGAGTCCACCAGGGAGACGGCGGACACCGCCGCCTCGCCCAGACCGGCCACCATGATGGAGGTGATGAGGCCGGCCGAGAACTGCAGGAACTGCTCGATGACCAGGGGCACGATGAGTTTTCTTAAATCTTGGTTGCTGAACCGAAGTTCCACAGGGGGTTCCCTTCTTTCACAGGAATCGTCTTAAAAAGTCTCACAGCGTTTCGCCGCAAAGCGGCGAAATAAAATTCGATCTGGCCGCAAGTGTGCGAGCCTTCGGCTTGTGCACAGCAGCGGACTGCAAAACCACACAAAAAGGAGCCCGGTGAAAACTGGGCTCCTCTTTTGGCTTAGAGGTAATAGTCGAAACCGTAGCAGCTCTTTTCAAAGCCGTAGATCTCATAGAAACGATGTGCCTGGGTTCTGGGCATGCCGGAGTCCAGGACCAGAGCCTTGCAGCCTCTCTCCTTGGCCAGCTCCTTGGCGTGGTCCATGAGCTTGACGCCATTGCCCTTGCCTCTCTCATCCTCGTTGGTGATGATGGAGGAGACGTAGCAGGTCATGCCGGACAGCCAGAAGGTGTTGAAATAAGCGCCGTGGCAGAAGCCGTGGTACTCGTCGCCGTCCATCAGGAAGAAGGCGAAGGAGTTCTCGTCGGCCAGCACGTCGGCATAGACCTTGCGGATGACTTCC
>JAFSFC010000071.1 GCA_017435425.1 Ruminiclostridium sp. | reverse complement strand
GTTGGTAGAGCAGCGGATTGAAAATCCGCGTGTCGCTGGTTCGATTCCGGCCCTGGGCACCATATGCGAGTGTAGCTCATCTGGTAGAGCGCCACCTTGCCAAGGTGGAGGTAGCGAGTTCGAGCCTCGTCACTCGCTCCATATGGTACCATAGCCAAGTGGTAAGGCAGAGGTCTGCAAAACCTCCACCCCCGGTTCAAATCCGGGTGGTACCTCCAAAAAAGCAACCTTCGAAAGAAGGTTGCTTTTTTACTTATTCACTATTACTTATTCACTATTACTTGTATGTCATGAAAAAGATTCGTATTCTATTTATCACTGGGGTGATGCTCATTCTGGTGGGCGGCCTGGCCCGTGCCCTCTTCCTGCCGGAGGAGATCAACACCTACGAAAACCGATACGCCAACCAGATGCCGGTTCCCACTGTCTCCACGGTCCTGGACGGAACCTTCCAGGATGGGGTGGACGCTGCCCTCATGGATCAGCTCCCCCTGTCTGAGACCATGAAGCGGACCTACAACCAGGCCACCGCCTCCTTTCTGAAGGGGGCCATTGATCTGGCCCGGCAGACCGCCGGGATTGCGGACGACCACTATGTGGAGTTCAACGGTCTGCGCCTCTTCGGGGATGACTACGTGACCTATTGGCCCCGGGCGGTCTGGTCGGTGGAGAAAGAACTGAACGCCAAGATCGATTCCCTGAACGCCACCTTTGCCCGGCATCCCGATTTGACCTTCTACCTGTACTACATCGAGAAGGACACCGATCTCGACTTTGAGACTGGGGAGAAGACCGGCCTGGCCGACTATCTGCTGGATGGCCTGGACCTGCCCCGGGAGAATACCGGGGTCTACACCATCGACAGCTTCCAGGAATTCTCCCATAACTTCTTTAAAACCGATGCCCACTGGCACCACGGGGGCTCCTACCGGGGCTACCTCCAGCTGCTGGACCTGCTGGGTGTCTCCCAAGAGCCCCTTGTCCCTGTGGGTGACCCCATCCTGGTGAGCAGCCAGTTCAGCGGCAAGAAGGCCTCCACCGTGGCCGGCGAGGGGATCCTCGTGGAGCCCTTCTATGGCTATGCCTACGATTTCCCGGCCATGGCGGTCACCATCGGGGGCCAGCCTGCCGAGGACTACGGCATGCAGTCGGTCTACCTGTCCGGCCAGGCCTGGGAGCCGGTCTCCTACGGCAGCTACTACGGCGGGGACAACGGGGAGACCATCCTCTCCACGGGAACCACCGGCCGAGGCAAGCTCCTGGTGGTGGGCGAGTCCTTTGACAATGCGGTGCTGAAGCTTCTGGCCTCCCATTACGACACCCTCTACTCCGTCGACCTGCGCTACTACGAGCACAGCATGGGCAAGCCCTTCGATTTCGAAGCCTACACCCGGGAGCACGGCATCGATCAGGTCCTCCTGATGGGCAACATTGACTTCTTCATCCAGGACACCTTTGATTTGGAGGATTGAGCCGTGGTATTCAGCAGTTTAACATTTCTCTTCCTCTTCCTGCCCCTGGCAGTGATCCCGTATTATTTGTGGAACAACCGCACCTGGCGGAACGGCCTGCTTCTGGTCCTGTCCCTGTTTTTCTACGCCTGGGGAGAACCCAAGTTCGTGGTCATGATGGTTTTGGCAACCCTCATCGCCTATCTGGGCGGTCTGGGTATGGAGGCCAGCCAGGGTAAGAAGAAAAAGGCCATCTTCCTGACGGCTGTGGCCCTCATCGTCCTGAACCTGCTGGTGTTCAAGTACACCAACTTCTTCTGGGACAACCTCTCTGCTCTGTTTTCCATCCACCAGGAGATCCGGCAGATCGCTCTGCCCATCGGCATCAGCTTCTACACCTTCCAGATCCTCTCCTATGTGATCGACCTGTACTTCGGCCGGGTGGCCCTCCAGCGGAACTTCTTCCACCTGCTCCTGTATGTGAGCTTCTTCCCTCAGCTCATCGCCGGCCCCATTGTCCGGTACAGCACCATTGAGGAGGAGATCCTCCACCGGAAGGAGTCCTGGGAGGACGTGGAGGTCGGTCTCAAGCGGTTCATTCTGGGTCTGGCCAAGAAGGTCCTTCTGGCCAACAACGCCGCCGCCATCGCAGAGATCATCTACACCGGCAACGTGGAGGTCTACGGCACCGCCATGTACTGGCTGGCCGCCTTTGCCTATACCATGCAAATTTACTTTGATTTCTCCGGCTACAGTGACATGGCCATCGGCCTGGGCCGGATGTTTGGCTTCCACTTCCTGGAGAACTTCAACTATCCCTATGTCTCCAAGTCCGCCACGGAATTCTGGCGGCGGTGGCACATCTCCCTGTCCTCCTGGTTCCGGGACTATGTGTACATCCCCCTGGGAGGCAGCCGGGTGAGCAAGGCCAAGTGGGTCCGGAACATCCTGGTGGTCTGGGGCCTGACGGGCTTCTGGCACGGGGCCGAGTGGAACTTTATCCTCTGGGGCCTGTACTACGCCGCCCTGCTGGTGCTGGAAAAGTTTGTCCTGGGAAAGCTCCTGGACAAGCTTCCAACTCCCGTTCGCTGGCTCTACGCCTTCCTGGTGGTGAACCTGGGCTGGGTCCTGTTTAACCTGGTGGACTTCTCCCAGCTCGCCCACGCCCTGCACACCATGTTCGTCTGGCAGCCCACCAGCCTGGCGCAGGTGCTGGCCGCAGACTCCGGGGTGCTCTACGCCCTGCTGTACCTGCCCATCTGCTTCCTGCTGTCCTTCCCGGTCTTCCCCAAGCTCCCCCGGAAGGAAGGGCCTGTGTGGGCTCTGGTGTACGATGCCCTCTACGGCATCCTCTTCCTGACCTGCATCGTCTGCATTGTCAGCTCGGTGTATAACCCCTTTATCTATTTCAGATTTTAAAAAATGCGTGCTGCAATGGCTGCAGCACGCATTTTTCTTATTCCGGGATGGCCACCTGATCCAGGATGCCGGACACGGCAGCCAGGACGATGCCGTAGTTGGTGATGGGGACCTTCTGCTGCTGGGCCTGGGCGATGCGGCCCATGACGTGGCGGCGGTTGAACATACAGGCACCGCAGTGGATGACCAGGTCGTAAGAGGAGAGGTCCTGGGGGAAGTCATTCCCCTGGACATGGTCGATGGTAAGTCCTTCTCCTGCTTTCTTCCGCAGCAGGGCGGGGACCTTCTTCCGACCAATATCCTCCTCGTTGTGGGTGTGGGAGCAGGCCTCGGCAATGAGGACCCGGGAGTTCTCGGTCAGAGCCTCGATGGCGCTGGCCCCCTCCAGGAAGGTGCGGATGTCCCCCTTGTATCCGGCAAAGAGGATGGTGAAAGCCGTCAGGATGCTCTCTGGGGGCTTCTGGGCCCAGACCTGGGGGAAGGAGTTGGCATCGGTGATGATGAGCTTGGGGGGATGTGCCAGGGCTGCCAGAGAGGTCTCCAGGCAGTCGGTGGTGGTGCTCACCACGGTGCACTTCTTGTCCAGCAGCTCCCGGGTGGTCTGGACCTGGGGGAGGATCAGGCGGCCCTTGGGGGCCTCGGTGTCCTGGGGCATTACCAGCAGGACCAGGTCGCCGGGGCCCACCAGGTCACCCAACAGGGTCCGGTCGAAGAAGTCCTCGGGGACCAGCTGCCCGATGGCCCGGAGAAGCTCCGGGATGTTTTGCCCGGTGGCGGCGCTGACCGCCATGACGGGCAGGTCCAGCTTCTGGGACAGGCGCTCTGCCTCGGTCTGGGGGTCCTCCAGCAGATCGGCCTTGTTCAGCAGGACCAGCAGGGGGACCTTCTTTTCCTGGATGGCTTTCAGCCAGTCCAGCTCCTCCGGGGTGGGAGCTCCGGTGAGGACCATTAGAGCCAGGTCGGTCTTTTCCAGGGCCTGCCGGGTCTTTTCCACCCGGAGCTGGCCCAGGTACCCGCCGTCGTCCAGACCGGCGGTGTCCACGAAGACCACGGGTCCCACGCCGATGAGCTCGAAGGATTTATACACCGGGTCGGTGGTGGTGCCGGCCACAGGGGAGACCAGAGAGATCTCCTGGCCGGTGAGGGCGTTGATGAGGGAGGACTTTCCGGCGTTCCGGCTGCCGAAGAGTCCGATGTGGAGCCGGTTGGCTCTGGGGGTGGATTGCATACTCACAGGCAGACCTCCTTTACAGGTCCAGGGTGAGGCCGGTCAGGTCGGCCACATCCTGGCAGTGTTTCATGCCGCTGACGTTCCGCCCGTCCACGGGACGGAAGTCGTTGGCTTTGGCATCGGGCAGCAGATCGCAGAAGAGCAGATTGGCGCCGCAGGCCACAGCGTCCAGGTTGCCCTGGGTGTTGGACAGACCGCCCTTGCCGTCATATCCCGGCTGCTGGGCCGTGATCTTGATGTGGGGCATCATGAGGCGCAGGATGGCGATCTCTTTGAAGTTCAGCAGGAAGTCTCCTCGCTTTTCTCCTGCCAGGGGGGTGCCCATGGCAGGGAGGAAGGGGATGTTGGGGGCCCAGCTGATGTCCAGCTCCTTCATGAGCAGAATGTCCTGGATCAGCTCCTCCTGGCTCTGGCCGGGCCAGTCCACAATGTTGCCGGAGCCCAGTTTCATGCCGGTCTCCTTGATCCAGCGGGCCCGTTCCATGCGCTTGTGAAAGTCGGTGGAGGGGTTCAGTCGGTTGAAGCTGGCAGGGTCTGACATTTCAAACTTGAGGACGTACTCCTCCACACCGGTGTCATGGAGCTCCTGATACTGGCTTTTTTCCAGCTCCCCGGCGGCCAGGGAGACGGCAAAGCCCTGCTTCTTCAGGCCGGACACCAGGGTGAGAAGGTTGTCAAACCCGTAGTTCTTGTCCTCCCCGGCGATGAGGAACATCCGGCTCAGTCCGTCGGCACGGGCCCGCTGACTCAGCTCCAGGATCTCCGCCGGGGGGATCCGATACCGGGGGATCTGGTTTCCTGCCCGCATGCCGCAGTAGAGGCACTGGTTTTTGCAGATGTTGCTGTAGGCCAGCATGGCAGTGACCATCAGGCTATCGCCGAAGTGTTCCTGGGTGACCTTCCGTGCGGCAGGGGCCACTTCTGCCCAGAAGGTCTCCTCGGGCATGTTCAGGACCCCGAGGATATCCTGTTTGGTTTGGATCATCATAGGCTTGCGTTATTCACCCAGCCAGAAGAAGTCGTCGCCGGGCATGGCGCCGCCCACAGCCTTGGGGTTCTGGTCAAAGAGGGTCTGGAGATAGCCGGTGGTCATGGTGGCCATGTCGCTGCCGGTGATGCAGACGATGTTGCAGTAGGGGATGGCCTTTTCCGCCACAGCGGCATCCACGATCTCATACTGGCCCACCAGCTGGGCGCCCTCAGTCACGTTCTCGTTGATGAACTGGGTGGAAGCGGCATACTCCTCCAGGAAGGCGGCGATGGCCTCAGGATTCTCCTGGGCGAACTGGGTGCGGACGATGAGACCGGCGGTGATGAACTGGCTGCCGTTGTCCAGGGCATCCCAGCTTTCGGTGAGGCTCAGGGCGATCTTCAGGTCGGGGAACTTTCCCTGGGCCACGGTAACGAAGGGCTGGGGCAGCATGGCGATCACATGCTCCTGGGCGGCCATCTGGGCCACTACTTCGGAGGGCTCACTCTTCCACTCCACGGTCACATCTCCTTCCGCCAGGCCATACTGGTCCAGCAGGAAGTTCAGGGCATACTCAGGGGTGGAACCCTTACCGGTGGCGTAGATGGTCTGGCCCTTCAGGCTTTCCCAGTCGGTGACGGTCTCGCCGCCCTTTTCCACCATGTAAATAACGCCCAGGGTGTTGACAGCCAGCATCTGCACAGCGCCGTCGGAGTTGTTGTGCAGGATGGCACCCAGGTTCACGGGAACGGCCAGGATGTCCAGCTCGCCCTGCAGCAGCTTGGGGGTGAGCTCATCGGCAGAGCCTGCCATGGTGAACTCGTAGGTGTTCACAGTCTCACCGGCCTCGCTGTCGGAGAGCATCTTCACCATGCCCATGGAGGTGGGGCCCTTCAGGCCGCCCAGGCGGATGGTGGTGCCTTCGAAAGCGGCAGCCTCCTCGGGGGGCTCCTCAGCGGGGGCAGAGCCGCCGCAGGCGCACAGGGAAAGGACCATCAGCAGGGACAGCATCAGTGCAAATACTTTTTTCATTGGATTCGACCTCATTTCCTTGTTATATAGGTTGATAGGAATATTGTACTCTTTTTGTCTGAAATAGTACGTTGCATATGCAACCAAGTTTTGAAAATATTCAGGAAAGTAAAAAAAGCCCCGCACCGTTGGGTGCGGGGCTGGAGGGATCAAAGCGTTATGCCTTCCACAGGCCGTGCAGGTTGCAGTACTCGTAAGCAGCGACAACCTTGTCGCCGGGGGTCAGAGCGAAGGTGACCACGGGCTCCTGGCCGGGCTTCAGATACTTGATCTGATTGCCCTGCTCGGTCTCCAGAGCGATCCACTGGATCAGATGCTCCTCGGACATGGGGTGCAGGGTGGAGCCGACGGTGACGGTCACCAGGCTGCCTTCCACCTTGACCATGGGGACGTGCTTCTCGGTTGCGAAGTCAGCGGTCTTGGGGACCAGCTCGACCATTTCTTCGCTGCAGATGGGCTTGGATTCGTTATTCTCGACGTTAACGATGATATTGCCACACTTGTTGCACTTGTAGAACTTCATAATGTATTCTCCTTTCGGTTAGTACCGTGTTAATGTTTTAATTTGTAAGGTTTTGCGTTCCTTCTTTGTGATTTCATCATACCATTGTAGGATACCCATTCACTGTGATTTTATCACCGAATTTCTATCTTTTTGAAAATCTTTTTAGAGCCTGTGGACTTGCTCAAACAGGTAAAAAAGTCCCGCACCTTGCGGTGCGGGACGGAATGGTTATGGGTTATTGCAATTATGCCTTCCACAGGCCGTGCAGGTTGCAGTACTCGTAAGCAGCAACCACCTTGTCGCCGGGGGTCAGAGCGAAGGTGACGGTGGGCTCCTGGCCGGGCTTCAGGGTCTTGCGCTGGTTGCCCTGCTCGGTCTCCAGAGCGATCCACTGGATGAAGTGCTCTTCTGCCATGGGGTGCAGGGTGGAGCCGACGGTGACCTTGACCAGGTTGCCTTCCACTTCGACCACGGGGACGTGCTTCTCGACAGCGGAATCAGCGGTCTTGGGGACCAGTTCGTTCATCTCTTCGCCGCAGCAGATGACCTTGGGACCCTTAGCATCGACGTAAGCAATGATGTTGCCGCAATGGCTGCACTTATAGAACTTCATAATGTTTTCTCCTTTCGGTAATTCCCGTATTGTTTTTATCATTTGCATATTTCACTTGCTCGTTCTTTGTGATATGATAATACCATCTTGGTATGCTTATCCTCCGTGATTTAGTCACGAAACTAAAATAATTCTAAAAAATATTATGGGAGGCACCGTTATGAACCGGGATATTCCTTTTTATTCCTTTTTGACTCCGGAGCAGCAGGACCTGCTGAACCGTTCCATCCAGCAGATCAGCTACAAGAAGGGGCAGATGGTCCACCGCCATGGGGATGTCTGCGTGGGTATCATCTTTGTGCGCAAGGGCCGCTTGTCCTTCTTCGCCCTGTCTGAGGAGGGCCGGGAGATCACCATTCTCCGGGTCAAGGCTGGGCAGACCTGTGTCCTGTCGGCCTCCTGCGTGTTCCAGGCTGTGGAGACCGAGAGCCACATCATTGCGGAGGTCAATTCCGAAGTGGCCGTCCTTCCGGCGGGTATCCTTGCCCAACTCATGCGGGAGAACAAGGATGTGGAGCGCCTGGTCTATCAGCGGGCCTCTAACCAATACGCCGGAGCGCTGAACACCCTCCAGCGGATCGTCTTTTTCAGTCTCGAGAAGCGTCTGGCCTGCTTCCTCCGGGATGAGGGAAATTACCAGAGCGGCCCCGCCTACTCTGCCACCCATGAGCAGATCGCCCGTCACATTGGCTCCTCCCGTGAGGTGGTCACCCGGATGCTCAAGCAGTTTGCCGACCGGGGGATCGTCTCCCTGGGCCGTGGCACGGTGACCGTCCTGGACCACGATGCGTTAGAGGACCTTACATTTTAAATAAGGAGGATACCCCATGGAGCGGGATTTTGCCTTTCACAACCCTGTTAAAGTGTTTTTCGGCCGGACGGCCATGGAGAACCTGCCAGGGATGCTTTCCCGGTATGGCCAAAACGTCCTCCTGGCCTACGGCGGGGGTTCCATCAAGGCCAACGGGGTCTATGACCAGGTCATGGACTGCCTGAGGACCTGCGGCAAGACCGTCACCGAGTTTTCCGGTATCATGGCAAACCCCACCTATACCAAGGTGCTGGAGGGGGCCCGGCTGGCCCGGACCTCCAACGCGGACCTGATCCTGGCGGTGGGGGGCGGCTCGGTCATCGACTGTGCCAAGGCGGTCTCCATCTTTGCCGTGGAGGAGGGGGACCTGTGGACCAAATACTGGCTGGAAAAGGGGGATCCGGAGACCCAGCCCCTGCCTGTGGGTGCCATCGTCACCATGGCAGGCACCGGCTCGGAGCTGGACGGGGATGCGGTCATCACCCACGAGGAGACCAAGGTCAAGGCCTCCTGTTCGGAGTCTGCCTTTCTCCCGGACTTTGCCATCCTGAATCCGGAGTTTACCTACACTGTGCCCCAATATCATATGGTCTCCGGTATCTTCGATACCTTTTCCCACATCATGGAGGCCTATTTCAGCCCCACCGATTCGGACAATATCTCCGATGACTTTTCTGAGGCTCTCATGAAGAGCCTCATCCGAAACACCGCCGTGGCCCTGGAAAACCCGGAGGACTACAATGCCCGGAGCAACCTCATGTGGGCCTCCTCTTTGGCCCTCAGCGGTCTGCTGAACCCCTCCAAGACGGAGGACTGGGAGGTCCACGAGATCCAGCACCAGCTGGCGGCCTATTACAACGTGACCCACGGCATGGGGCTGGCAGCCATTTCCCCCGCCTATTACCGCACCGTGTATCTCTATGCCATTCCCCGGTTCAAACGGTTCGCCCTGAACGTCTGGGGGATCGACCCGGCAGGGAAGACCGACGAGGAGATCGCCCTGGCCGGCATCGACGCCTTGGCGGACTACATCAAGGCCAGCGGCATGTGCAGCAGCCTCCGGGAACTGGGCATTTCCGATGACAGCCTGTTGCCGGAGATCGCCTCCAGCTGTGTCCGGAAGCAGGGTGGTTACCACACCCTTACCCGAAATGAGATCCTGCAGATATTGAAAGACAGTTTTTGAGCAAGAAAAAACCGCTGCGTATGCAGCGGTTTTTGTGTGCGGAAAATTAGAAATACAGATAGTCGCCGGAAGCACCGTTGCCGGTCAGGTCGTTCAGATCCACAAAGTAGGGAGCCACAACATAGACGTTGGTGGCAACCTTCATGATGTGACCGTCCTCGGAGAAGATGACGCCGGAGATGAAGTCCAGCAGACGGCGAGCCACTTCGGTCTCGGTCTTGGCCAGGTTCACCACCACGAACTTCATGTCGCGCAGGTGGTCTGCAATTCTGGATGCGTCCTTATACTCACGGGGTTCCACAACCACCACGCGCATATCAGCGACGCTGTGGATGGGCTGCGCACCGGCGCTCTCCCAGTTTTCTTCTTCTTCGTATGCGTAGCTTTCTTCGTACTCGTCGTACAGTTCTTCTTCTGCCGGCTTACGGCGCAGTGCACTTAAGAATCCCATGGGTAAATTCCTCCTCAAAGCCTCTCCCGATATTGTCCCAACGTCCGAAAAAACGGACATGATTTGCACATTTAAGCATTTTCTACATACTACTACAAATTGCGGAGAATTTCAATATCAAATGAGAATATTTTGTGGTCAATCGTAAAAAAATTTCAACATCTTGATACCGATTTGTAACTAATTTGGGAGGTCCACAAGATATGGTGGCGATTTTTGACGGAAAAGAGGGTCAATCCTGGGGGTAATACTCCTGGAGGTAGCGGAGGAGGTCCTCTTCGTCCTTGTCGTCCAGGCCGTGGGCGTTGGCCAGGCCCTCTATGTGGTGGGTCAGCTCATGGGCCAGGGTGGTGTAGAGCTCCTGCTTCCAGGTCTCCTCGTCCCAGTCCTCGTTCCGGGCAGAGGCCAGGAAGGAGCCGTAGTAGAGGTTGATGGAACGGCCCAGATACCCGCCCTGGATATACTCCCCCATGATGTACATTTCACCGGGGGGGAAGAGGGGGTCCTCCTTGGCTTCCTCTTCCAGGAGAATGCCGCCGTTCAGCTCTTCAAAAAAGACCGGGGGAAACTGCTCGGCCATCTCGTCCAGCAGCTCGCCCACCTGATCGAAAGTCAGTTCCATAGAATTGTCCTCCTTTGAGGGTTTTCTCCATTGTACAACAGGGAAGGGGTCTCTGCAAGAAAAAAGCGCATCGGTGACCGATGCGCTTTTGTGCTGTTATTTGTGCCAGCCTCGAATGTTCACGTTTCGCACCAGCAGCCAGCTGATGAAGGAGAAAACCAGAAAGATCACCAGGAAGACAGCCATCAGGTTCCAGCCGGACTGCAGGCAAAAGGCTGCGAAATCCTCTGCCAGGTTGGGATACTGAACCACGATCATCCGGGAAAGACCGGGCAGCCCGCCCAGGAAGAACAGGCCCATGAGGATACCTGCGATGACACAGCCGATCTTGCTGAGCTTCCAGTAGAGGAAGGAGCAGAACAGGCCGAAGCCGTAGCAGGCCAGCATCAGGCAGGTGTTGAACAGGGCAGAGGTGATGTGCTGGCCCACGCTCAAAGTGGTGTCAAACCCGGCGTAGATGAGCCCGTAGAGGTCGTTGAAGTAGAGATTTGGATATCCGATGCTCACGGCCTGGGCGGCGGCCATGAGGACCTCACCGGCGGCGGCAATGGCCAGGGAGGCCAGAACGGCAGAGGGCAGGAGGCTTAGGAAGGCGGTCTTTCGGCCGGTGCCCATCTGGGCGCACAGGCGGATGACCTGTCGGGCGGTGACGATGCCGCAGACCAGCATAAAGATGGCGGCGGAGAAGCCGTAGGCGGTGTAGGAGACCTCTCCGTTGATGCCGACGGAGAACATGCCCAGGATCGCCAAAAGAATCAGAATAACGTTTACGCCAAAAAGGATCAGGCCGCTGGTGCGGTAGTCCCTCAGCTGATATTGGATGGAAGCTCTCATAGTGGTGGTCATGCTGGTTCCTCCTCTCGTTCAGCGGCCTCCTGGAGGCTGATGAAGTAGTCCTGCAGGCTCATCCGGCTGACTTCCAGACCCAGGGGAAGATCGCTCTCCGGCTGGCCCTGGATGCTGACGGTCTTCAGGCCCCCCAGGCTGTGGCTGCTGAGAATGGTCTTGTCCTCGGTGTAACGATCCACCATTCCAGCGGGGCCGGAGACGGCGTAGGTGTTTTCCATGAGCTCCTCGGTGGGGGCGTCTCGCAAAATGCGCCCATCCCGGAGGATGATGGTGTGGTCCACGATGTTCTCCACCTCAGAGATCAGGTGGGTGGAGATGATGACGGTGCAGGGCTCCTGGCTGTACTTTTCAATGAGGAGCCGGTAGAAGAGGTCCCGGTGCTGGGCGTCCAGGCCCAGGACAGGCTCGTCGAAGAGGATGTAGGGGGTGTTGACGCTGAGGCCCAGCACCAGACGGAAGATGGAGGCGTAGCCCGTGGAGAGGGAAGTGATCTTCTTTTTCAGGGGAAGACCAAACTCCTTGGCCAGCTTGTGGGCCTGTTCCAGGTCAAAGTCGGGGTAGAAGGAGGCGGCGGTCTCAAAGGCCCGCTTTACCTTCATGTCTTCCGGGAAGAAGTTCTGTTCTCCTACCAGGAAGAGCTTGCCCAGGGCTTCGTCGTTGTTTTTTACTGGCTGTCCATCCACCAGGACCTGGCCGAAATCCGGGCGGAGCCGGTCGGTAAGGATGGAGAGAAGGGTGGTCTTGCCGGCACCGTTGTTCCCCAGGAGGCCGTAGATGTGGCCCTCCTCCAGGGTCAGGGAAACCTGATCCAAGGCCTGGGTGGAGCCGAATCGCTTGCTGATGGACTGTAATTCAATGGACATCGTAGTACCCCCTTTGGATGAGTTCTGTCAGCTGGTCCAGGTCCAGGCCCAGGTTCTGGGCCTCCCGCACCAGCTTTTTCACATAGTCTTGATAGAATGCCTCGGACCGCTGCTGCCGCAGCTTGGCCCGGGCCCCCTCGGCCACAAACATGCCGATGCCCCGTTTCTTGTACAGGAGCCCGGCGCTCACAAGGAGGTTGATGCCCTTGTTGGCGGTGGCGGGGTTGATTTTATAGGTCGCCGCATATTCCGTGATGGACGGGACCTGGCTGCCCTCCGGGTAGGCACCGGAGAGGATGGCCTCCTCCAGCTGTTCGGCCAGTTGGAGGAAGATGGGCTTTTCCCCCTGAAACGGCATGGGGTCACCTCCTTTGGGTTGTTGGTTAGTTACTAGACTAACTAACTGCATAACCAACATAACATGGACCGCAAAATTTGTCAACAGGAAATTTCATTGACAAGGTGGGAAAATTGGCGTACAGTAGTCCCAGTACAAATGCAACAGGAGGGAATCAGCCATGTCGGCAGACCTGAACCAACTGAAAGATAAATTCATCCACGATCTCTTCGTGTCCGACGGCCTGGCTGCCGTCATTGACGAGGCCCACTACGGCTATGCCAAGGTGTCCATGACCATTGAGCCCCGCCACTGCAACGCCCTGGGGATCCCCATGGGTGGGGCTATCTTTACCCTGGCGGACTTCGCCTTCGCCGTGGCGGCCAACCAGGGCCGGGACGTGGTGACCCAGGCCTCCCAGGTGACCTTTCTCAAGACCGCCCAGGGCAAGCGGCTCATTGCCGAGGCCCGGCAGGTGAAGGACGGCAAGCGCATCTGCTTCTACGAGGTGAAGGTCAACGACGACCTGGGCAACGAGGTGGCCTTCGTCACCGTCAACGGCTATGTAGTAAGACCATAAAAAAAACCGTCTGCGAGAGAATCGCAGACGGTTTTTTATGTTGTGTTACAGAGCCAGCACCTGGATCTTTCCATCCTGGGCCACGGCCTTCAGGGCGGAGATGGGGTTCAGGTAGCTCTCGATGATCTTGGTGGCGATGGGGTCTTCCAGGTTCTTCTGGATATACCGGCGCAGGTTTCGGGCGCCGTAAGCCACGGAGTAGGAGTCCTTCACCAGGACGTCCAGGACGGCATCATCCCAGACGAAGGTCAGGCTCTTTTCTGCCAGGACATCCTTCAGCTCCTTGAGCATAATGAGGGCAATGGAGCGGAAGTTCTCCTCGCTGAGCTGATTGAAAGAGATGACCTCGTCCACACGGTTGATGAATTCGGGCCGCAGGAACTGCTGGAGGGCCTTCATGGCCTTGTCCTTGTTCAGCTCGTTGGCGGTCTTGCCGAAGCCCAGAGGGCCGGAGGAGGAGTCGCTGCCTGCGTTGGAGGTCATGACGATGACGGTGTTCTCAAAGTTTACCACACGGCCCTGGGCGTCGGTGATGTGGCCGTCGTCCAGGATCTGCAGGAGGATGTTCAGCACATCGGGGTGGGCCTTTTCGATCTCGTCAAAGAGGACCACGGAGTAGGGCTTCCGGCGGATCTTCTCGGTGAGCTGACCGGCCTCGTCATAGCCCACATAGCCGGGAGGGGAGCCGATGATCCGGGAGACGCTGTGCTTCTCCATGAACTCGGACATATCCAGGCGGATGAGGGACTCGGGGGAGTGGAAGAGGTCGTCGGCCAGGCGCTTGACCAGCTCGGTCTTGCCCACGCCGGTGGAGCCCACGAAGATGAAGGACACGGGCTTGCGCTTGGAGGAGACCCCCACCCGATTCCGGCGGATGGCGGCGGCCACCGAGGCGATGGCCTCGTCCTGGCCCACGATGGACTCCTTCAGGCGGTCCTCCAGCTTGGCCAGGCGCTCGTACTCCTGCTCCTGGATGGTGCTGGCGGGGATCTTGGTCCACAGCTCCACCACCCGGGCCAAGCTCTCCAGGGTCAGCACGGGATGGGCCTGGTCTCCCAGGGCGCGCTTTTCCTCCAGCAGCTGGAGCTCCTTGCTGCGCAGCTCAGCCAGCCGCTCAAAGACCCGGTCGCTGGTGTCGCCGGCCAGGACCTCCCGCTCCACTTCGATGTCTGCCAGGGCTTTTTCGATCTCGGCAGAACGGGCCAGGGCCTTGTTCTTCAAGTTTGCGTCGGAGCAGGCCTCGTCGATGAGGTCGATGGCCTTGTCCGGCAGGAAACGGTCGGTGATGTACCGCTCCGACATGATGACTGCCAGGCGGGCAATGTCGGGGGTGATCTTCACCTGGTGGTACTGCTCGTAGTAGGGGGCGATGCCCTTGATGATCTCCACGGCATCCTCGATGGAGGGCTCGTTGACGATGACCGGCTGGAAGCGGCGCTCCAGGGCGGAGTCCTTCTCAATGTGCTTCCGGTACTCGGTGAGGGTGGTGGCGCCGATGACCTGGATCTCACCACGGGAGAGGGCGGGCTTGAGGATGTTGGCGGCGTTCATGGAGCCCTCGGCATCCCCTGCGCCCACCAGGTTGTGGACCTCGTCGATGACCAGGATGATGTTGCCCAGCTTTTTTATCTCCTCAATGAGGCCCTTCATGCGGCTCTCAAACTGGCCCCGGAACTGGGTGCCGGCCACCAGGGAGGTCAGGTCCAGCAGGTAGACCTCCTTGTCCTTGAGCTTGTAAGGCACGTCGCCGGTAAAGATCTTCATGGCCAGACCCTCGGCGATGGCGGTCTTGCCCACGCCGGGCTC
>JAFSFC010000070.1 GCA_017435425.1 Ruminiclostridium sp. | reverse complement strand
GGAGTCGCACGGAAGATGACGGGCTTCTTGCAGCGGTCGTGGTGGGGGTAGGAGTGGACGATGTCCTCGGAGGCGAAGAGCATGCCGCTTGCTTCCATGTCAGCCTTGATGATGGGGTTGGATTCCTCGGTCTTCAGGCCGGCATACTTGCCTGCGTAGTCGGTGTGACGGCCGTAGTCGTCCACGGGAACCACCAGCTCCATGCCGTAGCGCATGCAGGTCTGATAGTCGTCTGCACCGAAGCCGGGAGCGGTGTGGACGCAGCCGGTACCGGAGTCCATGGTGACGTACTCAGCGTGGACCAGACGGGAGGTCTTGTCCAGGAAGGGATGCTGGGCCAGCATATTCTCGAAGAAGGCGCCGGGATAGGTGGCCACCACTTCGTAGTTCTCAAAGCCGCCCATCTTCATGGTCTTCTCGGCCAGAGCCTCAGCCATGATGTAGGTCTCGCCGTTTTCAGCCTTCACCAGAGCGTAGCTGTCACGGGGATGCAGGCAGATAGCCATGTTGCCGGGCAGGGTCCAGATGGTGGTGGTCCAGATGACGAAGAAGGTCTTGGCCAGGTCAACCCCTTCCAGCTTGCCCAGGTCGTCCTTCACGGGGAACTTCACGTAGACGGATGCGCAGGGGTCGTCCTTGTACTCGATGTCGGCCTCTGCCACTGCGGTGGCGCAGAAGGGGCACCAGGTGACGGGCTTGAGGCCCTTGTAGATGAAGCCCTTGTCGAACATGGAGCCGAAGACCTTCACTTCCTGGGCCTCGAAGTGCTTGTCCATGGTGCGGTAGGGGTTCTCCCAGTCGCCCACGACACCCAGGCGCTTGAAGCCTTCCATCTGCTTCTGGATGAAGTCCTCTGCAAAGTCCTCGCAGGCCTGGCGGAACTCGGGCACGGTCATGTTCTTGTTGACCTTCTTCTTGGAGTTCTCGATGGCACGCTCGATGGGCAGGCCGTGGTTATCCCAGCCGGGGACATAGGGGGTGTAGTAACCCATCATGGCGTGGGAACGGACGATAAAGTCCTTCAGGGCCTTGTTCAGAGCGTGGCCCATGTGAATATAGCCGTTGGAGAAGGGAGGGCCGTCGTGGAGGTTGAAGCGGGGCTTACCCTGGTTCTTCTTCAGCAGTTCGCCGTAGACGTCGATCTTCTTCCAGTTCTCCAGCATGCCGGGCTCACGCTTGGGAAGGCCCGCACGCATGGGGAAGTCGGTCTTCGGCAGGTTGATGGTTGCATTAAAATCCTGAGCCATTGTCTTTCATTCCTCTCTGTAAAACAGCAAGGGAACCTGCCCGGTGAGCCGGCCAGGTTCCGCTTTTCAGCACGTTGCTGCGGTGATTTTTTACTCGTTTTCCTGGGTGAAGGGGACCTGGTCAAAGACACGGGTCTCACCCACGGTCTCCAGGACAGGGACCTCGGCAGTCTCCTCCTGGGCCACTTCCACCTGCTGCTCTTCGGCCACGGTGGAAACGGGGGCTTCCTCAGCGGGAGCCTCGGGCTGGGCGGCCTGGTCTGCGGTGAGCTCGGACAGGCTGCCGATGTACTTCAGTTCGTTGGTGTACAGCTCCTTGAGCCGGGCGATGTAGGCAGCGGTGGATGCCTTGGCGGCGTCCAGACGGGTCTGCTCGTTGGCCAGGGCGGTCTTCACCCCATCCAGCTGAGCCTGGACCACAGCTTCCTCCTGGGCCATGGCGGCACGGGTCTGCTCGCTCTGGCGCTTGACCTCTTCCACGGCCTCCTCAATGGCGGCCTGCTTCTTGGCCTCGCCTTCCTTGACCATTTCCTCTGCCATCTTCTGGGCGGAGTGCAGGGCACGGCGCATGGCGTCCTCGGTGGCGCGGTACTCCTCGACCTTGTCCACCAGGACCTTCATCTTGTTCTTCAGGGAGAGATTCTCCTGATACAAAGTGCGGTAATCCTCAATGAGGCTGTCCAGGAAGGTATCCACCTGGAGCATATTATATCCGCCGAAGGATGCTTTCGGGAACACATGAGCTTCCGCTTCCTGAGGTGTCATCATACTCTATCACTCCTATCCCATTTGGTGTATGGTGGGGGCGGCTCCTCCGCCCATTGGTTTCTCTGTAAAAGCCTTAGAAGAAGATCTTGCCGTTCTCCAGCTCGTCCAGCAGGTCGCCTTCGAAGCGGACGTTGTAGGGAGTCACCAGGAAGGTCTGCTTGGCGACCTTCTTGATCTCGCCCTCCTGGGCATAGGCCACACCGGACAGGAAGTCCAGCAGGCGGCGTGCCACGTTCTCATCGGTCTCTTCCAGGTTCAGCACCACGGTGCGCTTGTCGCGCAGGTGGTTGGCGATCTCGGCGGCATTGTCATAGCGCTTGGGCTTGACCAGGACCACCTGGATCTGGGTGGTTGCGTGGATGTTCACGACCTTGCCGCCGGGGTTGCCCTGGGGGGCCTGCTGGCGGGGAGGCTCCTGATACTCACGGCGGCGGACGGGCTCCTCACGGGGAGGAGGAGGGGGAGCCATATCGGCTGCGTCGTCCTCGTCGTCGTACAGTTCTTCCTCTTCGTCGTAATCGTCTTCCATCTCATCCTCGTAAGGATGGGTGAGGCGCTTGAGTTCATCTAAGAATCCCATGGTTTCGGTAACCCCCTAAAATTAGTGAAAAAACGGCATGGCGGAAAAGCCTCAACCCTGAGGCTTCCAGGGCGGACGGGCGCCGAACAGAGCCGTGCCCACACGCACCATGGTAGAACCCCCCTCGATGGCGAGAGGATAGTCCCCGCTCATACCCATGGAAATGCAGTCTATATTAGGGTTATTATCCCCTAATTTCTCCTTCATGTCAACAAAAAGCTGATAAGTTTCTTTGAAAAACCCACGATTTTCTTCATCGGTGGAGGCAGCAGGGGGAATGCACATGATGCCCCGCAGTCTCAGGTGGGGGCACTCCATGGCGTGGTTGGCCAGGACCATGATCTCATCGATGCCTGCGCCCCCCTTGCTCTCCTCGTCGCCGATGTTCACTTCCAGCAGAATGTCCTGGACAACATCCACCTTGGCGGCCTGCTTTTCCACGGCATCCATCAGGCGGATGGAGTCGATGGACTCGATCATGTCCACCTTGCCCACCACAAACTTGACCTTGTTGGTCTGGAGGTGGCCGATGAAGTGGACCTTGGCCCCCTCATAGGCGTTGTCCTCCAGGTGGGCCACCAGCTCCTGGACACGGTTCTCGCCGCAGACGGTGATGCCCGCCTTGATGGCGTTGCGGATGGTCTCGGAGGTCTGGACCTTGGTGGCGGCCACCAGGGTGATCTCCTCGGGGTCTCTTCCTGCAGCCAGGGCGGCCTGGCGCATGTTCTCCTTCACCGCCGCCACGTTCTCGGCGATGACTTCATAGCTCTTGGTTTCAGGCATAGTTATTTTACCACCTTTCCATCATCTAGTTCGGCGGCGGCGAGGACGACCTCGTCACCGGTCCGAAGGATCCTTTCATCGGTCTCATCGGTCGGGTCGGGCTTGACCAGGTAGCAGACATCGTTCTCTGCCACGATCTCCACCGGCCGGAACCAGGCGTTGTATCCGTTGACCACAAAGACGCCGATCTCATCTTTATAGACCCGGAGGGCCTCCTTGGGGATGAGCAGGCCCTCGTCGCTCTGGAAGATCAGGCGGCAGCTCTCCTGGCGGAGTTCGCCGGCCTCATGCTCGTCACGGCTGGAGCGAAGGGTGACCACCGCCTGACCTTTGTGGGTCTCGCTGACAGTCTCCACCTCCATCTCCAGGGTCTTGGAGAGGGCGTTGAAGTAAACGCCTACGGTATCTCCCGGATCCATCTGGTCTGCCGCCTCACCGGGGACGGTGACGGCATAGTACCACACAGGGTTGGTGACCAGCTTGCCCAGGGTATTGCTGTTGTCCAGAGGGACCAGCTCAGAAAATTCCGCCAGGCCCTCGGGGGAGATGCCCACCAGAGAGTCCGGGTTCAGAAGGGTCTCATATCCGTCCAGATGAGAGGAAAACATCCCCGCTTCGGCCGCCTTGATGGTGGTGGCGCCGTCCTGGTAGTTCTGAAGGGATACATATTTGTTGTGGAGCTCACCGGCCGAGGCGTTCATCTCCGCTGCGGCAGCGTTGGACACCAGATACTCCCGGCGGAGGATGAGCTTCCGATAGGTCTCGGTCTCCTCCTGGAGGTTGGAGTAGTTGCCGGTGGAGGCCGAGGTCCGCAGGCCCACCATGGCATCCAGCATCAGGTCCTCCAGGGCAGCGCCCGAGGGGGAGCCCGTCCAGGTGGCGTACTGGAGGGCGGTCAGGTCGTATTTGGTCCGCAGGTATTCCTCCTGGTTGTCCACATACTCCTCGTCCTGGTAGACCACGGCGATGGACGCCCCCTTGGCCACGTGCTCGCCCTGGTTGCGGCTGAGCTGGATGAGGCCGTCACCGCCGCCGGGGATGGGCTGCTCGGACCGGACCACCCAGCCCTCGGCGGCCACGCTCTCCTCCATCACGTCGGTGTAGGTCACCGTGGTGGGGTAGGAGTTGCGCAGGCCCACCCAGGCAGAAATGATCAGGTAGACCACGATGGCCACGATGACCACCGGTATCACAATTTTGGTAAATATGGATCCCTTAAACTTCATACCTATGCCTTCCTGTCAGTCGGAGTTCTCCTCCTCCCAGCTCAAAGGCCGCTCGGGCACGATGGTGGAAATGGCATGCTTGTACACCATCTGCTGTTTGCCGTCGCTGTAGATGACCACCACGAAGGCGTCAAAGCCACGGATCTCCCCCCGGATCTGGAAGCCGTTGACCAAAAAGACCGTGGCCCCCATCCGGCTGCGGCGGAGCTTGGAGAGTAGTAAGTCCTGTAAGTTGCGTTTTCTGGTTTGTACTGCGGTTGCTGTCTGCATCATGACGCACTCCTTTTTCTATGGGATGCGTCTATCCTAATCCCTTCTCCCGGAGAAATTCTGTCGAATCCCGGAGGACGGATGTAAAATCTGGCTCTTTTGGTAAATATATCCAATGCGCTTCCTTGTTCCGGCGGAACCAGGTGAGCTGGCGCTTGGCATACTGGCGGGAGCGGAGCTTCACTTCCTCGGCAGCCGCCTGGAGATCGCCCCCATTGGCCACAGCATCGGTCATCTCCTTGTAGCCGATGGCCTGCATGGCAGTGCAGTCGGCGGGGACCCCGGCAGCCAGCAGGGCCTTCACTTCCTCCACCAGACCCATTTCCATCATCACGTCCACCCGCCGGTCGATCCGGGCGTAGAGGTCGGCCCGGTCTTCATAGGTGAGGGTGATGGTGCAGGCTTCGTAGCGGGGCGGGATGGCCTGGGTCTCCCGGTTGTGCTGGGTGATGGTCTTTCCGGTCTCGTACCAGATCTCCAGGGCACGGATGATCCGCCGCTCATCGTTGGGGTGGAGCTTTTGGGCGGCCTCGGGATCGATCCGCTGCAGGTCCTCCCACAGGCCGGGCAGGCCTCCTTCGGCGGCGATCTTCTGGAGCCGCTCCCGCTGGCCGCTCTCGGGCCGGAAGGCAGAGAAGGTGCGGCCGGCACAGAGGGAGTCAATGTACTGGCCGGTGCCGCCCACCAGGATGGGGACCTTGCCCCGGGCCAGGATGTCGTCCACGCAGCGGGCGGCATCCTCCACATACCGGGCCACGCTGTAGTTCTCGCCCGGGTCGGCAATGGCCATCATGTGGTGGGGCACCCCGTCCATCTCCTCCAGGGAGGGCCGGGCGGTGCCGATGGCCATGTCCCGGTAGATCTGCATGGAGTCGGCAGAGACCACCTCGCCGTCCAGGGCCTTGGCCAGGGCGACACCTAATTTGGTTTTTCCCGTGGCGGTAGGGCCACAGATGACAACGATCTTGGGGGGCATGTTTTCTCTCCTTTATGCCCGCTTAAACTGCCGTTCCAGCTGGGCGCGGGTCAGGGTAATGGCCACCGGGCGGCCGTGGGGGCAGTATTTCACCTGGCCGGTGACCACCGCACGGGCCACCACCAGAAGCTCCTCCCGGCTGTTCTTCTGGCCCCCCTTCACCGCGGCCTTGCAGGCCATGGTGTGGAGGACGGCATCCCGGGCGCTGTCCGGGTCGGTGGGGTCTCCCAGCAGGAGCTGGGAAGCGATCTCGCACAGGGCCTCCTCGGCCTGGCCGGGCTCCAGGTAATCCGGGACCTCCCGGATGGCCAGGGAACCGCCGCCGAAGTCGGAGCAGGCAAAGCCGTACCGTTCCAGCAGGTCCAGGTTCTCCAGCAGGACGGCCCCTTCCTCGGGAGAGGGGGTAAAGACCACAGGGGCCAGCAGGGTCTGGGCCATGGGCTGGTAGCCGGACTCCTTCATCCGGTCAAAGTTCAGCCGCTCGTGGGCGGCGTGCTTGTCGATGAGAAGGATCTCCTCCCCCCGCTCCACGATGAGGTAGGTGTTCAGGACCTCCCCGGCCAGCCGCCAGGGGGCTTCCTCCGGGATGGGCTCGGGGACAGGCTCTGCCTTCACCGGCTCCACAGGAGGCGCGGGCATCCGGATCTGCTCCGGTTCGGGTGCCGGGGGAGCAGGGGGTGTATCCAGGGGTGCACGGGGTTTCTCCACCACCGGCACAAACGACTTTTCAACATTTTCCACTGGTTTTTCCACATTTCTGGGGAAAACTGTGGATTTCTCGGCGAATTCAGGGGAAAACTCCTCTTTCTTCCCAGGAGGCGGCGTGTACGCAGGGGTGTACGCCTTCTCCACCGGGCGCAGAATAGAGGGGGCTTTGGGTCCGCCGCTGTCCCGGAGAGAGGGGCTCTTCCGGAACTCCTGGGCAGTCATGCGGGTAAATCCGCCGGTGCTCACAGGGGCCTTGGGGGCCGGGGTGGAAGCCATGGGCGGCGGGGGAGTGGGCACCTTCCTGGGTGCGGGCAGGTCCATGGTGGGGTGGCGGTCCTCCCCGTTCAGGGCGGAGAGAACGGCGTAGTAGACCCCGTCGAAGACCTTCCGCTCGTAGAGGAACTTCACCTCGGTCTTGGCCGGGTGGACGTTCACATCCACCGTAGAGGGCTTGACCTCCAGCTGGAGAACACAGCCGGGGAACTTTCCCACCATCTTCTGGTTTTCATAGGCCTTTTCCAGGGCGGTCATCAGCAGCCGGGATTTCACCTGGCGGCCGTTCACAAAGAAGTGCTGATAGCTGCGGGTACCCCGGCAGCAGGCGGGCAGGGAGACGAACCCGGTCACGGTGACCTCCTCGGCCTCACTCTGGACGGGGGTGAACCCCAGGGCGATATCCCGGCCGAAGACGGCGTACATGGCCGACTTCAGCTTCCCGTCACCGGGGGAGAGCAGCTCCTGCTTGCCGTCCCGGATGAACTTCAGGGCCACCTCCGGGTGGGAGAGGGCCAGCTTCTGGACCAGGGCAAAGACGGCGGCACCCTCGGCGGCGTCCCGCTTCATGAACTTCAGCCGGGCAGGGGTGTTGTAGAAGAGATCCCGAACCACCAGGGTGGTGCCCAGGGGGCAGCCGGCCTGATCCTTGGCCATCACCAGGCCGCCCTCGATGGACAGGGAGGTGCCCAGGTCCTCCCGGGCGGTGCGGGTGAAGAGCTCCACCCGGGACACGGAGGAGATGGCGGCCAAAGCCTCACCCCGGAAGCCCAGGGTGCCGATGGCGGCCAGATCCTCCGAGGTGCGGAGCTTGGAGGTGGCATGCCGGAGGAATGCGGTCTCGCAGTCCTCCCAGGGGATGCCGCTTCCGTTGTCGGCCACTCGGATGAGGGACATGCCCCCCTTCTGGATCTCTACGGTAACAGAGGTGGCCCCGGCGTCGATGGCGTTTTCCACCAGTTCCTTCACCACGGAGGCAGGACGTTCCACCACCTCACCGGCGGCGATGAGATCCGCTACATGAGGGTCAAGCACTTGAATATAAGCCATGGGGCAACCTCCTTTCTTTCAAAATTCTGCGAAGCTATCATATCGGAAAGATATGGCCAAAGTATGACCAAATCTTACAGTTTTTCTTTCAATTCGTACAGCAGGTTCATGGCCTGGAGGGGGGTAAGGGTCTCCAGGGGGGTAGAACGGAGGGTGCTGAGGACCTCCTGCTCGCCCAGGGCAGACAGGGAGACCTGGTCTTCCTCTTCTCTGGGCTGGGACGCAGGGGCGGCATGCTCCCCGGACTCCAGCTCCTTCAAAATCTCCCGGGCACGGCGGATGACCTTGGAGGGAACCCCCGCCAGGTTGGCCACCTCGATGCCGTAGCTCTGGTCGGCCCCGCCGGGGACGATCTTCCGCAGGAAGATGATCTCGTCCTTCTTCTTCCGGGCGGCGATGTTGAAGTTCTTCACCCCGGGCAGCTGGCCTTCCAGGACAGTCAGCTCGTGGTAGTGGGTGGCGAAGAGGGTCTTGGCCCCCAGACGCTTGGGGTCGGCGCACCACTCCAGGACAGCCCGGGCGATGGACATGCCGTCGTAGGTGGAGGTACCCCGGCCGATCTCATCCAGGATGAGAAGGCTCCGGCCGGTGGCGTGCTTGAGAAGCTCGGCCACCTCGGTCATCTCCACCATGAAGGTGGACTGGCCCCCGGCCAGGTCGTCGGAGGCACCGATGCGGGTGAAGATCCGGTCCACGATGCCGATGCGGGCGGACCGGGCCGGGACAAAGGAGCCCATCTGGGCCATGAGGACCATAAGGGCCACCTGGCGCATGTAGGTGGATTTACCCGCCATATTGGGGCCGGTGATGATGGCGGCCAGGTTGTCCCTGCCGTCCATGTAGGTGTCGTTGGGAACGAAGAAGGCGTCGGGGCGCATCTTCTCCACCACCGGGTGGCGGCCTTCGGAGATCTCCAGCTTGTCGGAGAGGTCCACCCGGGGCATGCAGTAGTTGTTCTCGGCTGCCACGTTGGCAAAGGACGTAAGGACATCCACCTGGGCCACGGCAGCGGCCAGTGCCTGGACCTCCGGGGCCTGGGCGGCGGCCTGATCCCGGATCTGGCAGAAGAGCTGGTATTCCAGGGCCACGATCCGGTCCTGGGCGGAGAGGATGGTGTGCTCCATGTCCTTGAGTTCCTGGGTGATGTAGCGCTCACAGTTTACCAGGGTCTGCTTGCGGATATAGTGCTCGGGCACCTGGTCGTAGTAGGACTTGGACACCTCGATGTAGTAGCCAAATACTTTGTTGAAGCCCACTTTCAGGGACTTGATGCCGGTCTTTTCCTTCTCCCCGGCCTCCAGCTGGGCGATGATCCCCTTGGTGTCGGTGAGGATGGCCCGGAGCTGGTCCACCTCTTCGCTGTAGCCGGGGCGGATGATGCCGCCCTCCCGCACAGAGAAGGGGGGCTCGTCCACGATGCCCTGGGAGATGAGCTCCACCAGGTCGGGCAAGCCGGTCAGCTGGGTCCGGAGTCCGGCCAGCAGGGCGGGGGACTTTTCCGGCAGGAGGTTCTGCAGGTAAGGGGTCCGGCTGAGGCCGGCGGCCAGGGCCACCAGGTCCCGGGCCCCGGCAGAGCCGTAGACGATGCGGGAGATGAGGCGCTCCAGGTCGGTGATCTCCCGGAGAAGCTGGGTGAGCTCTCCCCGTTCCACGGGGGCATCCACCAGCCAGGCCACACCGTCCAGACGGCGGGTGATGGCGATGGGGTCCAGGAGGGGCCGTTCCAGCCAGTTCCGCAGGAGACGGCCGCCCATGGCGGTGCGGGTCTTGTCCAGCACCCACAGAAGGGAGCCCTTTTTCTCCTTGCCACGGAGGGTCTCGGTCAGTTCCAGATTCCGGCGGGCCACCGGGTCCAGCTCCATGAAGCGGCCGGAGGCGTAGTACCGGAGGGTGTTCATGTAGGAGAGGTCGGTCTTCTGGGTCTCGTAGAGGTAGGCCATCAGCCCCCCAACCGCCCGCAGGGCAGGGGAGGCATCGGCGGGCAGCTCCTCCAGACCGGTCTTGAACTGATGACCTGCCAGGGACTTGGCGGCCTCCAGGTCGAAACGGGTCTCGTCGGCCTGCTCCACCCGGCAGCCGGACTTTCCCGTGAGGAAGGCCAGGACGGCGGGGTCCCAGGCGCCGGGGGCCAGGATGGCCTCCCGGGGGGAGAACCGGGCCAGTTCGTTGACGGCGTGCTCCTGCCAGCCCTCCACAGGGAAGCTGGTGAGGAAGACCTCGCCGGTGGACACGTCGCCGAAGCACAGACCGGCCCCTTCCTCTCCGGCCCACAGGGCGGCCAGGAAGTTGTTCTTGCCCTCTTCCAGCAGGTTCTCCTCCATGAGGGTGCCGGGGGTGACCACACGGATGACCTCCCGCTCCACCAGGCCCTTGGCCTGGGCGGGGTCCTCGGTCTGCTCACAGATGGCCACCTTGTAGCCCTTGGCGATGAGCCGGGCAATGTATCCCTCGGCGGAGTGGTAGGGGACACCGCACATGGGGGTGCGCTGATCCTCGGGCTTGTTCCGGTCCCGGGTGGTGAGGGTGAGGTTCAGCTCCTCGGCGGCGGTCTTGGCGTCCTCGTCGAACATCTCATAGAAGTCTCCCAGGCGGAAGAAGAGGAGGCAGTCGGGGTGCTGGGCCTTTAAGTCGTTATATTGTCTTTTCATGGGGGTGAGTTCAGCCATAAAAGAACCTTTCTACTTTTTGAACCCGCTTCGCTGGGCTTCAAAAAGTGTGGGGGTTGCGCTTCGGTCTGCGCACGGGCCAAGGCCCGCACACTCCCTCCGCGAGAAGTATGTTTTCCGACGTACACGCCGCCGGAAAACATGATATGATTTTCTTTCGCCGCTGCGGCGGCGAAACTCTGCGAGGCTTAGCCTACGATCTCGCCGAATAATGCCCAGGTGGAGGAGCCGGTGATCTTGGCCTCCTGCCAGGTGCCGATGAGGTCCTGGCTGCCCTCTAAGTGGATCAGGCGGCCGCCGGCGGTCCGGGCGGAGAGCTTGCCGTCGGCCCCCACCCCGTCCACCAGGCAGCGGTAGGTCTTGCCCACGTACTCCTGGTGCTTCTCCCCGGAGATCTCGTTCTGCCGCTGGAGAAGCTTCTGGAAGTTGGCGCTCTTCTGCTCCTTGGGCATGGGATCCTCCAGCTTTTCGGCGGGGGTGCCCTTTCGGGGAGAGAAGATGAAGGTAAAGAGGGCGTCGTAGCGGACCTCTTCAATGAGGCTCATGGTCTCCTCAAACTCCTCCTGGGTCTCCCCGGGGAAGCCCACGATGACGTCGGAGGTGAGGACCACGTTGGGAATTCTTGCACGGAGCTGATGGACCAGCTCCAGGTAGTGTTCTCTGGTGTAGCGGCGGTTCATGGCCTGGAGGACCCGGCTGCTGCCGGACTGGAAGGGGAGATGGAGGCAGGGAGCCACCTTCTCGCACTTGGCCATGGCGTCAAAGAGCCGCTCGCTGGCGTCCTTGGGGTGGCTGGTCATGAACCGGATGAGGAAGTCCCCGGGGATCTCATTCACCTTTTCCAGCAGCCAGGCAAAGTCGATGCCCCGGCCCAGATCCTTGCCGTAGGAGTTCACGTTCTGGCCCAGGAGGGTGATGTCCTTGTAGCCGGCCTCGGCCAGCTCCCGGACTTCGGCCAGAATGTCTTCGGGCTCACGGCTCCGCTCCCGGCCCCGGACGTAGGGGACGATGCAGTAGGTGCAGAAGTTGTTGCAGCCGTGCATGATGGACACCCAGCCCTTGATGTCGTTCTGGCGGACCACCGGGATGCCCTCGGCCACAGCGCCGGGCACGTCGTCGGTGGCAAAGACCCGCTTGCCCTTTTCCAGCTTTCTCAGCAGCAGTTCCGGGAACTGCCACAGGAGCTGGGGACCAAAGACCAGGTCCACATGGGGGAAGGACCGCTTCAGCCGGTCGGCCACGTGGTCCTGCCGGGCCATGCAGCCGCAGACGCAGATGAGCTGGTCCGGGTGGCGGCGCTTGGTGTGGGTGAGGGCACCCACGTTGCCGAAGACCCGCTGCTCGGCGTGCTCCCGGATGGCGCAGGTGTTCAGCAGGACCAGGTCGGCCCCCTCTTCGGTATCGGTAAACTCGTAACCCATACGGGCCATGTAGCCCCGCAGGCGTTCGGAATCGGCCTCGTTCTGCTGGCAGCCGTAGGTGTCCACAAAGGCCTTCTTCTGGCCGGGACGGCGGTCCAGGATGGCATGAATTTCATCACAGATGGAAAGCTGGCGGGCGATGTCCTCCGCCGGGATGGTAGGGGTGGTTCTCAAGGCGATTCCTCCGAGTCGTGTTGGGTGATGGGGATAGTGATACAGAATAGAGTATAGCACAATTCGAGGGTTTTTTCAAGGCGGCTTCCCGGCAAACAAAAAGACCTCATCCAAAAGGATGAAGTCTTTTTGCTGCCTTGTTTTCCCAATGAGTCTGAAAAAGCTGCGTTTGCAATTTCCTAAAAGGAATTGGTTTCACCACAACAGACAATCCGGCTCATCTGATCCTTCGACCCCGAAGGGAAGAGGTTATAGCCCCATGCCGCCGGAAACATCCAGAACCCGGCCCGTGCAGTAAGAGGACTCATCAGAGGCCAGGAAAAGAATGGCATTGGCAACTTCCATTGCCGTGGCAAAACGCTTCATACTGAGGGTCTGTGCCACCCGCTTCTTTCCCTCCTCATCCAGGCTGGTGAAAATATCCGTGTCGGTATATCCGGGGGCTACGACATTACAGCGGATCCCTTCTGCGGCATATTCCTTTGCAACACAAGCGGAAAACTGGTTGACACCTGCTTTGCACATCTGATACAGGGACGTGGTGAGAGAAATGTTATTGATACCGGCAGAGGACACATTCACGATGGACCCTCCGCCGTTCTTCAGCATGATGGGCAGGACGAACTTGGTTGCCAGGAAAAAGCTCTTCAGGTCGATGGCAACAACATGGTCAAAATCCTCCGAGGTCAGGGTGTGAACCATACCGTTCTTTCCTCCGCCCACATTGTTGACCAGAATATCGATCTTGCCATACATCTCTTCGGTCTTTACGATCAGATTCTCAATACTGCTTTCGTCAAAGACATCCAGCTTGATAAAACAGGCCTCGCCGCCATTGGCTTTGATGCCGTCCACAACTTCCTGTCCCAAAGCCTCTCTTCTACCGGTGACAACGACAGCTGCCCCTTCTTTGGCCATCAGTTCGGCCGAAGCTCTTCCGATTCCTGCAGTGCTTCCGGTGATGATGGCAACTTTACCTTCCAGTCTGCCCATTTCATTCACTCCTTTGATACATATTATAGAACATGTTCTATTGTGTTGAATATACCATTTCTTCGCAAAGATGTCAACCTTTCCTCACAAAACGCACAAAAGAGGCACTGCCTTTTGGCAGAGCCTCTTTGCTTATGCTTTGTAGTAGTGCAAGAAAATTTTCATTTCCCGCCGAAAGACCCGGTCAATATCGAACCCACCGTCATTGATGGACCAATTAAAAATGGTTCCGTAAAAAATATTTTCGATCTCCAGGACCAACCTGTTTATGAAGTCTTCCCCATCTCGTTCTGCATCTTTGATCAGGCCAGTTTCCGCTGCCAGCTTTAAGTCCTCCTTGATCCCATCCACAATGATGTATCGCTGATCGGACCGTCCAAATGCAGAATAGTTCATCGCCTTATTCTTGGGTGTAAAATATTCTTCCATTACCCCTGTTCCAAGGGATGTAAAATACATGAGCGTGGCGGAAATCGTCTCTGTGATCCTCTCCACCGGGTCAAGCTGACTCAGCTCCTCCCGGTTTTCTTCCCGAAACCGATTATGCTCGTTGAGGATCAGAAAGGATAAAATGTCATCCCGGTTCTTGAAGCTATGATAAAATGTTCCCAGAGCACAGCCTGCCTCTTCACAGATCTTCCGCACGGTAAGGCTTTGATAGCCATCCCGCTCCAAAAGCTGAAGGGTCGCCTGAAGGATCTTCTTCTGGGCGTTGGTAACTTTTATGTAACTGAACATGACATCCACCTCTTCTCTCTGAGAATAAAATACCATCCTTCCACGCCAAAAGTCAATGGCAGGGAACTCCTCTTCATGTCTGGACCTTCTGTTCTCCCCGGGAAAGGTTGCCTACCAAAAAATTTTCCATTATCCTGTAACCACGACAAAAAGTTTCTGGTCAGATGGGTGAAAGGCCTTTTGAGAACCAAGGAGGTGACGGGTCATGCAGGACGAGACCATTCTGGACCTGTTCTGGCAGCGGAACGAGGAAGCCATTCCTGCCGTGAAAACCAAATACGGGGCCTACTGCGCCGCCATCGCCCGGAGGATCCTCCCGGATCCCCGGGACGCCGAGGAGTGCGTCAGCGACACCTGGCTCAGGGCCTGGAATGCCATCCCGCCCCACCGGCCCCCACGGCTGGCCCTCTTCCTGGGAAAAATCACCCGGGAGACCGCCCTGAACCGATGGAAGGCCAACAACGCCCAAAAGCGGGGCGGGGGAGAGGTGCCTCTCGCTTTGGAGGAACTGGGGGATACATTTTCCACCGGAGAGGACCCGGTAGGCCGGGAGGTTGAGCTGGCTCAGCTGGGTCAGGCCATCAGCGCCTTCCTCCGGACCCAGCCGCCCCAGACCGCCAGCCTCTTCCTCCGGCGGTACTATCACTTAGAACCCATCCGGGATCTGGCAAAAGCCTTTGGTCTCACGGAAAGCAGCGTGAAGACCACCCTCCACCGGACCCGGAAGAAACTGAAAACCTATCTGGAAAAGGAGGGTTTCCTATGAAACCAGACACTCTGCTGGACGCTCTGAACTATGTTGATGATGATTTACTTGCCTGGGCAGAGGAACCCGGAACGAAAAAAATCCGGCGGTTTCCCAAAAGACTTGCTGCCCTGGCCGCCTGCCTGACCCTGCTGCTGGGGGCCACCGCCTTTGCCACCGGGGCACTGGACCCCCTTCTGGCCTACTTCGATGACCCCAGCGGTCTCTATCTGGAGGGCTTTTTAGCCGCCGGAGACTCGGTGGCCAACGACACCCTGGAGATTCGCCTGGAGGGGGCCATTGCCGACAGCCGGACGGCCTACCTGGTGGTGTCCTTTATTGGACTGGACGAGGCCACCGCCTGGGATCTGCGCCGAGGGGGGCTGGATGTCCGCCCGGAGTTGGTCTACACCGTTGTAACACCAGAAGGAGAAGAACTCCCCTTCTCCACCTCCACCATGGGGACCTACACTACAGGAAAAAGCCAGGCCATCTCCCACTTTGAGGATGCCGACCTGACCTATGTGTTCGCCGGGACTCTGCCGGAAAACTGCTCCATGGAGGACATGGACCAGGTCTGCCTGACCTATGAGGGGCTGTCTCTCTCCCTGCCTGTGGGGGACTACCTCTGCCCGGAATATGCCCTGGACCCGGAAGGGGAGGGCCTGCCAGCGGTCAGCCACCTGCGGATGTCAGCCATCGGCTTCTCCTACACCACCACAGATGAGGAGCTCTACCTGGACCTGCTGCCCATCTTTACCGATGGGACGGTCTACGAGTCTTTCCGGGAGGACTATGGCACCTCCGCTGGGGGAGACAGTCACAGCGTCACCGGACACTGGTGCGCCGGTTCCCCCCTGGCTCTGGCTGTCCTGGACCTGAATGACTACTGCGGCCTCCAGGTGAACGGAGTGAACTACTACTTCGTGGAAGATTGACCTTCGCTCCCTCCCGTGGTACAGTGATGGTATCAATGGAAAGGAGCTGAGTCCCATGAAAGTGGAACAGTTCGTCATGGCCTATGAGGCCGAGCAGGACCGCCTGCGGGCCCTGCTGCCGGAGGGCTTCACCTCCCTGCGGCCCGTCCTGCGCCTCAACGGAGAAATTTGGAACGGAGACACCCCCTACCTGGAACTGAACACCCCGGTGGAAGGACAGGGCAAGCGGGGCTGGATCAACGTGGCCCACTGGGAGGCTGACAGCGGCCTGACCTTCACCCGGGAGGGGAAGTCCGTCACCTTCCGGCTCCCCTTTTTGACCATTACCTACACCCCCGTGGGAGCAGAGGGTGGATGCCCGGCAGAAAAGGACAACGACGGGTGCTTCTTCCCCGGCGAGGCCTTCCGCCCGGCAGAGTCCATCACCGTGAACAAGGAGTTCTGTGACTGCCGGTTCCGCTGGGACTTCCCCAAGGGCAAGGCCGGGGGCGAGAGCACCGGCGTGACCCTCCCGGCCTACCCCACCGAGCCGAAGATCCAGTACCCCAGGGGAGAGCTGAATGCGGAAAGCGCCGCCGCCATCCCCTGCAACCAGGTACTGGGGTCCTACATGGTGGTCTTTGAACGAGAATAAGCAAAAAAAGAGGCTGTGCACGTGCACAGCCTCTCTTTTACGTTTTTCGTTATTCTGCGATGATGACGGTGCGGCTGGGGTTGTCCCAATCCACATCGGCCTGGAAGGCCTCTGCAATAGCCCGGACAGGGACCATGGTGCGGTTGTTGATGATGCAGGCAGGGGAGTCCAGGCTGACCGCTCTGCCGTTCACATAGAGCAGGTTGCTGCCGATGGCGATGCTGATGCTGGTGCCGTCCCGCTGACCCAGGGCGGTGCGGGTGGCGTTGTCCCAGCTGACATCCGCACCCATGGCCTCAAAGATGGAGCGCAGGGGGACCATGGTGCGGCTGTTGATGATGGTGGGGTTCTGGCCGTAGGCCCCGAAGGAGATCCGCTTGCCGTCATAGATGACCTGGATGCCGGAGTCTGCAGAGGGGTCGGTCAGGTAGGGGGTCTCCCATTTCTGGCAGGCAGTCACAGCAGCGCTGCCGGCAGGGGTGTAGACGATCATGTTGTCGTTCTTGCCAAAATTGCTGGCAAAGACATCTTTGAGGGTAGAGGGGGCACTGACCCAGGTGAGGCTGTCGCAGCCGTCGAACACCGCATTGCCGATCCTGGTGATACCGTAAGGCAGAACGACACCGGTCAGACGGTCGCATTCTTCAAAGACCTCGCTGCCCAGGGTGGTTACGGAAGTGGGCAGATAGCAGTGCTCAATGGCAGTTTTCTCGAAGGCACAATCGCCGATGGTCTTGACTTTGTTCCCCAGGAAATTCACTTCCTGCAGATCGCGGCAGAGAATAAAGGCAAAGCCCTCAATGGTGGTGACGGAGGCGGGAATGTCGATGCGGGTCAGGCCGCCGTCCGCAGTGATTCCGCCAAAGGCATACTTGCCGATGGTCTGCAGGGTGGAGGGCAGGCGGATGGTCTTCAGGCTGGGACAGCTATCACACATACGTTCCGGAAGGTAAGTGATCCCCTCTGCCAGGTTTACTTCCCGGAGAGAATCGCAGCCGCCGAGCATTCGATAGCCCAACTCCTTGGCGGTGGAGGGGATGTTGATCTTTTCCAGCTGGTCACAGTAGGCGAAAGCCTTGTCACCAATGATGGTGCAGCCTTCGGCAATGGTGATCTCCCGGGCCATGCAGCCCTGGAAGGACATTTCCTCGATCTCCTTCACGGAGGAAGGGACGTAGATGGTCTCTGCGTTCTTATTATCAGTAAAGGTAAAGAGGTTGATCTTGGTGACCGGGACCCCATTCAGGGTAGAGGGGACCTTCACGTCCCCGCCGGAACCAATGTACTTGGTCAGGTAAACTTCGTTGTTCTGGATGGTGTACTCCCAGTCGCCAGAGGTCAGTGCGCTGGCGGGAACGGTAAACAGGGAAAGGGCCAGAGTCAAGGTCAGCAGAAGGCTGGTGAGTTTCTTCATGGGGAACATCCTTTCTCAGATTAAAGTGCTATCAGTATATCCCAAAAGCTGAAAAAGTGCAAGTCCTCCAAAGTCCTCATTCAGGAGACCGCCACGGCACCGATGATGTATTCCTCCCAGGGGCCGTTGACCTCCCGGCCCGTGTTACAGTCGGAATAGAACAGGGCCCCCAGGCCGCTCCGCCACAGCTGGGCAGAGAAGGTCAGGCCGGTGTCCGTCCGCTCGGTCTCCGTGGCGGACAGGAAGTAGCCGTCCTCCCAGTACAGGTTCTCCATGTCGATATACCCCTGGTCGGCCAGCTCCTCCATGGTCCCCTCCAGAACGGTCAGGCCGGTCTCCCACTCCAGCAGCAGGGCAGCGGCGGACTGCTCGGCAGGGGAGAGGGCGGTTTCCGACAGGTCCAGGCCGATCATGTCCGCATCATGGGCCAGAGCGGCGTCCTCCTCCACCATGTCCTCGAAGACCTCCAGATAGAGCATGGCGGTGTCGTCAAAGCCATCGGCCCACACCCAGATCTCCTGGAGATCGCCCAGCTGAGCAGGGTAGGTCTCCAGGATGTCCCCGCTGAAGATGATCTCCACCAGGTCCCCCTCTTCGATGGAGGTTCGGGCGGGGTCCTCAAATTTCACCTCAACCTCCCGGCTGGAGGTGGTGAAAACGTCCCAGGCCCGGCCGTCCACCTGGGCCAGGAGCAGGGTGCCGTCCTCCTCCTCCATGACCCGGCAGGTCATGGTGGCAGCCCCGGGCGGGGCAATGAACTCTGCCGTCTCCTCCAGGGGCAGGTCCTGCTGGTTGCAGGCGGTAAGAAGCAGACACAGTGTCAGCAAACACAAGTATTTTTTCACGGTTGATCCCTCCTTTTGCCTTTTAGACGCCGGAGCCCCGAAAAAGGTTCCCGGTTTCTCATATAAAATAGTAACCGTTGACTATTTCCCGCTATGCGTGCTATACTAATGTGAATACATATCGAAAGAATCAGGGAGGAACTGTCATGCGTGCAGTGGTGACAAGAGTATCCCAGGCCTCCGTCGTCATCGACGGCCAGACCGTGGGACAGATCGGGAAGGGCTTTCTGGTCCTGCTGGGCATCGCCCCGGAGGACACCGAGGCCCAGGCAGAAAAGCTGGCCGACAAGGTCTGCGGTCTGCGGGTCTTTTCCGACGAGGCGGGAAAGATGAACCTGAACCTGGAGGCCGCCGGAGGGGAGCTTTTGGTGGTGTCCCAGTTCACCCTCTACGCCGACATCAAGAGCCGCCGCCCCGGCTTTACCAAGGCGGCCAAACCCGACATCGCCATCCCCCTGTATGAAAAGTTTATGGACTGCTGCCGCAGCCGGGGCTTCCGAGTGGAGCACGGCGAGTTCGGCGCAGATATGGCCGTTTCCTCGGTGAACGACGGCCCCGTGACCATCTGGATGGACACAGACACCATGTAAAACCAACACCCCATTTTTTCTACGAGGTGATTTCTTATGTTACAGATCAGACGTATGCCCGTGGGTCAGATCGGCACCAACTGCTATCTGCTGGAAGACCCCGAAACCAAGACCTGCGCCCTCATCGATCCCGGCGACCAGGCCAACGACATCGACCGGGTCATCCGTGAGGCCGGTCTGTCCCTCTCCATGATCCTCATCACCCACGGTCATTTCGACCATGTCCTGGCCGTCCCCGGTTTGCTGGAAAAGTGGCCCAACACCCCCGTTTACGTCCACTCCAAGGAGGTCAACTGGGAGTTCAAGGGGGACCAGTATATGCTCCTGGCTCCCGTCCCCGAGATCCAGACCGTGAAGGAAGGGGATGTCATCGACTTTGCCGGCATCCAGATCCAGGTCCTCCACACCCCCGGTCATTCCCCCGGCTCCGTGTGCTACCTGGTGGGAGATGTCCTCTTTGCCGGCGACACCCTCTTTGCCGGTTCCTGCGGCCGCACCGACTTCGTGGGCGGCTCCACCAGCCAGATCCTGCTGTCCCTGAAGCGCCTGGTAGAGCTGGAAGGCAACCTGCGGGTCTGCCCCGGCCATGACCGGATCACCGACCTGGACACCGAGCGGGCCCACAACCCCTACGTCCGGCAGGCCCTGCGATGAAACTCTTCTTCCGGGGCCACGACGAAAAATACGCCGTGGAGCAGACCATGCTCACCCTCTTCCCGGCAGAACGCCCCCTCTACCCTGAGGAGGCCCCCGGGGGAGACAACGAGCTGGAGCTCTCCTTCTCCCGGGGCGGCATCTGGTCCACCGCCACCGCCAAGCTCCGCCGGGAGGGCAAGACCTTCACCCGCCAGTGCCGGGTGAAGACCCAAGAACTGAACAGCGACGACCCGGTGGTGGTCACCCGCCTGACCCGGCGGACCCTCCAGCGGGCCTTCTACATGGCGGCCATCGACTGCCTGGGCACCGAGCCCCCCTGGGGGATGCTCTCCGGGGTCCGTCCCGTGAAGCTCCCCACCAAGGCCATGCTGGAAGGGGCTACCCCCGCCCAGGCCGAGGCCGAGCTGCGGGACCGGTACCGGGTCTCCCCCGACCGCCGGAAACTGGCCATGGCCTGCGCCAAGGCAAGCTTCTCCCTGAAAAAGAGCCTGGGAGAGGACGAGGTGTCCCTCTATGTGGGCATCCCCTTCTGCCCCACCCGGTGCGCCTACTGCTCCTTCATCTCCTCTTCCGGGTCGGCCAACAAGCTTATCCCCGCCTATCTGGAGGGTCTCTTCCGGGAGATCGATGCCGCCGGGGCCAATCTGCTGGCTTCGGGGAAAACCGTCCGCACGGTCTACATCGGCGGCGGCACCCCCACCACCCTGGATGCCCACCAGCTCCGGGCCCTGCTGGAGCGGATCAATACTGCCTTCCAGTTAAAGCCCGGCACCGAGTTCACCGTGGAGGCCGGCCGCCCCGACACCATCACCCGGGAAAAGCTGGAGGCCATTCGGGCCGGCGGCGGCAACCGCATCTCCGTGAATCCTCAGACCATGTCCGACACGGTGCTGGAGGCCATCGGCCGCAGCCACCGGGCAGGGGACATCCAGAATGCCTTCCGGCTGGCCCGGGAGACCCAGGTGGGGGCCATCAACATGGACCTGATCGCCGGTCTCCCTGCCGACACGGTGGAGGGCTTCCGGGACACCCTGGACCAGGTGATCGCCATGGACCCGGAAAACATCACCGTCCACACCCTGGCCCTGAAGAAGGGGGCCCGCCTCCGCCAGGAGGAAGTGGTCCTGCCCACCGGCGAGGATGTGGCCCGGATGCTGGCCTACGCCTGGCAGGCCCTGGAGGCCGCAGGGTACCAGCCCTACTACCTCTATCGGCAGAAATTCATGTCCGGCTCCTTTGAAAATGTGGGCTGGTGCAAGCCCGGCTATGTGAATGAATATAATATCTGCATGATGGAGGAGCTCCACACCGTCCTGTCCCTGGGGGCAGGCGGCGTGACCAAGAATGTAGGGGGCGGCACCGTTCAGCGGATGGCCAACCCCAAGTACCCCCAGGAATACATCAAAACCATCCAGGACATTGTGGAGGAAAAAACCGCCTGGTCCTGGTAAAAATGTGACCTCTGTCCTTGACCCGCCTGAAAGGAGGCTGTATCATGGCTAACCATATCCCTCCCACCTGTGAAGAGCCCGTGGGCTATCAGCTCAGGGAGATCAACCGCCGCATCGACCAGGACGTAAAGGGTTTCCTGGAGGAGACCGACGCCCAGTACGCTGCCAAGGTCAGCGCTGCGGCCGACGTGATCCTGAACAACCTGAAGCACAGCCCCATCGTCCTGCTGTCCGGCCCCTCGGGCTCCGGCAAGACCACCACCGCCCTGAAAATTAAGGAAGAACTGGAGAAGCGTGGCGTCCACTCCCACACCATCTCCATGGACAACTACTTCAAGACCCTCAACCCCAAGACCGCCCCCCGGACGGCAGACGGGATGATCGACTTCGAGTCCCCCGAGTGCATGGACATGGACCTCCTGCGCCATCACTTTGCCCTGCTGTCCAAGGGTGAGACCATCCGGGTGCCCAAGTTCGAGTTTGCCCGCCAGATGCGCAGCGTCCATGTGGGCACGCCCCTCCGCCTGGGCAAGAACGAAGTAGCCATCTTCGAGGGCATCCACGCCCTGAACGACGACTGCGCCGGCCGCTTCCCCCAGGCCGCCTGCCTGTATATCTCTGCCCGGTCCGACGTGCTGGACGGCCAGGACCTGATCTTCAAGCGCACCTGGATGCGCCTGTGCCGCCGGTCCGTCCGGGACTACAACTTCCGGGGCACCAGCGTGCCGGAGACCATGGACATGTGGGCCAACGTCCGCCGGGGCGAGAAGCTCTATATCTCCCCCTTCAAGGACCGGGCCAACTACAAGTTCGACTCCTCCCTGGCCTACGAGGTCTCTGTCATGCGCCATTACGCAGAGCCCCTCATGGAGGCCATCCCCCCGGAGAACATCCGCCGGCCGGAGCTGCTGGAGCTGTGCAAGGCCTTTGACCACTTCACCCCCATCGACCCTGCCCTGGTCCACCCGGACTCCCTCCTGAGAGAGTTCATCGGCGGCGGCAGCTACGACTACGATTGACCCCGTTGATCCTAAGGCATTCGCCTATCATCATACAACTATACTATTTACGAAAGGAAGTATTACCCATGTCTGAAGCATGTACCCATGACTGCAGCACTTGCGGTTCCAGCTGCTCCCACGTGGAGGAGAAGGACCTCATCGCACCCCTGAACAAGCACTCTTCCATTAAGCACGTTTACGCCATCATGTCCGGTAAGGGCGGCGTTGGTAAGTCCTCCGTCACCTCCTCCCTGGCCGTTGCCATGGCCAAGAAGGGCTATAAGGTGGGCATCATGGACGCCGACATCACCGGTCCCTCCATCCCCAAGGCCTTCGGCCTGAACACCCGTGCAGTGGGCGACGGCGAGAACATCCTGCCCGAGCTGACCGTCACCGGCATTAAGGTCATGTCCCTGAACCTGCTGCTGGAGAACCCCGGCGACCCCGTTGTCTGGCGCGGCAGCCTGGTGGGCGGCGTTGTCAAGCAGTTCTGGTCCGACGTCCTGTGGGGCGACCTGGACTACCTGTTCATCGACATGCCTCCCGGAACCGGAGACGTGCCCCTGACCGTCTACCAGTCCATCCCCGTGGACGGCATCGTGGTGGTCACCTCTCCCCAGGACCTGGTCTCCCTGATCGTCACCAAGGCCGTCCGTATGGCTGACATGATGAGCAAGCCCATCCTGGGTGTGGTGGAGAACTACAGCTACTTCGAGTGCGGCAACTGCGGCGAGAAGCACTATATCTTCGGCAAGTCCAACCTGGAGCAGGTGGCTGGCGACCTGGGCGTGAAGATCCTGGCTCAGATCCCCATGGACCCCGCTATGGCAGAGGCCATGGACGGCGGCAACGTGGAAGGTCTGGAGAAGAACTATCTGGAGCCCGTGGCCGACATGATCCTGGAGCACGAGAGCAAGTAATTTCTCAAACAAACGCGCCGACGGGACACCCCGCCGGCGCGTTTTTCACTACATGAAGGGAGGGACACCCCCTATGAAACTCATTTCCTGGAACGTCAACGGCCTGCGGGCCTGCCTGAAAAAGGACTTCATGGAGTCCTTCCAGGCTCTGGACGCCGACATCTTCTGCCTGCAGGAGACCAAGCTCCAGCACCATGCCGGCCAGGCCGACGGCATCGAGCTGCCCGGCTACCACCAGTTCTGGAACAGCGCCCAGAAGAAGGGCTACTCGGGCGTGGCGGTCTTTACCAAGGAAGAACCCCTGTCCGTGACCTACGGCCTGGGCATCGAGGAGCACGACCAGGAGGGCCGGGTCATCACCGCCGAGTACCCCGACTTTTACCTGGTGTGCTGCTACACCCCTAACTCCCAGGACGGCCTGAAGCGGCTGGACTACCGGATGACCTGGGAGGACGCCTTCCGGGCCTACCTGCAGAAGCTGGACGAGACCAAGCCGGTGATCCTCTGCGGCGACCTGAACGTGGCCCACAAGGAGATCGACCTGAAAAACCCCAAGACCAACCGGAAGAACGCAGGCTTCACCGACGAGGAGCGGGCCAAGATGACCGAGCTGCTGGGGGCTGGCTTCACTGACACCTTCCGGGCCCTGTACCCCGACCTGGAGGGGGCTTACTCCTGGTGGAGCTACCGGTTCCAGGCTCGGGCCAAGAACGCAGGGTGGCGGATCGACTACTTCATCGTGTCCAGCCGACTCATGGAGCGGGTGGAGGATGCCAAGATCTACCCGGATATCTTCGGCAGCGACCACTGCCCCGTGGGGTTGGAGCTGAAATAATCATAACCACTAGTAAACTAGTGGTTTGCTCAGACCCTAGAAGGGTCAACTCATGCTGACCCCTCTAAGGGGTCCGAGGGTTTGCCATCGCATCACAATTACAGGCAGCCACTACAAGTGGCTGTCTGTTTTT
>JAFSFC010000069.1 GCA_017435425.1 Ruminiclostridium sp. | reverse complement strand
TTTGAAGCCGGTGTGGAGCCTGTGGAGCTCCGTCTGGACCCCAGAGCCCTGGAGATCATGCCCGGCATCCCCGCCAGCTACGACGACTTCGACACCGAGTTCCTGGACTACATCCTGGCCGTGGGCGTCGTGGAGAACGTCCAGGAGGCCATCGCCCACATCAACGCCCACTCCACCGGCCACAGCGAGGCCATCATCACCGAGGACAAGGAGGCCGCCGCCCTCTTCACCCGGCTGGTGGATTCCGCAGCTGTGTACGTGAACGCCTCCACCCGGTTCACCGACGGCGGCCAGTTCGGCCTGGGCTGCGAAATGGGCATCTCCACCCAGAAGCTCCACGCCCGGGGCCCCATGGGCCTGGAGGAGCTGACCAGCTACAAGTACGTCATCACCGGCAACGGCCAGACACGATAAGCAAACAAAAAAGCGAGCTGCATGGCAGCTCGCTTTTTTCATTCCAATGGTCCCGCAGGGACACCACGATGCCCCAAAGGGGCAGCTTCATGGGGCCGTAAGCCGCACTTCATGGGCCGCAGGCCCGCTTCATTGGGCCTCTGGCCCAACTTCATTTTATTTCCCGAACCAGTCCTTCACTTCGGGCTGGACGTTGAATGCCATGAACTCGGTGACCTCATAGGTCTGGACCCCACGGAGCACGAAGGGGTCGTTGTCGATGAGGGCTTGGACCTCTGCCATGTCCTCTGCCTTCAGGAGCATGATCCCACCGCCGCCGGGCTTAGGACCGGAGACCAGGATCTTGCCGCTGGCCACCATGGGGTTCAGGTAGGCGTGGTGGGCGTCCAGAGCCTCTTTAAATGCAGGACCCTCGGGACGGTCGGGACGGAAGGTGCCATTGAGAATGTAATACTTCATGGTAGTTCCTCCTTTTTTATTTCTGGTTCCAGTATAGCATCTCTGCAAGGAGATGAAAAGGCCTGACAACACAGTTGTCAGGCCTTTTGTGCAATTTCTTAGCGGCGCATGATCATGCCCACCTGACGCTCGTTCCAGATGGGTTCGAACACGCTGGCAGGCTCCCAATACTGGTGGACCTGGCCTCGGTTGTAATAGTTGTAGGGGTCGGAGATGAAATAGCCCTTTTCCGGGTCATAGCCGCAGACCAGAACGGCGTGGTTGTTGCTCACCAGCCGCTGGGTGGTCCCCTCAATGTTGAAGTACCGATAGAAGGGCTTCTCCCACCACAGGGTCATGTAGCCCACCACGCAGTTGCCGGCCAGCAGTTCCTGCCGGAGTTCCTGGATGGTGGCACCCCGGAAGTCGGCAGCAGGGGACTCGCCGTTACAATAGCTGTTGGTGTACTCTGCCAGCTTGGCAGGGTAGATGGTGGTGCGGGTCTTTTTCTGCCGGTCGGGCACGTAGGGGTCCCCCACAAAGCCCTTCTCCGGGTCGGTGGTGGGAGAGCGGGGCTGGTCGGTGACGAAGGTCCGCAGCTCCACATCCTGGGCATAGCCCAAGGCCCGCAGACCGCTGAAGGTGGCCACGGACTCACAGCCCACCCAGGCGTACAGGTCGTCGATCTGGCTGAAGTAGGGGACGTTGGGCATCTGATAGGAGGCTGCCGTCTGGGTCAGGACGCCGGTCTCGTCGGCCACGTAGGCACCCACGGTCTGGCCGGTCACCAGCTGGCCGAACCGGTCCACGCAGTACAGGGCCCCGTCCACGGTGTGGATGCCGGGGGCAAAGGTCAGGGCGGTCAAATCCACTGCCCCCCACTGTTCCAGGCTGCCGTCCGCCACGCCCTCGTGGGATACGGAGGCCTCGGCGATGGTCTGCCAGGCCCAGTGGCCAAGGGTCACATCGGAATACAGGCCCAGACCGATGACCTGTCGGGCCAGAGCCTCGTCGCCGACACGGCCGGTCATGCGGTTGACCACTGTGCAGGCCTCGGCACGGGTCAGGCCCTTCTCGGGGCCAAAGGTGCCGTTGGGATAGCCGTTGATCCAGCCCAGGGACACAGCGGCACCGATCTGGGCAGCGGCCCAGTGGTCACCGGGCACATCGGAGAAATCGGCGGTGCCGGATGCCTCAGGCTGCAGGCGGACCAGCAGGTCCACGAACTCAGCACGGGTGATGATGTCGTTGGGGCGGAAGGCCGCTCCGTCGTCAAAGAGGCCCAGTCTGCACAGGGCGGTGACCGCCGGGGCATACCACTGGTCCTGGGGCACATCTTCGTAGGAGCAGTCCCCCTGGCCGCTCTCCGGGTCTTCCAGCAGACGCCAGACCAGCTGGGCGGCCTGGGCACGGGTCAGCTGGGTGTTGGGCCGGAAGGTCCCGTTGGGGAAGCCCTGCATATACTGGACATGGCTCTCCGCCAGGGCCGGCGGGGTCTGGGCAGCCTGGGCAGGGAGGGCCAGGACAGACAGAGACACGCAGAGGGTCAGACCCAGAGCAGTCAATCGTTTCCACAAGGTGTTCATGAATGATCTCTCCTCTAAGTAAAAACACGGGGTTACTACCCCGTGATAGATTGAATACCTGTATTTTACAACAAACCCCCACTCTCTCGCAAGAGGTTTCCAAAAAAGAACCGCCCTCCTTACCAGGAGGGCGGGAACATTCCTTATTCCGCTGCTTTCAGCAGCTGCTTGGTGTAGGGGTGGACGGGGTTGTCAAAGATGCCGTCCACGGTGTTCTCCTCCACGATCTCGCCCTTCTGCATGACGATGACCCGGTCGCAGCACTGGTAGACCACATTCAGGTCGTGGGAGATGAAAAGGTAGCTCAGGCCAAACTCCCGGCGGAGCTTCATGAGAAGGTCCAAAATCTGGTCCTGGATGGTCACGTCCAGGGCGGAGACCGCCTCGTCCAGGATCACCAGCTTGGGCTTGGAGATCATGGCGGCGGCGATGGACACACGCTGGCGCTGACCGCCGGAGAGCTGGTGGGGCTTGCGGTCGTAGAACTCAGGGCCCAGGCCCACGGCGTCCAGCATCTCCTCCACCCGCTGCTTCCGCTCCTGGGGGGAGTACTTGCCAAAGATCCGCAGGGGCTCCTCCACGATCCGCCGGATGGTGAAGGCGGGGTTCAGGGAGGAGTAGGGGTCCTGAAAGACCATCTGGGGACGGCGGGAGTGGTGAATGATGGCTCCCTCGTACTCGGTCATGCCCAGGATGGACTTGGCCAGGGTGGACTTGCCGGAACCGGACTCGCCCACCAGGCCCAGGACCTCCCCCTGGCCGATGGTCAGGTTGACGTTCTTTAACACCTGGACGGTCTTGCCCTTGGAGAAGGCACTGCCGCCCTGGCGGTAAAAGCTGTTCAGGTTTTTGATTTCCAGGATAGGCTCCATGGTCTCACCCTCGTTTCCGTCTGGTGGGGATGGCGGCGATGAGCCGCTTGGTGTAGTCCTGCTGGGGGTTCAGGAAAACCTCGTCCACAGGTCCTTCCTCGATGAGTTCACCCCGGCACATGACCGCCACCCGAGTGCACAGCTTGCGGACCACGTGGAGGTTGTGGGAGATGAACAGGATGCCCGTGCCCTTTTCCCGGTTGATCTTCTTCAGCAGGGCCAGGATGCCCTCCTGAATGGTCACGTCCAGGGCGGTGGTGGGCTCGTCGCAGATGAGGAGCTTGGGCTCGGAGATGATGGCAGCGGCGATCATGCACCGCTGGAGCATGCCGCCGGAAAGCTCATGGGGGTACTTGTTGTAGACCAGCTCCGGGTCAGGCAGTTCGGCATCTGCCATGGCCTGGAGGGCTTTGGCCTTCCGCTCCTGGGCGGACAGGTCGGTGTGGATGAGAAGAGCCTCCTCGATCTGGGGGCCGATCCGCATGACCGGGTCCATGGAGGTCATGGGCTCCTGGAAGACCACGCAGATGTCCCGGCCCCGCATGGCACGGAGCTCTTCCCGGCTGGCGCTGAACATATCCTTGCCGTTGAAGATGATCTTGCCGGTCATCTCGGTCTTGGCATTGCTCAGCAGGCTGGACAGGGCCATGGCGGTGACCGTCTTGCCGGAGCCGGACTCGCCCACGAGCCCTAAGATCTCCCCCTCGGCCATGTCCAGGGAGATCCCTTTCACCGCATCCTTGCCCGGTGCGGCATCACGGAAATGGATCCGCAGATCCTGAATGTGTAACATAGGGTCCTCCTTTCCCTCAGCCCTTGCGCTTCTTCTGCTGGTAGCCTTCCATCAGGAGGCTGGGGCCCAGGATCATCAGCACGATGGCCAGGCCGGTGAAGAGGGCATACCAGGGGGCCCTGGCCAGATAGGTCTGGGACTCGGACAGCATGCGGCCCAGAGAGGCATCCGGCGGGAGCACGCCCACGCCCAGGTAGCTCATGCTGGCCTCGGCCAGGACGGCGTTGTTAAAGCCGATGGTGAGGATGGGCAGCAGCACCTGGATGGTGTTGGGCAGGATGTGCAGGAAGATCACACGCATATGGCTGGCCCCCATGAGGCGGGCCGCCTGGACGTAGTTCAGGGTCTTCTGCTTGGCCACCTCCCCTCGCACCACACGGGCGAAGGAGGGGATGAAGAGGATGCCTAAAATCAGGATGATCTGGTACTTGCCCATGCCGATGACGGCAATGAGGACCAGGGCCAGCAGGATGCTGGGGAAGGCGGTGATGGAGTCGCAGACTCGCATGAGGACCACATCGGCCATGCCGCCGAAGTAGCCGGTGAGGCAGCCGATGATGGTGCCGATGATACCGCCGATGAGGATCACGCACAGGGCAATGAGGAAGGTGCTGCCTGCGCCCTCCATGATTCTGGAGAGCAGGTCACGGCCGAAATTGTCCGTACCCAGGGGATGGGTCAGGCAGGGAGACAGGAACTTTTCCCGGCCGGACATTTCGGTGGTGCTGTAGGGGGTCCATACATACCCCACCAGGATGAGCGCCATCATCAGAACGGAAATGGCCATGCCAATATTCCAATAATAGTTGGGGCTGTCTTTATGCTCCAAGGATTCCGGGCGTTCTTTCCGGCTTTTCATGGAAAAGATATTCACCTTCGTCCCTCCCCTCTGCGTAATAAAAGACGTTTGGAATGTGCTCGTCAGGCCAGCACAAACCCGTCACGACTTTTGGCACATTCCAAACGTGGGGGCTTGCGGCCTGCTGCAGCGCACGGGCCTGCGGCCCGCACGTTTGCAGGCCAAGAAGAATGTTTTCCCCGGCAAAGCCGGCAAAAACATGATTTGACTTTCTTTCGCCCTCTGCGGAGGGCGAAATTCTGCGAAGCTTATTGTATGCGGATACGGGGATCCATGTACTGATAGAGAATATCAGCAATGAAATTCACGATGACCACCCAGGCGGCCAGCAGGACCACGATGGCCTGAGCCACAGGGAAGTCTCTGGAACTGATGGAGGCCAGGAGCAGCCGGCCGATGCCGGGAACGGCAAAGACCTGCTCCACCACGATGGTGCCCGCCACCAGCTCGGCGGCCGTGACTGCCAGGAAGGCAATGACCGGGATGATGGCATTGCGCAGGGCGTGCTTCTTCAGGGCATCGGCACGGGTGCGGCCCCGGCTGAAGGCAGTGCGGATATAGTCCTTGTTCATCTCATCCAGGATGGAGGAGCGAAGCATCTTCACCGTCATGGCCACACGGGACAGGGCCACGGACAGGGCCGGGAAGATCATATAAATAAGGAAGGATACCGGGTCCTCGCTGAAGGTCACGAACCCACCGGGCACAAAGACCTTCAGGGTGATGCCGAAAACAAAGCACAGCAGGATGCCCACGAACACCGGGGGGATGGACATGCAGACCTGATTGATGACGGTCATGGCACGGTCCAGCTTTCCGCCCTCCCGCTTGGCCAGGAAGATACCCAGCGGGAAGGAGGCCGCCACCACGATCAAAAATGCCAGCAGGGCCAGGGTCAGCGTAGCGGGGAGCTTCTCCATGACCATGTCCTGAACGGGCAGGCTGTAGCTGTAGGAGGTGCCCCAGTCGCCCTGGACGAAGTCTGCCAGCCAGTTGCCGTACCGGATCAGCACGGGCTGGTCAAAGCCCAGCTCGTGTTCCAGGGCGGCGATCTTCTCAGCCGTGGCGTTGGTGCCCAGCATACTGGTGGCCGGGGAGCCCGGGATCACCTGAAAGGCCAGGAAGGCGAGAAGGGAAACAATGAACAATGTAATAATGAGAGTGGTCAGTTTACGCAGGATATATTTCATCTTCCCGCCCTCCTTTCTCTTTCAGATCATGGGCTTAATGGTTTCATTCAGGGGTTTGCTCACTGGACGTAGTGAACGGTAGCCAGGTCCATCACATACATGGGATAGAACACATAGCCCTCCACATTGGGCTTGACCAGCATGAAGTCTGCCATGTCCTGAACATAGACATTGGCTGCGGTGGTGGTCAGCAGGGCGGCTGCTTCCTTGTACAGAGCGGTCTGCTCCTCGTCGTCGGTGGAAGCGGCTGCCTGAGCCATGAGAGCGTCATACTCGGGGTTGTTGTAGCCGATCATGTTGCTCTCGTTGTCGCTGATAAAGCGGTTGAGCAGGGCACCGGCGTACAGGGTGTTGGCGGTAAAGCCGATGACAGTACCCTCAAAGTTGCGGCCGGCATAGACATCGGTCAGCCAGGTCTCCCACTCGATGGGGACGATCTTGGCCTGGATGCCCACCTGGGCCAGCTGCTCTGCGATGACCTGACCCACGTTCATGTGGGGGGTGTAGTTGGAGGGGATGGTGATCTCCATGGCGAAGCCATCGGGATAACCGGCCTCAGCCAGCAGGGACTTTGCCTTCTCCACGTCGTACTCGTAGTAGCCCACCAGGCTCTCATCGAAGTACTTGCCGAATGCGGGGTAGATGGAGGTGCCCAGCTTTGCGCCGTAACCGGCAGCAGTCAGCTCCAGGATCTCATCCACATTCACAGCATGGTTCATGGCCTGACGGACCAGCTCATTGTTGAAGGGCTCCACAGCATTGTTCAGGTACAGGGCCTGGACCAGGTTCATGGTGCCTTCCAGACAGACAAAATCGCCGCCGATGGCATCCACCTGGTCGATGGTCAGGTGGTTTGCCATGTCAACGGAGCCTGCGCTCAGAGCGGACATGAGGGCGTTGGGGTCCTCAAAGATCTTAAAGGTGATCTTGTCCAGGTAAGCAGCATCGCCCCAGTAGTCGGCGAACTTCTCCACCACCAGGCTCTCCTGGACGGAGCGGGACACAAACTGGAAGGGGCCGGTGCCCACAGGTGCGGTGGCCTGGTCTGCGTAGTCAGCAGGGACGATGTAGACCATGCCCACATGGCAGATGAAGGCTGCATTGGGCTCGTTCAGGGTGATGACCACCTGATCGCCCTCAGCAGAGATATTCTGGACAGCAGAAAGCGCTGCAACCAGATCCGCCTCGACGGATGTTGCAGCGCAGGTTTCAAAGGAATAAAGAACGTCCTCTGCGGTCACAGTGTCCCCATTGTGGAACAGCACGTTCTCGCGCAGAGTAAAGGTGTAGGTCAGGCCATCCTCCGACACGGTGTAGTCGGAAGCAACAGCGGGCACATAGTTGCCGCTGGAATCGGGCTTGACAAGACCTTCATACACGTTGAATAAGACCTCTTTAGTTCCTGCCGCTACCATCTGATACGGGTCAAGACTGTCTCCCAGGTCCTGAGAGATACCGACAACCAGCTCACCGCCGGTGACGGGCTCTCCGGAAGAGCTCGTTCCGTCGCTGCCGAACCCACTTGCTTCCTCTTCAGTCTTGCCGTCTCCGCAGGCGCAGAGTACAGTAGACAGGAGCAGGGCCGACAGGAAAAGTGCGAAAATACGCTTTTTCATGTACTTCTCCTTCCGCCGCATTTTGCGGCGTTACAACAAAATTTGCATCTCCCATTATTAAATTGTCGGTTGCAGTTTACCATCCTTTCCCCCAGAATTCAAGGAAAACTTTCGCCCTTTCCTGCATTTTTTCGCCGGTTTTCCCGCTCTCCCCCTCTGTTATCCCTCTCATTCCACCGCTTTTTGCAAGATTCAACACTTTGTCATTCATTCAACCACCCCTGTTGCCGTCATATCCACCAACCCACCCGCGAGCTTCGCCACAATATATTGTATATAAACCCCAACGCACAAAAACAATTTTTCTTGCGAAAGTTTTTTCGGTGATTCTGTCACTTTCTTTCTTGCAGGATTTGTGGATAATAGAGTCAAAGAAAAGAAAAACACATCCAAGGAGGTTTTGTACTATGGGAGTTTATATCGTAACCGGCGGCTCCGGCGGCATCGGCGGCAAGACCGTTGAGATCCTGCGCAGCCAGGGCCATGAAGTCATCAACGTTGACCTGAAGGACGCAGACATCTGCGCCAACCTGGCCACCAAAGAGGGCCGTGACCATGTGATCAATACCGTCCATGAGATGTACCCCGACGGCATTGACGGCCTGTGCTGCAACGCCGGCGTCTCCGGTGCCTGCGGCAACCTGAAGCTCATCATCAGCCTGAACTACTTCGGCGCGGTCAACCTGGCCCACGGCCTCTTTGACCTGCTGCGGAAGAAGAAGGGCAGCTGTGTGGTCACCTCTTCCAACACCATTTCCCAGGGCGCTGCCCGCCCCGACATCGCGGACATGCTCAACTACAGCCAGACCAAGCCCATCAACGAGGAGCGCATCCTGAAGATCATCGAGAAGTTCGATGACTCCAACCTCTCCGTGGGCAACAGCATCTACGTCACCACCAAGTATGCTCTGGCCCGCTGGGTCCGCCGTGTCTCCGCTTCCTGGGCTGCCAACGGCGTGCGCATCAACACCGTGGCCCCCGGCAACGTCTCCACCCCCATGACCGCCACCATGGGCGACAACGCCAAGGCCGCTCTGGCCGCCCTGCCCATCCCCACCAACTACGGCACCGACGAGCTGATGCAGCCGGAAGACATCGCCAACGTCATCGTCTTCCTGGTCTCTCCCCTGGCCCACGGCGTCAACGGCAACGTGATGTTCGTGGACGGCGGCACCGATGCCCTGCTCAATTCCGAAAAGGTTTATTAAAGGAGGAGAACCCATGACTTTGATCAGACAATATGTAAACGCTATGGTCAACCGGGACTCCGTTGCCCTGAGCAAGATTTTCTCTGAGACTTCCATCTTTGTGGACTACTGCCCCAAGGATTCGGGCCGCCCCCTGATCCACGCCTACGGCCCTGAGGGCATCGACATGTTCTTCCGGAACCAGTTCCTGTTCCGCAAGTTCGAGATTACCGATCCCCAGATCGTCAGCGACACCCAGGCTTACTACTACGCCATCTACAACGGCTACCACATCCGTGCCATCGCCACCATCCAGGAGTTCAGTGATGACGGCGAGATCAAGCGCATGGTGGTCCGCCCCGCATAATGACCAAAATGACCTGTCCTCGTTCCCGGACAGGTCATTTTTTTGCAGGCTTTGGGTCTCTGATACCATTTTGTAGCCGTTTCTTAACGATTATTTGCAAGTTTGTCACTTTAGCCATGCAGAGAGCTCTGTCTTGCCATGTCATTTTTTCACAGCCGAACCCGTCATTTTTTCAAATCCCATCGACACATTTTCCACCAGATGCAAAGAAACCCTTGATAAGCCTTGTTTTTTGTCACCTTTACCACTTGTCCTTTTTGAAATTCTGTTGCATAATAGCACACGGTCCTGAGGGGCACGACCTCCGGCCGAATGAAAGACAACATGAATCCCTTGCAGCAGAACTTGCAAGATTTACTAAGATTAGTCCGCTTGTGGGTCTATTCCTTCATCCCACACCGCGACCTATATAAATCCTTCCATTATTACTCACCAAAAAAGCCTTCCGGGAATCCGGAAGGCTTTTTTGGTTATAGACTTCGAAATGTAAGCTGCTGCCGCACCTTCCAGGCACAGCTGCGGACCGAAAAGAGTTTTTTCACCGGCAAAGCCGGCGAAAAAACAGATTCGATTTTGTTTCGCCCTCTGCGGAGGGCGAAAGCCTGCGACGCTTCCACATGCCAGACAAAATCTGGCCCTATCAAATAAAACAGGATTGGCTATAGTCTCAAGGTCAGTTATGTGGTATCTTGTATCCATCGGCAGAATCGCTGCCGGGTTCATATGACTAAGGAGGCAATTTTTATGAAGCGTATCGTTTCTATTCAAGATATTTCCTGCGTGGGCAAGTGTTCCCTGACCGTGGCCCTGCCCATCATCTCCGCCATGGGCGTGGAGTGCGGCGTGATCCCCACCGCCGTTCTTTCCACCCACACCGCCGGGTTCAAGGGTTTCACCTTCCACGACCTGACCCAGGAGGTCACCCCCATCGCCGAGCACTGGAAGAAGGAGGGCATCTCCTTCGACGCCGTCTACACCGGTTACCTGGGCTCCTTCGAGCAGATCCAGCTGGTGGGCAAGTTCTTCGACGATTTCCGCGGCGAGAACACCCTTATCTACTGCGACCCCGCCATGGCTGACCACGGTGTCATGTACCCCGGCTTCACTCCCGAGTTCGCCCTGGAGATGGGCAAGCTCTGCGGCAAGGCAGACGTGATCGTCCCCAACCTGACCGAGGCCTCCTTCATGCTGGGCGTGGAGTACGTGGGTGACAACTACGACGAAGCTTACATCAAGAAGATGCTCAAGGACCTGACCGGCCTGGGCTGCAAGGTTGCCATCCTCACCGGCGTCTCCTTCGAGGCCGGCAAGATCGGCGCCATGGCCTATGACTCCGTCACCGACACCTACTCCAGCTACTTCAACGAGAAGCTCCCCACCCAGTTCCACGGCACCGGCGACGTCTGGGCCTCCACCTGCGTGGGCGCCCTCATGAACGGCAAGACCCTGGAGGAATCCCTGAAGATCGCCGTGGACTACACCCTGGAGTGCATGAAAGAGACCGCCAAGGATCCCGAGGCCCGTTGGTACGGCGTCTCCTTCGAAGCCGCTATCCCCATGCTGGTCCACAGCCTGGGTCGATAATACATCTCATACCCTCTCATCCTGTCTATTCTTCTATGAGAAAGCCCGGAACCTCTTGGTTCCGGGCTTTCTCTGTTATTCTACATCAAATATATATTTTTCCAAAGCCTGGGCCACGCCATCGGCATCACAGGAGGCCGTGACGTCATCGGCCGCCGCCTTCACATAGTCCAAAGCGTTGTCCATGGCGATGCCGATGCCCGCCGCCCGGAGGAGGGGGATGTCGCTGCCGCCGTCTCCCATGGCGATGGTCTCTTCCGGCCGGATGCCCAGGTGGTCCAGGAGCCACAGGAAGGCCTCCCCCTTGTCGATGCCCCCGGCCATGACCTCCAGGTCCTTGGGGAAGGGGTCGGCAAAGGCGATATCCGGCAGGGAGGACAGCCGCTCCCGCAGGGCCTCCTTGATCGCCGGGCTGTTGGTGAGGAAGAAGAGCTCCTCCACCGGCCGGTCATCCTGCCGCAGGAAGTCCTCGATGGAACCGGGGAGCACCTGGCGGGTACCCAGGACATACTCCCACATGGGGGTCCCGGCGTATCGGGCCATAAGCGTATCATAGTCTGCCTGGGTCAGGTAGCCCACCCCTTCCCGGAAGACCTCCCGGATCATGACAAAATCCCGGCAGGCATCCAGGACCTCCAGGCTTTTTTGGGGGGTGAGGTGCTTTTCCAATAGATACCGGTCCTCCACCAGGTCCCGGACGGTGGCCCCGTTGGAGGTCACCGCATACCGCAGGCCGGGCAGGTCCAGCACCGCCTGGGGCAGCCCCTGGGCAGGGCGGCCGGTCACCGGCACCATGAGGATCCCCATCTGCCGGGCCCGTTCCAGGGCCTCCAGGTTCCGTTGAGAAACCTTCTTCCGGCTGTCCAGCAGGGTGGCATCCAGGTCCAAGGCAATGAGTTTGATTTTGTTCGCCATGGCAGCCCCTCCTTTTCTCTGGTTTGTTTTCTTTATATAATATATTGTAACACGATTCCTTCCAAAAGGCCAGACTCTTGCGTCCGGCGGGGCCATGTGCTACACTATCCCCATTCTATACAATGTAAAGGAGGGCCCTGCCATGGCACGCCCCTATCCCATCATAACCGTCAACGAAAAGGCTGCCCGCTCCCTCCGGGCGGGCCATCCCTGGGTCTACGGGGCAGAGACCACCGGCCCCGACGTCCCCTACGAGAACGGCGACATCGTGGATGTGGTCACCCAGAAGGGCCGCTGGCTGGGGGCCGGTCTGATCAACGACAACTCCAAGATCCGGGTCCGCCTCATCTCCCGGAACACCAACGACCGCTTTGACGAGGCCTTCTGGCGCCGCCGTCTCCAGCACGCTCTGGAGTACCGCCGGACTGTCATGGGCCCCGATTTTTCCACCTCCCGGCTGATCTTCGGCGAGGCAGACTTCTTCCCCGGCCTGACTGTGGACCTCTTCGGGGATATTCTGGTCACCGAGGTTCTCTCTCTGGGTATGGAGAAGGTCAAGCACATCCTCTATCCCAATCTGGTGGACCTGCTGGCAGGCTACGGCGTCAAGGTCCGGGCCCTGTACGAGCGAAACGAAGCCGCCCTGCGCATCAAGGAGGGCATCCCCCAGGAGAAGGGCTTCTATGACCTGCCCGGCTTGGCCACCGACCTGGACGGCCACGTGATCATCACTGAAAACAACATCAAGTACGACGTGGACTACATCAACGGCCAGAAGACCGGCTTCTTCCTGGACCAGAAGTACAACCGCCGGGCGGCTGCCGCTCTGGCCCCCGGCAAGCGGGTGCTGGACTGCTTCACCCACACCGGGGCCTTCGCCATGAACTGCGCCATGGCCGGGGCCGAGCAGGTCACCGCCGTGGACATCTCCAAAGACGCCGTGGAACTCACCCGCCGGAACGCCCAGCTCAACGGTCTTTCCAACATGGACGCCATCCAGGCCGACGTCTTTGATCTGCTCACCGACATGGCCAAGGAGAAGAAGTCCCCCTACGACTACATTATTCTCGATCCCCCCGCCTTCACCAAGAGCGGCGCCACCGTGAAGAACGCCTTCCGTGGGTACAAGGAGATCAACCTGAAGGCCATGAAGCTCCTGCCCCGGGGCGGCTACCTGGCCACCTGCTCCTGCTCCCACTTCATGACCCCCAACCTCTTCTGCCAGATGCTCCGGGAGGCCGCCGCTGACGCCGCTGTGAGCCTGCGCCAGATCGAGGACCGCCGCCAGTCCCCCGACCATCCCATCCTCTGGGGTGTCCCAGAAACCGAGTATCTGAAATTCTACCTGTTCCAGGTGGTATAAACGAGCTGAAACCAACTGCACGATTCCTTTCCAGGAGGTCTGTTATGGAATTTTCTGAACTCTTTCCCGTGTTTTCCAAGCTCACCAAAGACCAGCAGGATCGGCTGATGGCCGGGGTCAGCAAACGGACCGCTCCCAAGGGGACCCTTCTCCACAACGGAGAGGCGGACTGCCTGGGTCTGGTCCTGGTGGCCGAAGGCCAGCTGCGGGCCTATCTCACCTCGGACGAGGGCCGGCAGATCACCCTCTACCGCCTCTTCCCCTGGGACCTGTGCCTCTTCTCAGCCTCCTGCTCCATGCGGAGCATCCAGTTTGACATCCAGCTGGAGGCGGAAAAGGACACGGAATTCTGGCTCATCCCCGCCGACCTGTATCAGGCCCTGTCGGAGGACTCTCTGGCGGTGGCCAACCACACCAACGAGATCCTCTCCGCCCGGTTCACCGAGGTCATGTGGCTCATGGAGCAGATCCTCTGGCGGCGGATGGACAAGCGTCTGGCGGGCTTCCTTCTGGAGGAGATGGCCCTGGAGGACAGCCCTGTCCTGAAGATCACCCACGACCGCATCGCCGACCACCTGGGCACCGCCCGGGAGGTAATTACCCGGATGCTGCGATACCTCCAAAACGAGGGGATGGTGAAGCTGAGCCGGGGGAGTATCACTGTGACCGACGAAGAAAAACTGCGGGAGCTCAACACCTGATCGACACAAAAGCCGCCCTGTGACCACGGTCACAGGGCGGCTTTTTCAGCCCCTTGTCAAATCAGAACGGGTCAGCCTTTCGGCTTTGAGCTTTTCCAGACAGCAACCGAAAGGACACCGCAAACCACTGCCGCTCCCATGCAAACTGCTCTTGCAAGGTTACTCAAATCCAGGAACCCACCGCCGGTGACTGTGATCGCACCAACGATGGCCAAAACAGCTGCAGCCGCCAAAACAATGCTGATGCCTTTGAGGATGGTACTCTTTTTCATGCGATCACACTCCTTTACAAACCTCGTAGGTTCCTGCTTCTATCCTATCACACAGAAGCCCGCCGCACAAGAATGAGCCCAGCGGATCATCCGCTGGGCTTGTAACATTTTTTACTTCATCAGGTCTTCAATGGCCTCCTTGGGCATGACGCCCACGGCCTTGTTGGCCTCCTTGCCGTCCTTCATCACCACCAGGGTGGGGATACTCATGATCCCGAACTGGGCGGCCAGGGCCTGCTCCTCGTCCACGTTGATCTTGCCCACCTTCCACTCGGGGTGCTCGGCGGCGATCTGATCCACGATGGGAGAGACCATCCGGCAGGGACCGCACCAGCTGGCCCAGAAGTCCAGCAGGACGGGGACTTCACTATTGAGAACTTCCTCCTGGAAGTTATTCACGTTGATCTGCTTGCTGTTCATAGGTTATCCTCCTTTTATTCACATCATTCTTTTGCTTTCACTTTACAGATGAGGGTGGTCATGGTGCCCATGGGGCAGTAGACACACCAGCTCCGGGGCTTAAACAGGACCATGGTCACCAACCCCAGGATGGTGGAGGTGAGCATGACGCTGTAGAAGCCGAAGGCGAACTGGGCCACACCCTCAGAGAACAGGGTCCCGTGATAGGCCCAGTGCCAGGGGACCTGGAAGGTCCACAGGATGGTCACCACTTCCTGAAGGTCCCGGGCTCCGGCAAAGACCAGGCCGGTGTTCCACAGCATCAGCAGGAACATGGCCAGGAAAAAGACCAGAAAGCTGTACCGGAAAGGTTTGGACACCATCCACCGGGGCATATCCCGCTTCCGGGAGAGGCCAAACCGTCCCCCCAGCAGGGCCAAAAGCTGGCCCCGGTCGCAGTACCGGTGGCAGTAGCCCTTGTTCCCCGTCACAACGGCAATGATCAGAGGGGTGCAGAAGAAGATCAGCCCCAGCCAGGCGAAGAGAATATTCAGAAAGCCCAAGGTCAGGTAGACCAGCGAGACGATCCACAGATAGTCATACCACTTTTTCTGCTGTTTCATCGGTCCACCTCCCGAATCTCTATGATGCTGGCTGGACACTCCTTGGCGCATTTTTTGCAGCCGATGCACAGGGCCTCGTCCACCAGAGCGTACAGCCCTTTGCACACCGAAATGGCCTTTCTGGGGCACACCTTCACGCAGCAGCCGCAGGAGGCGCACAGGTCCCGGTCCACCCGGGCCAGCCGCTTTTTCTTGTTGCCTTCCGCCATTTGGCTCCCTCCTTGTTTCTTTGGCTCCAGTATACCACAGATTTTACGTGTTTCCGTGATAATATCACCCCGAAAATAGCCCAGCCCCGGCAGGGACTGCCGAGGCCGGGAATCTTGAGCCGGTTTCAATTGGTCGTAGTAGAGTTAAGTGTTTGAATTAACCCAGCACGTGGGGGTACAGCAGGAAGAAAGAAATGGCACCGATGGCCAGGTTGCAGACGCCGGCCAGCTTGCTCAGCTTGGGATTCTCGGTGTACCAGCCGAAGACCAGAGTGATGAGCAGGATGTCGATGACCACGCAGTCAATGCCCAGAGGCCAGATCAGGCCGTCCGCAAAGGCGCGGATGGTGAACAGGACCACCAGGATCAGAGCGCAGAAGAAGAAGTGTGCCATGACCTTCTTGTCGCCGCCCTTCAGGAAGAAGAGACCAACCAGGATCCAGAACAGGCCGAAGAAACCGAACACGGTGCCCAGATACTTGCTGTGGTCGCCGCCCACGCTGAACAGGAACATGCTGACAGAGGTGTACAGCTGGCAGACACCGCCGAAGATAATGGCGATGTAGCCCAGGGTGCGGGTGAGTTTTTCATGGTCAGCGCCCTTGACGCCGACACCGACCTGTTCCAGGCCGAAGCAGATAACGGTAGCAAACAGGCCAAAAACGCCAATTGCCTCAGGATTTACAGGGAGCATAATGTCCTCCTTAGAAAATAGTGATGGTAATGACGATGAAACCGGAAATCCAGGTACCCGCCCGACAAAGTTGTCGTTTTTTCGTGAACCTGGGCATCAATTAGCCCACACCTTACTATAATCCTACAAAAATGGCAATCTTTTTGACAGTATAATAATAGTAAAGAAAGATTCCTCTGCATTCCGGACAAAAACCTGCAATACGAAAGAAAAGAAGTTGCAAAATCGGAAGTATGAAAGATTTCTTTCCTTCCAAAAGCAGGCAAAAAAGAAGCCGGGCGGCCATGCAGCCGTCCGGGACATGATGAATCAAGGCAGGCATTTCTGCGGATCAATGGGCTCGTTCTGCCAGCGGACCTCAAAGTGCAGGTGGGGGCCGGTGGACCGGCCGGTGGAGCCCATGAGGGCGATCTTCTCTCCCTGCTTTACGGTGTCCCCCTCCTCCGCCAGAAGCTGGGAGCAGTGGGCGTAATAGGTGGCGAAGCCGTTGCCGTGGTCTACCTTCAGCAGGTTCCCATAGGTCCCCTTGGCCCCGGACCAGACCACCGTGCCGTCCGCAGCGGCATAGATCTCCGTGCCGGCGGCATTGGCGATGTCCAGCCCCTGGTGGAAGCTGGTGGACCCAAAGATGTACCGGTAGCCGAAGGGGGATGTGATCTGCCCGGCCGTTGGCCAGACAAACCGTCCTTTGGCGGCATCCACTCCCTGGGCGGTGCCCACAGCCACCACCTGCGGGGTGGGCTCGGCAAGAACCGTGGCGGCCAGAGTTTCCCGCCCGGTCTCCACCCCGCACCGGCGGGTGACCCGGTCGGTCCGCTCCTCCCGGCCCTCGGCTCCCACCTGAATGACCTTTCTCTCATTTAGCAGAAGGGCGGGATCTTTTTCCTCCTGGGTAGGGACGGGAACGGCCTGGGTGTAGGTGATCTCCTCCACGGTCTCCACCGTCAGCAGAGGACGCTCCTCCTCTTCTGTGGGAACCATCAGCGCCCCTGCCAGGGTCTCGGCATCGTAGAGGACCTCCTCCGCCGGGAGGTAGTCCAGGTTGATCCGGATGTCCCCGCAAAGGGTCACCGAAGTGGTGTTCTCATTGGAGTAGCCCTCCCTGACCAGCTCCAGGGCGGCCTCCACCTCTTCCCGGGAGGAACAGGCCCCTGCAGCCACCCCGTCTACCGTCAGGACCCAGACCTCCCGGACCTGGGGGACGGTCTCCATGAGACTGGCAGTCAGCTCCTCGGCAGACTGGACGCTCTCCTTGGGGGCAATGGCCAGCTCCACCCTGGTCTGGTCCGGGTAGGCATACTCGGTGCGAAGGATCTCCGACACCTGTTCCTCCACCTGGCTCACTGCCTGGGTGTAGGCGGTCTCTCCCTGAACATAGGCCAGGGGCGGGTCCCCTTCATTGGAGACGGCATAGCAGACGGTACAGGTGGAGGCGGCCACGGCCCCCAGAAGGGAAAGCCCGGTGAGCCCTGCCAGGGCTGCGGCCAGAAGGGCCTTTTTCCCAACCGGCCGCCGGTGAGGCGGGCCCTGGTACTGGGCCTCCAGGTCGGCCAGCTGACAGAAGAACTCCTCCGGTCCGGTCAGGTCCTCCATGGGATATGGCTTCCTATGAAAATGCATGGGCATCTGCTCCTTTCTGTGTCCTCAAAATAGTTACAAACCAGTTACAAGAAGATGATACCCACACCCCGGGTCAACCGTCAAGGGGGTGCTTTTGGAGCATTTTGCCGCCTTTGGCCCCCTAGGGAAGAAGAGGGGCGAACCCCATGAAAATTTTCTTTCCCCGGCCCTTTACAGGGTGTATTCTGCACGCTATAATATACCCACTGTTAAAGGATTCCCAAAGGGGTCCCCGATCCCAAAGGAGTGGATGAAATGAATGTGATGTTCTCTCAGGCCCTCTCCCAGCTGCGCCACGAGAAGGGGATCAGCCAGCGCCAGGCCGCCCAGGATCTGGGGGTCTCTCAGGCTCTGCTGTCCCACTATGAAAACGGCATCCGGGAGCCCGGTCTGGCCTTTGTGGCCAAGGTCTGCGACTACTACCAGGTGTCCGCCGACTACCTGCTGGGCCGCACCCCCGACCGGGCCTGCCCCCAGGGCACCGTAGGCCGCAGCCGCCACGACTCTGCCCTCCTCATGCGCACCGCCGATGCCCTGAGTCAGGCCTGCGTGGAGGCCTGCCGGGAGGAGCCCGAGCTGGGGCTGCTCTTCCGCCGCCTGTCCAGCCAACTGAACAAAGACCTGGGGAAGACCCCCAGCCGCTGATATTTTCAAGGAGGAATCGATCCCATGACCGACCAGTCCAAGATTCGTAATTTTTCGATCATTGCCCATATCGACCACGGCAAATCCACCCTGGCTGACCGTATCTTAGAGGTCTGCGAGGCCGTCCCCGCCCGTGAGATGGAAAACCAGCTCCTGGACAACATGGACCTGGAAAAGGAGCGCGGCATCACCATCAAGGCCCGTGCCGTCACCATCAACTACAAGGCCCTGGACGGGGAGAACTACACCCTGAACCTCATCGACACCCCCGGCCACGTGGACTTTAACTACGAGGTCTCCCGCTCCCTGGCTGCCTGCGAGGGCGCCGTTCTGGTGGTGGACGCCTCCCAGGGCGTGGAAGCCCAGACCCTGGCCAACACCTACCTGGCCATGGAGCACGATCTGGAGATCCGCCCCGTGGTGAACAAGATCGACCTGCCCGCTGCCGACCCCGCTCGGGTCAAGAAGGAAGTGGAGAACGTCATCGGCCTGGAAGCCGCCGACGCCCCCGAGATCTCCGCCAAGATGGGCATCAACATCCAGGCCGTCCTGGAGGACGTGGTGCACAACGTCCCCGCCCCCGAGGGTGACCCCAAGGCCCCCTTCAAGGCCCTCATTTTTGACAGCCAGTACGACGCCTATCGGGGCGTTATCGTCTACTTCCGTGTCATGGAAGGCACCCTGAACCTCACTGACACCGTCCGCATGATGGCCTCCGGGGCCGAGTACGGCCTGGTGGAGATCGGCCGCCTCCTCCCCACCAAGCTGGAGCCCTGCAAGACCCTGTCCGCCGGCGAGGTCGGCTACCTGACCGCCTCTATCAAGAACGTGAAGGACACCCAGGTGGGCGACACCATCACCATCGTGGACAACCCCGCCGACGAGCCCCTGCCCGGCTACCGTCCCGCCCGGAGCATGGTCTACTGCGGCATCTACACCGAGGACGGCTCCAAGTACCCCGACCTCCGTGACGCCCTGGAAAAGCTCCAGCTGAACGACGCCTCCCTGACCTTCGAGCCGGAAACCTCCGCCGCCCTGGGCTTTGGTTTCCGCTGCGGCTTCCTGGGTATGCTCCACATGGAGATCATCCAGGAGCGCCTGGAGCGTGAGTTCGACCTGGACCTCATCACCACCCTGCCCAACGTTATCTACGAAGTGGTGAAGAACGACGGCACCGTCATCCGGGTGGACAACCCCCACAACTATCCCGCCCCCACCCACATTGCCATCCAGAAGGAGCCCTTCGTCAAGGCCTCCATCATCTCTCCCCCGGACTACGTGGGAAACATCATGCCCATGTGCCAGGAGCGCCGAGGTGAGTTCAAGGACATGCAGTACCTGGACGCCAACCTGGTGGAGATCCACTACCACATGCCCCTGAACGAGATCATCTACGATTTCTTCGACGCCCTGAAGGCCCGCACCAAGGGCTACGCCTCCCTGGACTATGAGTTCCTGGAGGACCGTGAGTCCGACCTGGTGAAGGTGGACATGCTCCTCAACGGCGACCAGGTGGACGCCCTGTCCTTCATCGCCCACCGGGAGAAGGCCTATGGCCGCGCCCGCAAGATCTGCGAAAAGCTGAAGGAGAACATCCCCCGTCAGCTCTTCGAGATCCCCGTCCAGGCAGCCATCGGCGGCAAGATCATCGCCCGTGAGACCGTCAAGGCCATGCGCAATGACGTTCTGGCCAAGTGAGACGGAGGCGACATCACCCGTAAGAAGAAGCTGCTGGAGAAGCAGAAGGAAGGCAAAAAGAATATGAGAACCATGGGTACTGTCCAGCTGCCCAATGAAG
>JAFSFC010000068.1 GCA_017435425.1 Ruminiclostridium sp. | reverse complement strand
GGTCCATTGCCCCGACTCCAACCAGAACCTCTGCTCCGGCTTTGCCCCAGTGCGGGTGATGCTCCGGGAGGGGCTGAAGGTTGCCCTGGGCAGCGACATTGCCGGGGGTGACTGCCTGGATATGTTCGACGTGACCGCCTCGGCCATCCGGGTCTCCAAGGCCCGCCGCATCCAGGACAACTGGGAAACCGACTTTTTGACCATTCCCGAGGCCTGGTATCTGGCCACCTCTGCTGGGGCCCAGTTCTTCGGCCAAAAGCCCGGCTTCGCTCCCGGCAACGACTTTCACGCCATGGTAGTGGCCACGGACAGCCCAGCCATCACCAAAGATCTTCCCCCTATCCAGCGGCTGGGCCGCTGCATCTACCGCCGGCAGCCCGATGCCATCCGGGCGGTCTGGAGCGCCGGACGGATGGTTTACTCCCCATCCCAACAGGAGGTATCCCCATGAAGTTTTCCAATCCCCTCATTGCTGTGGCCGATCTGGACCGTTCCAAAGCCTTTTATAAAGAAGTGCTGGGCCTGTCCGTGATCCTGGACTTTGGGGCCAACGTGACCCTGGAGGGCGGCTTGAGTCTCCAGACCCTGGACACCTGGCAGGATTTCCTCGGCACAGACCAAATCACCTTCTTTTCCCGCAGTTCTGAGCTCTACTTTGTGGAAGAGGAGTTTGACCGTTTTCTCGAAACCCTTTCCCGCTTCGACATTCGCTACGTCCATCCCCTGAAGGAACACCGTTGGGGACAGCGGGTGGTTCGCTTTTACGATCCTGACGGCCACATCATCGAGGTGGGGGAAAGTCTGGCCGCTGTCTGCCGCCGCTTCCTGGCCCAGGGCCTGACACCGGAGGAAATCGCCCTGCGGATGGATGTCCCTCTGGCCCACGTGATGGAACTGCTGGCCCAATAATCCCTTAGAAAGCTGATATACGATATGTCATACTTTTTTGACACCCTGGAGACCATCCCGGAAGGGGTTGGCTTCCCTGCCTACTCCCCCCTTCACCTGATCTGGCTGGGGATCTTTCTCCTGTTCTGCCTGATGGGCAGTCTCCTCTACCGCCGATGCGGTGAGGTTGGTCGCCAGCGGTGGCGCAGGACCATCGCCTGCTTCCTGGTGGCAGACGAAGTCTTCAAGCACACTATGCTTTTGATAGGAGGCCGGTGGATCCCGGAATACCTCCCCCTCCACCTGTGCTCCATCAACATCTTTCTCATCGCCCTCCACGCCTGGAAGCCCAGCCAGGGACTGGGAAACTACCTTTACACGGTGAGCATTCCGGCGGCCACAGCTGCTCTGCTCTTTCCCACCTGGACGGCCCTGCCCCTGGCAAACTTCATGCACTGGCACAGCTTCACCGTCCACATTCTCCTGGCGGCCTACCCCATCCTCCTCACCGCAGGCGGGGACATCAAGCCCCAGCCTAAGTACATTCCAAAGTGCCTGCTCCTGCTGCTGGCCATGGCCATCCCCATCTATGGGGTGAACCTGGCCCTGGACACCAACTTCATGTTCCTCATGTTCGCCAAGGAGGGGAACCCCCTTCTGATATTTGAAAACCTTTGGGGCAACCACCTGTTGGGCTACCCCGTTCTCATCTCCGCCGTTCTGGTGGTGATGCACCTTCCCCCCTGGCTGCTGTCCAAGCGAAAACAGCACGCCGCAATCAACCATTAAGGAGGTCACAACATGTCCATTCGAGAGATCAACTTCCCCTCCGCCAACGGCCGGGACACCATCAAGGCCTGGGCCTACTCCCCTCTGGGGCAGCCCCGGGGCATCATCCAGCTGGTCCACGGCTACGGCGAGCACTCCCGCCGCTATCTGCACATGATCGGCAAGTTCCAGCAGGCCGGTTTCGTGGTCTACGCCGACGATCACCTGGGCCACGGCAAGACCGGCTACGACGCCGGCACCCTGGGCGACCCCCATTCCGGCGGCTATATGACCTACATCCAGGATGAAAAGCAGCTCCACGACATCGCCGTGGCAGACTACCCCGGCCTGCCCTACTTCATGTTCGGCCACAGCTGGGGCTCCATGCTGGCCCGGGGCTACGCCGCCCACTACGGCCAGGACATCAAGGGCCTGATGCTCTGCGGCCTGTGCTCCCAGTGGAAGGGCTGCGAGGATGCCTACGAGAACCCCGAGTTCCGGGCTGCCTACGAGGCCGACCCCTACCAGCCCGCCGGGGAGTGGTTCGACAAGGTCTTCTGCGGCATGACCGACCGCATCGAAAACCCCAACAGCCCCGCTGACTGGATCGCCAACGACCCCAACGTGGTGGCCGACCACGCCGGGGATATGTTCAACACCTTCGACACCACCATTGAACTGCCCTGGGATTTCGTGCAGCTCTACCACTTCATTGAGAGCCCCGAATGGGCCCCCATGGTTCCCGCCGAGATCCCCGTCTACCTCATCTCCGGTGACCAGGACCCCTGCGGCAACTATGGCGAGGGTCTGTACCACGTGGCAAACCTTCTGGCCAACTCCGGCAACAAGACCCAGGTCCGGGCCTACTCCGGCTACCGCCACGAGATCCACAACGAGCTGGCCATTCGGGATGAAGTGGTGGACGGGCTCATCACTTTCCTGAACGGCATTCTGGCCTGAGGAAACGGAGGAATCACTCTATGGAATATCAGATTCAAATGACATACGAAAAGGAGGACATTGCCTCCCTGGTCAAGACCCTGGAGTATCGGCGTCACCCGGAAAAAGGTGTCCGTCGAGCCTATAAGATCGGCTACCCCCTCTTTGGCTTTTTGATGATCGTGGTCAGCGTCGTCATCCTGCTCTCCGGCGCCATTGACATTTTCAGCATCGCCGCCTGCGCCGTCATGGTGCTTATCGGTGTGGTTCTCTTCCGGCGCTCCTCCACCTCCGGCATGGTTAACCGCTCCTGGAACAAATACCCCAACAAGGGTCTGGTCATGACGTACACCTTTTACAAGGACCACTTCGAAGAAGAGGACGAGGTCTCCGGAAAGAACGAGTTCACCTACCTGAGCGTGAAAAACGGAAACCAGGATGAGAATCACTTCTTCCTCTTCAGCGGCGACAACACCACCCATATGCTGAAAAAGTCCGGGTTCATCACTGGTGATCCGGAAACCTTCCCCAAATTCATTTTAAAGAAAGCAGCGGTCAAACTGGACCCCGTAGAATAAAAAAAGATGAATCTAATCTCCAACAGAGGTTAGATTCATCTTTTTATTGTTCTTCTTTCCTTTCGGTGGATTCCTTTGCCTCAGCCTCTTCCCGTTCCTTCTCTTCCCGGATGGCCTGCTTCCGTTCCTTCTTGAGCTTGTTGATGTACTCAGGGGGAACGATGTTGGAGCCGTAGGGGTCCCGGATGAACTCAGCCACCTGCATGGCAAGGTCCTCCGCACCG
>JAFSFC010000067.1 GCA_017435425.1 Ruminiclostridium sp. | reverse complement strand
GGCCTGGAGCCCTCTCACCTGCGGCCAGAAGCCAGTGGTCACTGACCCAGTCCCGACCGAGATCGGCGCAAAGTACGGCAAGACCGCTGCCCAGATCGCCCTGAAGGCCCTGGTCCAGCAGGGCATCCCCGTGGTGCCCAAGACGGTCACCCCTGCCCGGATGAAGGAGAATCTCGACCTCTTCGATTTCACCCTGTCCCCTGAGGACCTGGAGACCATCCGGGCCATGGACACCGGCAAGACCCTTTTTGGCTGGTATTGATTTTAATGAGAACCCCGTAAGGCAATGCCTTGCGGGGTTTTGTTTTACACAAATTTTACCGGTTCTTTACGGAAACCTGGTTTCAGAGAAGGATCACTTTATATTACAATGTAAAAGTTGTGCAAAGCTAACCGAGAAAAACAGTCTCTGACCCCGGTTTTGGGCCAGAGGCTGCGTATTCTGTCAACAGAGAGAGGAAGTGAGGCCATGGAACGAGAGCATCAGATCATTCAGCGAGTCTATGAGGCCAAAGGAGACAACCGAAAGGCGGATGACCTGATTCGGGATTATATTCCCTTCATCCGTTCGGAGGCATCCAAGTGCATTGGTCGGGTCTGCACTGAGCAGGACGATACATACAGCATTGCCATGATTGCCTTCCACGAGGCTATCCAGGGATACGCCAAGGGCAGAGGGGCCTTTCTTCCCTATGCTGCCCTGCGCATCCGCAGCCGGATCATTGATTTTCAGAGGAAGGAGGCCCGCCACCAGGGGGACCTCTCTCTGCATGAGGAGTCCGGGGAGGACGGACAGAGCATGCTGGATACATTGGCTGACCCGCGGGATCATTTTGAGCAGACCGCGCTGCGGGATGCTACCTGGCAGGAGATCCAGGAGCTTTCCGCCGTCATGGCAGAGTTCGGGGTCAGCTTTTCCGACGTGGCCGATCACTCCCCCAAGCAGGAACGGACTCTGGAGGCCTGCGGTGCGGCCATTCGATATGCTGCCGAAAACCGGGCGCTGCTGGAGGAACTTCTGCGGACCAAAAAGCTCCCCCTGGCCCAACTGGCGGCCGGATCGGGGGCAGAGCGGAAGACCCTGGAACGGCACAGAAAATATGTGCTGGCCATGCTGCTCATCCAGACCAATGGTTATGAGATCATCCGGGGGCATCTGAAACGGGTCCTGAACAGGAAAGGAGGGATGGCGGGATGAAATATCTGGTGATGGAGTGCCATCTCAGCTATGCTGTGGTCCTGGATGAGGAGGGCCGTTTTCTGAAGGCGGCCAACCGGCAGTATCGGGTGGGGCAGACGGTGACGGAGATCATCGAAATGGAGGCCCCGCCGCCGGCAAAGAACGGGAAACGATGGATCTATTCCCTGACTGCCCTGGCTGCTTGTCTCATGGTGATGGTCACGGCGGTCTTCCAGGTGGCCCAGGCCCCCTTCGCCTCGGTCTATATGAGCATCAACCCGGAGGTCCGTATCGACGTGAACCGCAGAGATGTGGTGGTGGGCCTGGAGGGTGTGAACTCTGACGGCCAGGACCTGACCCAGGGGTATGACTTCCGGAAGAAGGACCTGGACCTGGTGATGGATGAGCTGGTGGACCGGGCCATTGACATGGGGTACCTCTATGACGGCGGACAGATCTCCCTGACTCTGGGCGCAGATGATCAGGAGTGGGTGGTGACCCACAGTGAGACCCTGTCGGCCCATCTGAGCCAGCATCTGAGCGGAAAGCTGTCGGCGACCATCCTGGTCAATGGACAGACAGCCCAGTCCACCCAGGTGGTCATCCCCGTGGAGCCGGGAGAGAGCGACTATGGGATGTCGGACTACGGTCAGGCCCCGCCGGTCACCCGTCCTTCGGAAGAAGGAGAGGACAGCGATTATGAGGATCGGGAGGAAGGGGACGACAGGCCCTATGGTGACAGCGGGTACCAGGAAGATGGGCAGACCGATTATGGGGAGCCGGAGGACAGCGGCTATGATGAAGATGACTTCGATAGCGACTACGAAAAAGATTAAAAAATCTTTTCTCCGACCCCGGTTTTTCGGATCGGCCCTCGTACTCTATGAATGTAAGGAACACAAAAGCGATTCCATTAAAATTAAAAGGAGAATATGACGATGAAAAAGAAATCTGTTTTAAGTGTCCTGCTGGCCCTGATGATGGGTCTGGCCTGCCTGACCGGCTGCAGCCAGACCACCGCAGAGGTCCCCCAAGAAGTGGCCCTGTCCTCCGGCGGCGTCCTGGTGCTGCGGGTCAACCCCGAGATCGCCGTGGAGTATGACGAGAATGGCCTGGTCACCGGCGTCAGCGCCCGCAACGACGACGCCCTGGCCATCATCAGCAGCTGCGAGGGGCTGATCGGCCAGGAGGCCCGAGCCGCCGTGACCAGCCTGGTTACCGCCATCGGCGAGGCTGGCTACTTTGTGGAAGAGGTAGAGGGTGAGCGCCGTCAGATCACCATTGAGATCGAGGCCGGGTCCCAGATGCCCCACGAGACCTTCCTGGATGAGGTGGTCTCTGACGTTCGTGACTGCGTCAATGCCAACCGCTGGGCGGCTCCCCTGAACGTGGAGAACGAGAGCGACTACGGCCTGACCGACTATGTGGACACCGATTACGGCCCCGGCAATGACGGCTTTACCGACTACGACGACACCGATTACGGCCCCAACAGCGATGGTGTCACCGATTATGACGACACCGACTATGGCCCCAACAGCGACGGGGTCACCGATTACAGCGACTATGGGACCACCGGCGGCACCAACAACGGGAACTCCGGCTACGGAGATTCTGTCTATGGTGATTCCGGCTATACCCCTCCCGTCACCCCGCCCGCCAACACCGGCGGTGACAGCGGCTACAGCAACTATGGGGATGCTGACGGCGGCTACAGCAATTACGGCGGCTCCGACAGCGGCTACAGCGACTATGACAGCGACAGCGGGTACGAAGGGGCGTCCTGATGGACCGGCTGGTGAAGCTTCGCCACGAGTGGAAGCACCGCATCAACGCCCAGGATGACCTGGTGCTGGCCGCCCGGCTGAGAAACCTGTTTCCCCATGATAAGCATGCTGACTCACACGGTTCCTACCGTGTGAGCAGCCTCTATTTCGACACACCCTACGACAAGGCCCTCCGACAGAAGCTGGACGGGGTGAATGAGCGGGAGAAGTTCCGCCTGCGCTATTACGGCATAGACACCTCCTTCATCCGCCTGGAGAAGAAATTCAAGCGGAACGGCCTGTGTGGAAAGCGCAGCGTCCGGGTGACGGAGGAGGAGGTTCAAAAGATCCTGGCGGGGGAGATCGGCTTCCTGCTGGACGGCGGGCATCCCCTTCTGGTGGAGTTTTACAGCAAGCTCCGGGGCCAGCTGCTGGCCCCCAAGACCATCGTGACCTATGACCGGGAGGCCTTTCTCTACGGACCGGGGAACGTGCGCATCACCCTGGACCGGAACCTGCGCTCCGGCCTGGGCAGGACGGATTTTCTCGATCCCCATGGATATCATGTGCCCATGGGGGAGGGGATCACGGTCCTGGAAGTGAAATACGATGCGTTTCTGCCGGAAATCGTCAGAATGGCCGTCCAGGTGCCTGACCGCCGGGCGTCGGCCTATTCCAAATACGCGGTTTGCCGCAGATACGACTGAAAAGGAGAACCAAAATGCCCATGACATTTCAAGACATTTTCAAATCCAGCTTTCTGGAACAGGCCTCTGCCATCTCCCCGTTGGATATGGTCCTGACCCTGGGGTTGTCCTTTGCGGTGGGCCTCTTCATCTTCCTGATCTATAAAACCTGCTATGGGGGAGTTATGTACTCCGCCAGCTTCGGGATCACCCTCATTGCCCTGTGCATGATCACCGCCCTGCTGATTTTGGCGGTGACCAGCAACATCGTCCTCTCTCTGGGCATGGTGGGCGCCCTGTCCATCGTTCGCTTCCGCACGGCCATCAAGGACCCCTCGGACATTGCCTTTCTCTTCTGGGCCATTGCCGAGGGCATCGTGCTGGCGGCGGGATTTCTGCCCCTGGCGGTGCTGGGCAGCCTGTTCATCGGTCTGATCCTGCTGGTGTTTTCCCGGCATAAGGGCCATGAAAAGCCGTACATCCTGGTGGTCCACTGCGGAGACAGTCAGGCGGAGCAGGAGCTCTATGCCTTCCTGCTGGGGAAGGTGAAGAAGCTGGTCCTCAAGAGCAAGAGCGTTCAGCCTGGTTCCATCGAGCTGAACTACGAAGTCCGTTTGAAGGATGCTGACACAGACTTTATCAACACCCTGGCAGGGCTGCCCGGAGTCAGCCACACCGTGATGGTGGCCTACAACGGCGATTACATGAGCTGATGCTGAAACGCAAAGAGATCGACCTGATCTGCATCCTAATCATGGCCGGGGCGGTGCTGATCGCCCTCCTGCTCTTCCGGGGAGAGGAACTGGGGATCCGGCCCGCCACCGCCAGCCCAGGCTATGAGACCCGCCTCTTTGATCCGTCCCGGGTCCACACCATTGATATTCAGGTGGAGGACTGGGAGGCCTTTCTGGAACGGGCCCCGGAAGAGGAATACACCCCTTGTACTCTGGTCATCGACGGAGAGGTCTTCTCCCATGTGGGCCTGCGGGCCAAGGGGAACAACTCCCGGCGGCTGACTGAGCAATACGGCCTGGACCGCTACAGCCTGAAGGTAGAGTTTGACCACTACCAGGCGGGCAATTACTATGGCCTGGATAAGTTTTCCCTGGATTCCTCTTTCCAGGACAACAGCTATATGAAAACCTGGATCGCCCTGGACATGATGGCTCACATGGGGGTCCCCACCCCTCTGTGCAGCTATGCCTGGGTTGCCGTGAACGGACAGCCCTGGGGGCTGTTCCTGGCGGTGGAGGAGCCGGAAGAGGCCTTTGCCAAGCGGAACTTCGGGCCCAATTACGGTCAGCTGTATAAGCCGGACTACCGATCTCTCCAGGATGAGAATGCCGATGTTCACCTTCGGTATCTCGATGACGACCCGGCCTCCTACGACAACATCTTCCGCAACGCTAAATTCAGGCCCACGGAGGAGGAGAAGGCCCGGGTGATCCAGGCGCTGAAGACCCTGTCCACGGGGGAGGACCTGGAGACCGCCGTGGATGTAGAGGAAGTCCTGCGGTATTTCACCGTCCAGGTCTTCGTGGTGAACCTGGACAGCTATCTGGGCCGGACCGGCCACAACTATTATCTCTATGAGGAGGACGGCATCCTTCAGATTCTGCCCTGGGATTACAACCTGGCTTTTGCCACCTATTCTTTGGGGATGCCAGACCCTGTCAATGATGCAGCCCTGTATGTGAACTATCCCATCAACACCCCGGCCAGCGGGGAGGTGATGAGAAACCGCCCCCTGTACCACAATCTCATGAAAAATCGGGCCTATTACGATCGGTATCACGAATATTTCGATCAACTGATCACGGAATATTTTGAGAGCGGGTACTTTTCCGCCATGGCAGGGAAGACCTGCCGCATGATCTCCCCCTATGTGCAGCGGGACCCCACGGCCTTCTGCTCCTATGAGGACTTCCTGCTGGGGGCGGAGACCATCACCGCGTTCTGCCTTCTTCGGGCAGAGAGCGTCCGGGGACAGCTGGACGGGACCATTCCATCTACCATCGCCGCCCAGGCGAAGGACAAAAGCGCCTTTGTGGATGCCTCCTCCGTCTGGCTGCCGGACATGGGCGAGATCGCCGACCTGAAAGACTGAAAAACCCGCAAGGCATTTGTCTTGCGGGTTTTCGTTATCGTCTGTTGGAATTTCGCCAGATGCCCATCTTCTCGGCGTCTTTGATGAGGTCCTCCCGGAACTGGGGGTGGGCGATGGAGATGATCTTCTCCGCCCGCTGCCAGACGTTCATGCCCTTCAGGTTCACCATGCCGTACTCCGTCACCAGGTACTGGACACAAGTCCGGGGGTCGGTGGCGATGGAGCCGGGGGTCAGGGTGGGGACGATCCGGGACCGGAGGGAGCCGTCCTTCCCCTTTACCGTGGAGGACAGGCAGATGAAAGACTTGCCTCCCTTGGAGGCATAGGCACCCATGACGAAGTCCAGCTGGCCGCCGGTGCCGGAGATGTGCTTGATGCCGGCGGACTCGGCGTTGAGCTGACCGAAGAGGTCCAGGTCCACGATGTTGTTGATGGAGATGAAGTTGTCCAGCTGGGAGATCACCCGCACGTCGTTGGTGTAGTCCACCGGGGCGGCCATGCACTGGGGGTTCTCGTGCACATAGTCATAGAGCTTGTCGGTGCCGATGGCGAAGGCGAAGACCTGACGGCCGGGGTCCAGGTTCTTCCGGCGGCCGGTGATCTTCCCGGCCCGGGCGATGTCCACGAAGGCGTCCACGTACATCTCGGTGTGGACACCCAGGTCCTTCAGGTCGGAGTCGGCGATGAGGGAGCCCACGGTGTTGGGCATGCCGCCGATACCCAGCTGGAGGCAGGCGCCGTGGGGGATCTGCTCCACGATGAGGTCGGCCACGGTGCGGTCCACCTCGGTGGGCGGGGTAGAGGCCAGCTGGGCCATGTGGGGATGGTCTCCCTCCACCACAAAGTCCACGTTTTGGATGTTCCACTCGGTCTTGGTGAGGCCCCGGACCACGGGGAGGTTTTTGTTCACCTCGAAGATAATGCACTTGGCCCGGCTGCACATGTCGTACAGGTGGGAGGCCGCCACGGAGAAGGAGAAGTTGCCGTGCTCATCCATGGGGGGCACCTGCATCATCACCACGTCCACCGGGTCCAGGTTCTCCCGGTAGAACCGGGGGAGCTCGGAGTAGCGCATGGGCATGAACCAGCCCATGCCCTTGGCGGCGATCTTCCGGTCCACACCGGAGAAGTGCCAGGAGTGCCAGGCGAAGTGGTCCCCGGCGTCTTCGTCCTCACAGATGGCGGGCATCCACAGGGTGGTGCCGCCCCGGACTTTCACATCCTCCAGCTCATCCTTTCGGGCGGCCAGGGCCTTGTCCAGAGCCACGGGATGGACGGGGCCCCAGGTGTAGTCCACCCAATCCCCGGATTTGACCACCTTGACGGCTTCTTCCGGGGTGGTGAGCTTGCTGTTATATAATGCCTGATAGTCCATGATAAAAACCCTTTCTCTCAGGAAAATTCTCGTACCTTTCACTTTACCAGAGGAACCGCAAAAAAGCAAGGCAGGCCTCTGGCCTGCCTTGCAGTTATGCTTCGTTGGGGTGCACGTGGACCATGATGTGCTTGATCTTGGGGAAGTGTTCCTCCATGGCGTCGTGGACCCTTTCTGCGATGGCGTGGGCCTGACGGAGGCTCTGGTCCCCCTGGACCACGATTTCCAGGTCCACATAGATGCCGCTGCCGAAGATCCGGGTCTGAAGGAGGTCCACCCCCAGGACCCCCTCCTGGGACAGGACGAACCGATGGAGCTCGGCCTCGGTCTCTTCGTCGCAGGACCGGTCCACCATCCGGTCGATGGCGTCCTTGAAGATGTCAAAGGCGGCCTTCAGGATGAACAGGCAGATGACGGCGCTGGCCACCGGGTCCAGGACCGGGTAGCCCATCCGGGCCCCGGCAATGCCGATGAGGGCGCCGATGGAGGACAGGGAGTCGCTGCGGTGATGCCAGGCTTCCGCCATGAGGGCGGAGGACTGGATGCGGTTGGCGTGGTAGCGGGTGTACCAGAACATGGCCTCCTTGCTGACGATGGATACCACCGCAGCCACCAGGGCCAGGGTGCCGGGGACGGCCAGGTTCTGGTAGTCGCCCCCCAGGATGGCCTGGAGAGCATGTTCCCCGATGCCCAGACCCACCAGGAAGAGGACCACGGAAAGCAGGATGGCGGTGACGCACTCGAACCGCTCGTGACCGTAGGGATGCTCCTTGTCGGGCTTCCGGGCGGAGATCCGCACGCCAATGATGACGATGAAGCTGCTGAAGACATCGGAAGCCGAGTGGACAGCGTCGCTGAGCATGGCCCCCGAGTGGGCAAAAATGCCGGCGAAGAGCTTGAAGGCGGACAGGAGCAGGTTGCCCAGGATGCTCACCAGGGAGACCCGGGTGGCCACCTGCTGGAGTTGGTTGTTGTTCATGTCAGATTCCTCCTCTAATGTGCCTCTGTGTCACATGCGGTTGCTGGGCGGAGGGTAAAAAAAGACACACCCCGGGCCCAGTAATCGTAACTACTGTCCCGTGGATGTGCATCCACTGCCACATGGTGTGACCCGGCCCCAGGGAGGTCCCCGGCCTGTTCAGTTTGTACTGTAATATGCAGTGCAAAGAGAGTTTGTTCATGATACCAAAATACTATGCAATTGTCAAGGAGATTGTGCAACATTGCTTCCTTTACAGATGAGAACTGGAAGCGGTATAATAGGATATCCAAGAAAAGAAAGGGAGGGATTCCCGTGATCGACGAGATCCTGGCGTACAACAAGAAATTTGTGGAAGAGAAGCAGTATGAAAAATACACCACAAGCAAGTATCCCGACAAGAAGATCGCCATTCTTACCTGCATGGACACCCGGCTGGTGGAGCTCCTGCCTGCCGCCCTGGGCCTGCGCAACGGCGACGTGAAGATCATCAAGAACGCCGGCGGCATGGTCATCAACCCCTTCGGGTCGGTGATCCGTTCCCTCCTCATTGCCATCGTGGAGCTGGGGGTGGAGGAGATCATGGTCATCGGCCACACCGACTGCGGCGTCCGCCACGTGGACAGCCATGCCATGGTGGAGCACATGAAGAGCCGGGGGGTCCCCCAGGAGTCCATCGACCTGATGAAGTACTGCGGCGTGGACTTTGAACAGTGGCTGGCCGGGTTTGACACCGAGGAGCAGTCGGTGATGGACACGGTGGACACCATCCGCAACCACCCCCTCATCCCCCACGACATCCGCGTCGGCGGGTACATCATCGACACCTTTACGGGGGCATTGGAAGTGGTGTGCTGATTCCCAATAAAAAGAGCGCTCCGGATGGAGCGCTCTTTTTGCGTCTGTTTACATGGAAGGATCTCCGGCCATGATCCGGTCGGCCCGGCGCATGGTCTTGCGCAGGAAGATGGTGGCCATGAGCAGAGACATGAGCTCTGCAATGGGGAAGGCCAGCCAAACCAGGTTCAGGTTGCCGGTCTGGGCCAGGAGGAAGGCGGCGGGGAGCAGCACCACGATCTGACGGCAGACGGAACAGATGAGGCTGTAGAAGGGGTTGCCGATGGCCTGGCACACGGAGATGACCGGGATGCAGAAGCCCGCCAGGATGAAGTGGGTGGCGATGATCCGCAGGGCGGGTACGCCGATGGCCAGCATCTCCTCCGAGGGGTTGAACATGCCCAGCAGGGTGGCGGGGATCAACTCGAAGGCGGCGGTACCCACAGCCATGATGGCGATGGCCGTAACGACCGACAGCTTGATGGTCCTCTTCAGGCGGTCAGGCTTCCGAGCGCCGAAGTTGTAGGACACGATGGGCACCATGCCGCTGTTCAGGCCGAAGATGGGCATGAAGATGAAGCTCTGGAGCTTGAAGTAGGCGCCGAAGACAGCGGTGGCGGTGGTGGTGAAGGACAGCAGGATGCGGTTGAACAGGAAGACCATCACCGAGCCCACGCACTGCATGAGGATGGAGGGGATGCCGATGTGGTAGATGGCCTTGATGGTGGGGCCGTGGAAGCGCATCTTTTTGAGACTGATGTGGATCTCGGGGTTGCGCTTGAAGTTCAGGAAAAGGCCGATAGAGGCGGCCAGCCACTGGCCGATGACGGTGGCCAGGGCGGCACCGGCCACACCCATGGCGGGCAGACCGAACCAGCCGAAGATCAGGATGGGGTCCAGGATGAGGTTGGTGATGGCACCGGAGAGCTGGGTGACCATGGACAGCTTGGCCCGGCCGGTGGACTGGAGGAGGCGCTCCATGGTGATCTGGACGAAGATACCCAGGGAGGCGCACACGCAGATGTGGCCGTAGTCGATGCCGAAGGTGACGATCTCAGCCACATCGGTCTGGAACCGGAAGAAGGGGCCCACCAGCAGAGCGCCCAGGATGGCAAAGACCACATAGGAACAGACGGCCAGGAGAATGCCGGTGTTGGCGGTCCGGTCGGCGGTGTCCTGGTCCTTGGCGCCCAGGGCACGGGAGACCAGGGCGTTGACGCCCACGCCGGTGCCGCCGGCCACGGCGATCATCAGGGTCTGGAGGGGGAAGGCCAGGGAGACGGCCGACAGGGCGTTCTCGCTGATCTGGGCCACGAAGATGCTGTCCACGATGTTGTACAGAGCCTGGACCAGCATGGAGATCATCATAGGGACGGACATGCTCACCAGGAGCCTGCCCACGGGCATGACGCCCATCTTGTTTTCCGTCACAGGGGCGGTTTGGGGTTTCTTTTCCATTGGTATCCTCCCATGGGATGGTGTGTGAATATTGTTCGAAATCTAACTAAGTAATAGTATCCACCACCAGCCCATCTGTCAATGGGAGAAATGGACAAACAGAAAAGCCGGGAGGGGCCCTTTGATTGTGAGGGTCCGGAGCATAAAAAAGAGACGCCGAAGCGTCTCTTTTTCATGTGCCGATATGGAAATTAGAACATTGCAACGACGGAGCCGGCGTAAGTGGTCTCGATGAACTCACGGACTGCGTCGGACTGCAGAGCCTCGATCAGAGCCAGGACAGCTGCGTTCTCCTCGTTGCCTTCCTTGACGACGATGATGTTAGCGAAGGTCTGAGCTGCCTCGGAAGCTGCGTCCTCGGAAGCCAGGGAATCCTCAGCGGGGTTCAGGCCGCCCTGGAGAGCGAAGTTGGAGTTGATGATGGCCAGGTCGACTTCACCGACGATCTGGGGCAGCATAGCAGCTTCCATCTCCTTGAACTGCAGGTTCTTGGGGTTGGAGGTGATGTCGTTGGGAGTTGCGTTCAGGCCAGCAGCGGGATCGATCTCGATCAGGCCCTGAGCAGCCAGCAGCTGCAGAGCGCGGGCCTCGTTGGTGACGTCGTTGGGAACAGCGATGGTAGCGCCGTCGGGCAGCTCTTCCAGAGTTGCGGTCATGCCGGGGTAGATGCCCATGGGCTCATAGTGGATGGGAGCCACGCTGACCAGGTGGGTGCCGTTCTCTTCGTTGAAGGACTCCAGGTAAGGAGCGTGCTGGAAGAAGTTAGCGTCCTCTGCGCCTTCCTCAACAGCGGTGTTGGGGACCACGTAGTCGCCGTACTCGGTGACCACCAGCTCGATGCCCTGCTCAGCCAGGACGTCGACGACCTGTGCCAGGATCTCAGCGTGGGGGGTGGGGGAAGCTGCCACCTTCAGGGTGACGGTCTCTGCTGCGGTGTCTTCTGCGGGAGCCTCTTCGCCGCCGCCGCAGGCGCACAGGCCAACAGCCATGGTCAGAGCCAGGATCAGAGTCAGGATCTTTTTCATTTTGGTTTTTCCTCCTTATAAAAATGTTGCGGGGATAAATTTATCTCAGACGCTTGTCCATTTTCACGGACAGCCAACTGAACAGGGATTGGATCACCTGGACCAGCACCAGGATCAGCAGCACGGTGGTCCACATCATGGAGGGGACGTTGCGCTGGTAGCCGTAGCGGATGGCCAGGTCGCCCAGACCGCCGGCACCGATGGCGCCTGCAATGGCGGTGTAGGACAGGATGGTGATGATGGAGATGGATGCACCCAGGATCAGGGAGGGCAGCGCTTCCGGCAGGAAGACCTTCCGGACGATCTGCATCCGGGAGGCGCCCATGGAGCGGGCGGCCTCCACCACGCCGGCGTCGATCTCAGACAGGGAGGTCTCCACCATGCGGGCGATGAAGGGGGCGGCGGACACCACCAGGGGAACGATGGCGCCGGGGACGCCGATCTTGGTGCCCACCACCAGCTTGGTGAAGGGCATGATGGCGATCATCAGGATGATGAAGGGCATGGAACGGCCCACGTTGACGATCCAGCCCAGGATACGGTTGACCCACTTGTTGGGCCAGATGCCGTGGGCCTGGGTGATGTTCAGCAGTACACCCATGGGCAGGCCCAGGACGTAGGCGAAGAAGGTGGAGACACCGGTCATAATGAGGGTGTCCCGGGTGCCCTCAATGAGAAGGGACCCATACTGTGCCCAGAATTCAGCCATTGATGGTCACCTCCTCCAGCGTGATGTCGGACTGTGCCTGGATGTAGCGGATGGCCTTGCTGGCCTCCTTCTCGTCGTCGGGCAGGCCCAGGAGCATGGTGCCAAAGGCCTTGCCGTCGATGTTGCGGGTATCTGCGCCCAGAATGTTCACCTTCACGCCGCAGTCAATGGCCAGGGAGGCGATGAGGGGCTCGTAGGAGGAGCCGCCGTTGAAGGCCACACGGATGACACGGGCGGTGGGCAGGGCGTCGATCTGCACGCCGTTGGGGTAGACCAGTCGGCGGCCGATGTCGGTCTGGGGATTGGCGAAGATCTCTTCCACGGTGCCCTGCTCGGCCACCACGCCGGAGTCCAGAATGGCCACCCGGTGGCAGATCTCTTCGATGACGTTCATCTGGTGGGTGATGACCACCACGGTGACCCCCAGCTTCTGGTTGAGCTCCTTCAGCAGCTCCAGGATGGACAGGGTGGTGGTGGGGTCCAGAGCGGAGGTGGCCTCGTCGCACAGCAGGACCTTGGGGTTGGTGGCCAGAGCACGGGCGATGGCCACGCGCTGCTTCTGGCCGCCGGACATCTGGGCGGGGTAGGCCTTTTCACGGGTCTCCAGACCCACGATCTTTAAGAGTTCCCGGGCACGGGCCACAGCGTCGGAACGTTTCACGCCGATGAGTTCCAGGGGGAAGCAGATGTTGTCCAGGGCGTTTCTCTGCATGAGCAGGTTGAAGCTCTGGAAGATCATGCTGATGGACTGGCGGGCCTTGTTCAGCTCCTTTTCCTTCAGCTGGGTCATCTCCTGGCCGTCCACGATGACAGAGCCGGAGGTGGGACGCTCCAGCATGTTCATGCACCGGACCAGGGTGGACTTGCCGGCGCCGGACAGACCGATGATGCCGAAGATCTCACCCTCCTGGATCTCCAGGTTGATGTCCTCCAGGGCGTGGACTGCGGTGGGGCCCTCGCCGAAGGTCTTGTTCAGATGATCGATCTGAATGATGGTTTTGCTCACAGGTGTTTCACCTATCTTTCTCTCGTTCTCTATGGGGTAAGGCAATAAAAAAATCGTCCCTGATACAAAATCAAGGACGACTGAACAGCCGTGGTACCACCTTGGTTCGCTCGGTTTCTCACGAAACCGGCCTTAGCGGGTGCAGACACACCCCGGCGCAATGACGGGCGCTCCCGTCGCAGCCTAGCGGGCGATGCCGTTCGGTGCGCAGCTCCGAGACCATCTTCCCCAGAGCCTTCTGCATCCCTTTCCACCAACCGGGACTCTCTGCGGCCTATCTCTCCGGGTACTCTTCTCTTCATAGCCTTTGTTCGTTTGGATTGTTACCACTAAATGTACGCCAAAAATATCCGGTTGTCAAGACATTTTTCACGAAGACCAGGCTTTTCGGTACTGGTCTGCCGCCAGAAAGGCGGAAATCACCGAAGTCACCCAGAGGATGCCCACATAGGGGAGGACGTCCGATGCCGTCAGGGGGGATTCCCGGACCAGGCCCAGGGGGATGAGCCCGGCGAAGTAGCCCAGGAAACAGCAGAGGAAGAAGGTGGTGAAGGCGAACTTGCTGGAGGTGCCAAACATAGACAGAATGGGGAGGAAGAAGGACTGGATGGCCAGGGCAACGCACCAGTAGACCAGGAAGGTCACCAGGACGGTCTGTGTCGCAGCTGGGGAAGAGGGAATCACAGTAACTAAAAAGAGGACGATCAGGAAGTGCCCCCCTTGCAGGATCCACAACATAATATATTTGCTCCACACCCGGACCTTTGGAGAAAGGGGCAGGGGTTCCAACCAGTGGGCATCCAGGTCAGCGGGGATCAGCAGAAGGAGGTAGAGAAGGATGATGCCATTGGCGATGGCCACCCCCTTCAGCAGCAGGAGAGAGACCAACGTCAGGCCCACGACCCATAGGAGCGTAGAACGGCTATGCTTCCATAAGAGGAGAAAATCTTTGTAAAGTAAGGCTTTCATAGGCGTGCTCCTTTCGCGAGGGTTAGCGGAAACCTCGTAGAGTTTCGCCACCGCAGTGGCGAAATAAAGGTAAATCTGTTTTCCGGCACGACATGTGCGTGCCGGAAAACACTTCTCGGCCTGTCAGTGTGCCCAAAGGGCGCGCGCAGCAGGCCGCAATCCCCATTGTCGGAAAAGGCTTCGCCTTTTTCGACAAGTGTTACCACACCCTCTGCTCATACTGCTTCACGCTGACCTTCACCGAAGCCAGGCTCAGCACTGCGCCGATGACCAGGCCCGGAAGGGTCACAGAGGGGGACGGGGCGACCGCCAGCTTGTCCAGCACGGCGGCTCCCAGGAAGGCCACCACCATGATGCCGATAATCACCAGCATCATCACCAGGCGTCCCTTCTCGGCACCCAGCCGGAAGAGGATGGGGAAGTAGAACGCCTGAACCACCAGCAGGAGGGTAAGGGTCAGGCCCAGGGTGATGAGGGCCTCGCCCGGGAAACCGGATTCAAAGAAGAGTTGTCCGATGAAATAGCACAGGACGGCGTAGGCTGTGGCCAGCCAGCTGAAGACATAGCGGCTCAGGACAATGTCCCGGGTGGAGAAGGGCATCATGGCCGCTAGGGAGTCCCACTTGGCTCGCTCGTCATAGGCGAAGAGGGTGATGGGAACTATCATGCCGGCGTAGGCCACGAAGAAGGTGTTCAGGCTGAGGCCTGTGTCGGGCATCATGCAGAAGATGGCTACCATAAAGACGACGAACTTCATCTGCTTCCACAGGACCAGAAGATCTTTGTACAGCAGGGCTTTCATCGGTCAGACCCTCCTTCCTGGGCCAGGAAGAGGATGATATCCTCCAGGTTGGTGTGTTCGGTGACGAACCCGGCGGGGATGAGACTCCGGCGGACCAGAGCCTGGGCCCCGTAAGGGGTCACCTTTTTGCCGGCCACGGCGTCCGGGTCCAGCTCCTCCAGCTGCTGGGCGGTGCCCTTCAGGATGGCGTACTCCTCCAGGAGCCGGTCCTTCTCCTCAAAGAGGACCAGCTTGCCGTGGTGGAGGAAGGCGATGTAGTCGCAGATCTTTTCCAGGTCGCTGACGATGTGGGAGGAGAAGACCACGGTGTTCTCCTCGTTCCGGGTAAAATCGTTGAAGACATCTAAGATTTCATCCCGGACCATGGGGTCCAGGCCACTGGTGGCCTCGTCCAGGAGCAGGAGCTTGGCCCGGTGGGACAGGGCCACGGCAATGGCCAACTTCATCTTCATGCCCTTGGAGAAGTCCTTGAACTTTTTGTCCAGAGGCAGGCGGAACCGGGAGAGGTAACCCTCATACTGGGCCTGATCCCAGTTCTGGTAGGCGTAGCCCATGACCTTCCCCAGTTCCTTGGGGGTGATGACCTCGGGGAAGCAGGCTTCGTCCAGGACCACCCCGATGTCCTCCTTGGTGCGGATGAAGTCGGGGCTCTGGTTGTCGGTGCCCAGGACGGTGATCTGGCCCCCATCCCGGGGGATGGCGTCCATCAGGAGTTTTAAGGTGGTGGACTTGCCGGCGCCATTCTCACCCACCAGACCCAGGATGGTCCCGGCGGGCAGGTCGAAGGTGATGTCCTCCAGGGTGAAGTCTTTGTAGGCCTTGGTGAGGCCGCGGCATTGGATGGCATTCATAGGGGGTCCTCCTTTATGGCTCGTCTTCGCTCAGAAGCCGGAGCATTTCGGTCAGGTCCTCCAGGCTCAGGCCGCAGGCAGGGGCCAGGGCGAGGATGGCGGACATATGTTCTTCGATCTGGGTGAGGTAGCCCTCCCGGACCAGCTGGGTGTTCTTTTCGGCCACGTAGCAGCCCTTGCCGGGGACGGTGTGGAGATAGCCGCCCTTTTCCAGCTCCTCGTAGGCCCGTTTGGTGGTGATGACGCTCACCCGCAGGTCCTTGGCCAGGGCCCGGATGGAGGGCAGGGCCTGGCCGGGGGCCAGCTGGCCGGAGAGGATGGCAGTTTTGATCTGGTTGTAGATCTGGTCGTAGATGGGTTTGTCGCTGGCGTTGCTGATGATAATATTCATAGACATCCGTCCTAACTGTTTATGTACGGTATATACAGTATAACCGGGTGTGTATCCCTTGTCAATAGGGTGTGGACTTTTTCCTGGAAAAACGGTATACTGGAAAAAAGAACTGACAACGGAGGTGCCTTATGGAACTCTTTCGCAAAGCCGGCCTGATGGTGGCCGACCCTGACAGCGTGGCCAACGACTGGGTTCGGGAACATGGCCTGGCTCAGACCAGTGAATTCCCCTTCCCTGATCTCTACCTCCACCCGTCCCTGACCAGCGTGGCGGCCGGAGACCCCGATCTGGCCCCCTTCCTGGAGGACTGTCTGGTGAAGTTCGTCCACCACGACTATGGCAACATCATCTCCATGGACCAGCTGGAAAACTTCCTCAGCCGTGACCTGCGGAAGGAATACACCTGGATGCAGGGGATCTACGCCTCGGAAAAGTGGGGTTGGGTCCACCTGGAGGTCTTTTACGACATGGGCATTTTCCACCTGGAGGATGCACCTCCCCGTGACCTGGCCCTGGCTCAGCGGGCCAAGGAGCGGGAAGAAAAGTAAACAGCAAAAAAGGACCTGTTCCAAACGGAACAGGTCCTTTTTCGTGTCGGTTATTCGTTCCAGTCGATCTCACCCTTGTCCAGGATGGCCTTGCCGGTGGTCTGGTTCACCAGACGGAAGGCGGCCTTGCCCTCGCTCAGCTTCCACAGGTGGAGGGCGATGGGGGTGTCCGGGTAGAGGACGGTCTTCATGGCGGCGTACATCCGGGAAAACTTCTCCGGCTGACCGGGGAAGAGGGCGGCAGTGGCCAGGCGGCAGACGTAGCCGAAGGCGCACAGGTCGTGGACAAAGGGGCCGTTGAGCCCCCGGCCGGTGGCCACTTCGCTGTCCACATGGACCAGATTGGTGTCGCCGGTGAGGCGGTAGAGCAGGTGCTGGGCCGGGCCTACGTGGTCCTCCCGGATGATGTCAGGGTCCCGGTCGGGGATGAGACTCTCCCGGCGGGCCATGGGCTGGCCGCCGTAGCCCCCCAGGGTGGGGAAGAGGGTGGTGCAGAGGTTGGTGCACAGGAGGGTGCCCCCCTCGTCGAAGACCTCTACCTCCGACTGGACGGCCATGCCCCGGCCTTCCCCACGGTCGTAGAGGTTCTTCAGCACGTCCCGGTAGACGAAGGTCCCCTTTACGGGCTGGATGGCCTTGTGGTAGAAGAACTCGTAGTCCAGGTTCACATAGGACTTCTCCGGCTGGAGCTTCTCCTCGATGACCACGGGGATGGAGGTGGGCCGGGGGATCTTGTTCACCAGGTTCACGGTACCCCAGTAGGGGGTCACGCCGAAGGTGGGGATGCACACCATGTCCTTTTCATAGGTGTACCGGGGCTCGGTGCCGTCGGCGCCCACGGCCAGGGCATAGAGGGCGCAGTCCCGCCAGGTGTATTCCATGGTCCGCCATTCGGTGGCCAGACCGGTGAGGGATTCAATTTTCGTTTTCATTGGGGGTACCTCCCGGGTTCAAAAATTCTTTCAGCGCTGCCATGCGCTTTTCTGCCACGGCACGGCCGTGGTCATAGGCCCGCTGGAGCTTGGCCGGGTCCCGTTCTGTCCGGCTCAGGTCCAGGGGGGCCTCCGGGCGGATGACCAGGACCTTTCCGGCCCGCTCCCGGTAGCGGATGTAGGCCACTTCCCGGTTGTAGGCCTCGTGGCGGCGGGCCATGGCGGCCACCACCTTGGGGTAGTCCTTCATCCGGTTCCGGATCAGGGGAAGGGCCTTGTTCTTCTTTTTGATATAGTCGATGGGCTGGGTCAGGACCACTACGTTCCGGTCATACTTCCCTTCGGCAAACTTCAGGGGGAGGGCGTCCACGATGCCCCCGTCCAGCATCCAGCGGCCCTCTGCCTCCACCAGGTTGGCGGCCAGAGGCATGGAGGCCGAGGCCCGGAACCAGGTCAGGTCGTTCTCGTCCCCGTTGGGGCACAGGCGGTAGATGGGCTGGCCGGTGAGCACATCGGTGGTCACCACGTAGAAATCCATGGGGTTGTTCCGATAGGTCTCCACGTCAAAGGGGTCCAGCTCGTTGGGGATCTGCCGGTAGCAGAAATCCACCCCGAAGAGGTCGCCGGTCTTCATCAGGGACCGGATGCTGCAATACCGGGGATCATTGCAAAAACGCAGGTTGTATCGGATGGCCCGCCCGATCTGGCGGGATTTATAGTTGCAGCCGAAGACCGCCCCGGCGGATACGCCCACGGCTCCGTCGTATTCAATGCCCTGCTCCATCATCACGTCGATGACGCCGGCGGTGAACATGCCCCGCATGCCGCCGCCCTCCAGGACCAGACCACGCTTCATGGCAGTCCCTCCTTTTTAAGTTGTGTGTGTGATCATGTCCATCCTATCATGCAATCAAAACTTTGGCAACCCCTTGCCCCCTGGGGGGATTTGTGGCATTATTAAAATAATAGTATGAGAGGAGGCATGGGTATGCTTCACAAAGTGCGCTCTCTGGGCTTACAGGGCATCAGCGGCTATGAGGTCACCGCCGAGTGTGACCTGGCCGGCGGCCTGCCCAATTTCGATATCGTGGGTCTCCCCGATGCCGCCGTGAAGGAGGCACGGGAGCGGGTCCGTTCCGCCATCAAGAACAACGGCTTCACCTTCCCGGTGGGGCGCATCACCGTGAATCTGGCCCCGGCCAACCTGCGAAAGTCCGGCACGGTCTACGACCTGCCCATCCTGGTGGGCATCCTCACCGCCGGACAGCAGCTCACCTGGGAGGACCCGGACTGCGCCTTTGTGGGGGAACTCTCCCTGTCCGGCACCCTCCGGCCTGTGGTGGGCATGCTCCCCATGGCCCTGGCCGCCCGGGAGGCGGGCATCCAGCGGCTGTATGTCCCGGCGGACAGCGCCCCGGAGGCCACCCTGGCCGAGGGGATCACCGTCTACCCGGTGGAAAATGTGAAGCAGCTGGCCGACCACCTCTGCGGCCGGGCCTTCCTAGAACCGGCCCCTCCCTGGTCGGGGACGCTGGAGGAACTGCCCGTCCCCGACTTCGCGGAAGTCCGGGGCCAGGAACAGGTGAAGCGGGCCCTGGAGATCGCCGCCGCCGGAGGACACAACGTGGCCATGATCGGGCCGCCCGGCTCGGGCAAGAGCATGCTGGCCCGACGTCTGCCCTCGATCCTGCCGCCCATGAACCGGCGGGAGGCTTTGGAGGCCACCCAGGTCCACTCCGTCATGGGGCTCACCTCCAAGGAGCGGCCCCTTCTCACCAGCCGTCCCTTCCGGTCTCCCCACCACACCATTTCCGCCGTGGGCATGGCCGGCGGCGGCACTCCCTATCCCAAGCCCGGCGAGATCTCTCTGGCTCACCACGGGGTCCTCTTCCTGGATGAGCTGCCCGAGTTTCACAAGGACGTGCTGGAAGTCCTCCGCCAGCCCATGGAGGAGGGAAAGATCTCCCTGGTCCGGGCGGCGGCCTCCGAGACCTACCCCAGCAATTTCATGCTGGTGTGCGCCATGAACCCCTGCAAGTGCGGCTGGTACGGCCACCCCTCCGGCCGGTGCCGGTGCTCGGCCGCCTCCGTGAAGAAGTATCTGGGCAAGCTGTCCGGCCCCCTCCTGGACCGCATCGACCTCTACGCCGAGGTCCCCGCCCTGGAGTTTGAGGAGCTGGCAGACCGAAGCCCCGGGGAGGACTCCGCCTCCATCCGGGAACGGGTGGTGAAGGCCCGGGCCATCCAGACCGCCCGGTTCGGTCCCGACGGTCCCCCCTGCAACGCCGCCATGGGCCAGGAGGAGCTGAAGCAGTTCTGCGCCCTGGACCAGGCCGGAGTGGCCATCATGAAGGGGGCCTATGAGCACATGGGCCTCACGGCCCGGAGCTATGACCGCATCCTTCGGGTGGCCCGGACCATTGCCGACCTGGACGGGGAGGAGCATATCGGCCCCCACCACCTGGCCGAAGCCATCCAGTACAGGGAGTCTGACTACTTCCAGGTCTGATTATTTGTAAGGAGTCCTTTTTGTGACCAAAGAAAAGATTTTTACCAAAAACTTCTGTTTTGCCTTCCTGTCCCTCCTGTGCAGCGCCATGGTCATGTATATGCTCATGGCCACCATCACCCAGTATGCCACGGAGTTCGGCTCCACCGCTGCGGTGGCCGGGCTGGTGTCCGGCATCTACGTGGTGGGCGGGATGTTCTCCCGGCTGGCCTCCGGCAAGGGGATGGAGACCTTTGGCTGGAAGCAGGTGGCCCTGGCGGCCTCTGCCCTCCACTTTGTAGCCTGCTGCTTCTATCCCTTTGTGAACAGCCTCCCCCTGCTGATTTTGGTGCGGTTCGTTCACGGCCTGGGCTTCGGTGCCGCCTCCAGCGCCACCATGACCATCGGTATGTCCATCCTGCCCAAGAGCCGCTTCGGCGAGGCGGCGGGCTACTTCATGCTGGCCACCACCATCTCCGTGGGCATCGGCCCCTTCGTGGGGGGCTATATCTACGATGCCTTTGGCGGGCAGGGATGTTTCCTGTGTGCCATCGTCCTGTCTTTCCTCATGGGGTTCTTCCTTCTCTTCGTGGACCTGAGCGGGGTGGACATGGGAAAAGGGGAGAAGGATGCTCCCCAAGAGAGCCAGTCCCTCATCCGCAAGCTCATTGAGCCCAATGCCGTTCCCATTTCCGTGGTCACGGCTCTCAGCGCCCTGGGCTATGTGGGGGTCATGTCCTTCTACCGGATCTATGCGGAGCAGGTGGACCTGGTGGAGGCCTTCTCCTGGTTCTTCTTGCTGTATGCCGCCCTGCTGGTGGTCTGCCGCCCGGCGGCAGGCAAGATCCAGGACCGGTACGGCAACCGCTATGTGTGCATCCCCGGCATCCTGGCCCAGACCGCAGGCCTGGCCCTGATGGCCTTCCGGCCCTGCGTGCTGACCCTGGTGCTGTGCGCAGCGGGCTGCGCTCTGGGGTACGGCTCTCTGAACTCCGCCTGCAACGTGATGGCCTGCCAGTCGGCCTCTCTGTCCCGGCGGTCCTACTGCGTGACCACCTTCTACCTGTGCTGTGACGTGGCCATGGGCTTCGGCCCGGCCCTGCTGGGGGCGGTGGTGACGGCTTTCGGGAGCTATCAGGTGATGTACTTCGCCGCCGCAGGGTTCACCCTCCTGGCTTTGCCCCTGTTTTTGGTGATCGACCGGAGGAAAATCTCTGCCTCCCTCTGACGAGGGAGCCTAATATGCAAAAAAAGACCGCCGCAGGCGGTCTTTTTTTATGCTTAAATATCCTTTTCGATCAAGGTCAGCCCGCAGGGGATGCCCTGGTCGTTGTATTCCAGCTGATAGCAGTTGGTGTAGTCCCCGTAGGAGTAGAACCAGTTGCCGTCGGTGACAGCGAAGTAGGGGTCATACTCCGTGGACACCAGATAGCTTTCCTGGGTGTTCACATCCATGGCCCGCAGTTCGGTATAGAATTTGGTCACATTGGGGGTGGGGTCCTTCGCGTGACTGGTGTAGAAGAGCCACTGGCCGGAGACCGCCAGAAAACGGTAGTAAGTGTCCTCGGTGTCCTTGGGCAGGTCCAGGTTTCTGCCGTCCGGCAGGAAGAGCCGATAGGTACATTCCATCGTGGCTGCGTCGGCGGGATAGCTTGCCATCAGGATGGCGTCCCCGATGGCCCGGGTATCTTCTGTGTACAGCTTGTGCCCCTGGGGAAGGACGGACACGCCGTTTTCCAACAGATCGGAGTCGTCATCCGTGAGGTTATGAACCAGAATGCGGTCGCCCGCCACCAGATTCCATCTGGTCCCTGGTTCGTTGTCCTCCTTCCGGGACAGGACCTCGCCCGTCCGGCAGTCCAGGACCAGGTGGTAGGTGTCAACTCCGTCGTGGCAGATGAGGGCGATGCGGTCCTCCCACAGGCCGTTGGGGAAAATGTAGGGGTTGGTCCCCTTGGGGGCCTCGGGCAGGGAGTAAAGGTTCGAGATTTCTTGGGTCTCCAGATCCATCCGGTAGAGGGTCTCGGTGTTCAGATCCACGAAGTAAAGGCCGTGGGAATTCACATCCCAGCTGGGAAATACGACATCCAGGCTGTAGTCCTTGGAAGAAACCAGGACCTCCGGCTCTTGACCGGGGACGTAGGCGCAGAGGCCGATGGGGGTCTTGCTCTGGTTGGTGGTGGAGAATCCGCTGCCGCCGTAGACGTAGTAGACCCCGTCCTGGATAATGCCCTCACTGCCTCCCAGGGTCAGGTCCTTTTGGGGAGCGATCTTGGGTCCGTACATCAGGAGAAGGTAAACGGCACAGGCCAGGAAGATAAAGAACGTGCTGGTTTTCTTCCAGCTGGCTTGGGCCTGCCGTTCCTTTTGGGCCGGGGTGGCCTGCTGGCTGCTCATGGGTTCCACAGGGGGGTCAAAGGGATTTCGCATGGGCTGCACTCCTTTCTCTGAGAGGGGTGATGGATACGAAACTTAACTATAAAGAAATTATATAGAATTATGAAAGTTTTGTCAATGGGAGGATGAGGGGGTCTTGAAGAAACAAAACGACCGCCAACCGGCGGTCGTTTTTGTCGTTATTCATCCAGCTTGAGAACAGCCATAAATGCTTCAGTGGGCAGCTGGACAGTACCCAGGGTTCTCATCTTCTTTTTGCCTTCCTTCTGCTTCTCCAGCAGCTTCTTCTTACGGGTGATGT
>JAFSFC010000066.1 GCA_017435425.1 Ruminiclostridium sp. | reverse complement strand
TGCTGACGTCCAGGCCGACCTGATGTCCACCGAGGAGGAGAAGACCGTCATCCGCACCCTGGCTCGTCTGCCCGACGAGATCCGTGCCGCTGCCCGTGACTACGATCCCTCCCGCATCAACCGCTACCTGGTGGAGCTGGCCGGTGACTTCCACCGCTTCTACGGCGCCTGCCGCATCAAGGGCGAGGAGCCTGCCGTGCTGTCTGCCCGCCTGAAGCTGGCTGACAGCGTCCGCTCCGTTCTGGCCAACTGCCTGAACCTGCTGGGCGTCACTGCACCTACTAAAATGTGATTTGCGAAAAAAGACCTTTCCGCCACGGCGGAAAGGTCTTTTTTTCGTTATTTTACTGCGGCGACCAGATCTTTGGTTGCGGACAGCAGAGCCTCCGCCAGGGCGTCTATCTCCTCTTTCGTGTTGGAGGGGCCGAAGGACACCCGGAGCATGCCATCCCGGGTGGGCTTGGACAGGTTCATGGCGGCGTACACATGGCTGGCCTTGCCCTTGTGGCAGGCGGAGCCGGAGGACAGGCAGACCCCCTTGTCGCTCAGATATCGCACCACCACCTGGCTGGGACGGCCGGGGAGGGAGATGGCGCAGATGTGGGGGGCGTCACCTTCGGAGACCACCACCAGACCGGGGACGGTTGCCTTCAGCTTTTCCAGGGTGTAGGCCTTCAGGTCAGTGAGGTAGTCGATATGAGCCTGGAGCTGCTCATGACCTACCTTGCAGGCGGCGGCAAAGGCGGCGATCTGGGCGGTGCCCTCGGTGCCGGAACGCATGTTCCGCTCCTGGCCGCCCCCCCGGATCATGGGCTGGATGGGGTGGAGCTTGGGGCTGATGTACAGGGCGCCGATCCCCTTGGGGGCGCCGATCTTATGGCCGCTGATGGCGATGGTGTCGGCCCCAAGGCTCTTGACAGTGAAGGGGATCTTCAAAAAGCCCTGGATGGCGTCGCAGTGGAGGAAGGCGCTGGACTTCTTCCGTTTCAGCAGGCGAGCGGCATCGGCCACAGGCTGGATGGCGCCGGACTCGTTGTTCACCAGCATCATGGCCACCAGGACGGTGTCGGGCCGCAGGGCGGCCTCCAGATCGGACAGGGTGACCCGGCCGTTGGCATCAGGATTCAGATAGGTGACCTCGTAGCCCTGGGTCTCCAGCTTCTTGATGGGCTCCAGCACGGCGGAGTGCTCGATGGAGGTGGTGATGATGTGCTTGCCCTTGTGGCGGTTCAGGTGGACGGCCAGCTGAATGGCCCAGTTATCCCCCTCGGTGCCGCAGGAGGTGAAGAAGAGCTCATCAGCCTTGCAGCCCAGGGTCTTGGCCACGGTCTCCCGGCGGGCGGCCAGATCCTTGGCGGCCTGGACACCCAGGTGGTGGAGGGAGGAGGGGTTGCCGTACTCCTCGGTCATGACCTGCAGGGCGGCCTGGGCGGCCTCAGGGATCACCCGGGTGGTGGCGGCGTGGTCCAGATAAATGGTGTTCATATTAAAACCTCTTTCGGGATAGAGTCTCAAAAATCGTGTTATATTGTACTGACTGGGGAGAGAAATGTCAAGTTTGCAGTTGACGGCAAGGCTTCTCCCTGGGGAGAAGCTGTCTGCGAAGCAGACTGATGAGGGGGCTATGACTCATATTATTACAATTTCACACGGCTCTTGACATAAGTAGATGGTCGATATATCATATAGGTAGATAATCTATATAAAGGGGGAATTGAAATGACCATCGATAAAAGTCTGTTGGCCGGGAGCACTGCCCTACTGGTGCTGAAACTCCTGGAGAGCGGCGATAAGTACGGATACCAGATGGTGGAAGAGCTTCGCCGCCGGTCAGATCAAACCTTTGAACTGAAATCCGGGACCCTCTATCCTCTTCTTCACTCCTTGGAACAGAAAGGGTATATTGAGGCTTGGGAAGAGGATGTTGGAACGGCCCGTCCCCGCCGATACTATCATCTGACCGACAGCGGACGCCGCCAGCTGGCAGAGAAAGAAGATGAGTGGAGGACGTATGCCGGGGCCATGCTTCGGGTGCTGGAAGGAGGTGCCTGATATGTCTGACCGGATCGAATCTTATCTGAACATTGCAGGCGAACAGATCCGGTGGAAGCGGGCGAAGCCTGCACTGCTGGAAGAACTTCGGACCCACCTTTTGGACCAGCGGGATGCCTGTCTGGCTGAGGGCATGTCTGAGGAAGCGGCCCAGGCAGAAGCCGTCCGGCAGATGGGAGATGCGGTCTCAGTAGGGCTGGGGTTGGACAGGGTACACCGACCGAAGCCTCAGTGGGGACTTCTGCTCCTTACGGTTGCTGTCGCCGTGGCCGGGGTGGTTTTCCGGCTGGTTCTGACCGCTGGCGATGAATGGCCGACAGCCTCTGTGGGTGTTTGGGAAACCGTGCTGGCTTTGGTCCTTGGCATCGGGGTCCTGTTTATCGGATATTTTCTGGATTACACGTTTTTGGGGTATCATGGAAAGCGGATTTACCTGGCGGCACTGGTTTTAGGCGTTGCCATGGTAGGGCTGGAAACCATCGGGCTTCACTATATGTCCTACCTGACGTCCTTCTATCCCTTGGCCTATGCTGCTTGGCTGTATACCTGGCGAGGAGAGGGATGGAGAGGATTTTTGCTCTCTGTCTTTGGAATCATTCCGCTTCTGGCGGTGCGGTTTGTTTCCAGTGCCGATGGTCTGATGTTTGATCTTCTGGTCCTGCTTGTCACTGGGGTGTTGTTATTGATGCTCCTGTCCTGGAAAGACTGGTATGGGATCGGAAGGAAAGCAGGAATCGGGATCCTGAGCACAGGAATCCTTTTCGTTGGCGGTTGGGGCTGTGTAAGAGTACTGTCCTCCGATTACATGAGTAACAGACTGCTCTATGGGTTCCGCCCGGAACTGGACCCCACGGGGTATGGATACACAGGGGTGAACATTCATCAGGCTTTGGAGTCCGCCCGTTGGATGGGAGAGGGCCTATGGGCGGGGGCATATCCCTATGAAATGATGTTGCCCGGGGGTCAAGAGGACTTCTTGCTGACCACCATGATCCACAAACTGGGCTGGGGGCCCTTCCTGGCGTTGATCCTAGCCTTCTTCCTGCTGACTATTTGCCTCTTGATCAAATGCCTGCGGCAGAAAAATACCTTGGCGAAACTTACCGTGTTGGCAGTCGTGATGCCCCTGGCGTTTCGGACTCTGGTGGCGCTTGGGATGAATTTTGGCGTTGTGATTCTGTTTGCACATTTTCCGTTGTTCAGCGGGAATATGGCTCTGGTCATGGACATGTACCTCATAGGTATGGTGCTGTCTGTCTTCCGACAGGAAAAGCTACCCATCACGGCCCGAAAAACACAAAGAACATATTTCGGTTTCGGACAATAAAAAGCGAGGCTTCCCGTTATGGGAAGCCTCCTTTTCACGCAATAGAGAATAAGGTGCACAGCAGGCCTTTATAGACCTCGCCCAGAGACAGCCGCTCCACTCCGGTCTCGGCAACCAAAGTCAGCTTGGTCCGCTCCTGGCCGTCCACCAGGACGGTGAGGGTCCCCAGCTCCTGGCCCTTCACCACGGGCGCATTGACGGAGTCCGGCAGGTCCACGGTGGTGGTGACCTTTCCGGCGTCCCCCTTGGGCAGGAGGAGCTGGGCCCCGTCAGTCAGCACCGGCTGGACCTGGACATCTCTGCCCAACACGACCTCAATGGGATTGATGGGCTCCGAGGGAGCGGCGGTCACCAGGGCATAGTTGGCAAAACCGTAGGTGAGGGTGGCCTTGGCTGTCTCAAACCGGTCGGCCGAGGTGGGGGACCCCAGGACCACGGCGATGAGCTCCATGCCTTCCTTTTCGGCGGTGGCCGAGATGCAGTAGAGGGCCCCGTCGGTGGAGCCGGTCTTCAGGCCGGTGGCCCCGTCGTAGAACCGGATGAGCTTGTTGGTGTTGGACAGCTGAAAGGCCCCGTCCCGGAGGGTATCCATCCAGATGGTGGTGTAGGTGCGGATGTCCGGGTGGTTCAGGATCAGCTCCCGGGACATGAGGGCGATGTCATAGGCCGAGGTGTGGTGGCCCTCGGCGGGCAGGCCGGTGCAGTTCTGAAAGACCGTGTCCTCCATGCCCAGTTCAGCCGCCCGGGCGTTCATTTTTTCCACAAAGGTCCCCTCGCTGCCTGCCAGATACTCGGCCATGGCCACCGAGGCATCGTTTCCCGAGGCCACGGCGATGGCCTTGAGCATCTCATGGACGGAGAACTGCTCCCCCTCCTCCATGTACACCTGGGACCCACCCATCCCGGCGGCCTGGGCGGACACAGGCACCATGGTCTCCAGGGTGATGGCCCCGCTGTCCAGGGCCTCCATGATGAGGAGCATGGTCATGACCTTTGTGACGCTGGCGGGCTCCAGGGTATCGTGGGAATTCTCTTCATACAGGACCTCCCCGGTGGTCTTTTCCATCAAAAGGACGGCCTTGGCGTTGGTCTCCGGTCCTGCCGCCGAGACGGGCAGGAGGAATAGGCAGGATGTCAGGAGCAATAGCATGGCACAGAGTTTCTTCATGGCAGAACCCTCCCCAAATATTCTGGTGGAGGATATGCACGGTGGGGAGAAAGTATGACCACAGTGGGAGCACACTGGAAGGTTTACAATCCCCCAGTCTTTTGCCTGTGGCAAAATCCAGCCCCCTTTGCACAAGGGGGCCTTGAGGTTTCGTGCTCGCCTCGGCCTCCCTTGTGTAAAGGGAGGTGGCTCGCCGTCAGGCGAGACGGAGGGATTGTAACCTGCCGAAAAGCAGATGTTTGGAAAGGAAAAGCCTCCCTCGTCAGAGGGAGGCTTTCTTGCGTTATACCATTTCCTTCAGGATCTCGGCCCAGGCGGTGTACTTTGCCACCTTTTCCTGGCAGTCTGCCCCGCTGGAACCAACGGCCAGCACGTAGACCTTGATCTTGGGCTCAGTGCCGGAGGGACGGACGAAGAGGTCGGTGCCGTCAGCCAGACGGTACTGGAGGACGTTGGAGCCCACCAGCTCCATGGTGGTGACTGCTCCGGTGGAGACCTCCACCTCAGAGCCGTCCTGGTAGTCCCGGCGGACCGCCACGGGAGTACCGGCCACCTCGGTCAGAGGTTCGGACCGGAGCTTTGCCATGAGGGCCTTCATGTTTGCCATGCCTTCCAGGCCGGGCATCACCAGGTTCACGGTCTTTTCTCCGTGGTAGCCGTGCTTCTGATAGAGGACCTCCAGGGCCTCCAGCAGATTCATGCCCTGGGCGGCGTACCAGGCGGTCATCTCGGTGAGCAGCAGGGAGGCGGTGACGGCGTCCTTGTCCCGGACGAAGTCCCCGATCATGTAGCCGATGGATTCCTCGTAGGAGAAGACCACGTGGCCCTCCCCGGCGGCTTCCAGCTGGTTCTTCTTCTCGGCCATGAACTTAAAGCCGGTGAAGGTATCGTAGAAGGTGAGGCCGTGGGCCTCGGCCACCTTTCGGGCCATGTTGGTGGTGACGATGGACTTGAGGGCCACGGGTTTTTCCGGCATGGTCCCGGCCCGCTTCTTGGCGGACAGCAGGTAGTCCAGCAGGAGGACACCGGTCTGGTTGCCGGAGAGCTGGATGTACTGACCCTGGCGGTCCTTCACCTGGATGGCCACCCGGTCGGCATCGGGGTCGGTACCCAGAATGAAGTCGGCGCTCACTTCCTCGGCCAGCTTCCGGGCCAGGGCGAAGCTCTCGGGGGTCTCGGGGTTGGGGGACTTCACCGTGGGGAAGGTGCCGTCGATGACCATCTGTTCCGGCACGCAGTGGATATGTTTGATGCCCAGCTCACCCAGCACATAGGGGACCTGCTGGTAGCCGGTGCCGTGGAAGGGGCTGTAGACCATGGTGAAGGTGTCGGCCACCTTGGCCACAGATTCCTTGTCGTTGATCTGAGCCAGCACATGGCCCAGGAACTTGTCGTCGGTCTCCTTGCCCATGAGGGTGATGAGACCCTGGGCCAGGGCGGCGTCGTAGTCCATGGACTTGACCCCGTCAAAGACGTCGATCTCCTCCATGACTTTGGCGATGGCGGCGGCGTGGTGGGGGGGCAGCTGGGCGCCGTCCTCCCAGTAGACCTTGTAGCCGTTGTATTCGGGGGGATTGTGGCTGGCGGTGACGTTGAGGCCTGCGATGCAGCCGTGCTCCCGGACGGCAAAGGACAGCTCGGGGGTGGGGCGCATGGACTCAAAGAGCTTCACGGGGATGCCGTTGGCCGCCATGACACAGGCGGCCTCCCGGGCGAAGAGATCGGAGTTCACCCGGCAGTCAAAGCAGATGGCCACACCCTTGGCGGCCTCAGCGGGGCCCTCTGCCAGGATGACCTGGGCGAAGGCCTGGGTGGCGTGGCGGATCACGTGGACGTTCATCCGGCGCAGACCCAGACCCATGACGCCCCGCAGACCGGCGGTGCCGAACTCCAGCATGCTGAAGAAGCGGTCTTCGATCTCCTGAGGGTTATTCTTCATGGCCTCCAGCTCTGCCTTTTCCTGGGGGGAGAGGGCGGAGCTGTTCAGCCAGCGTTCATAGCGTTCCTGATAAGACATAGGGATTCTCCTTTCATCCGGGGGTCACTTATGGTACCGGGTACCGAGGTTGATCTGAAAAGCCCGATAGACCTGCTCCAGGACCATGACCCGGGCCAGGTGGTGGGGGAAGGTCATGGGGGACATGGACAGGCGCAGCTGGGCCCGTTCTTTGACGGAGGGGTGGAGGCCGAAGGAGCCGCCGATGACCAGGGCCAGGTGGGAGGCGCCCTCCACCGTCCATTTTTCCACCTGGGCGGCCAGGGCCTCGCTGGAGAGGAGCTTGCCCTCCACACACATGGCAATGAGTTTGGCCCCCTTGGGGAGTTTTTGGAAGAGGTTGGCGGCCTCCTTTTCCAGAGCGGCATCGATCTGGGCCTGGGAGGGGTTGTCGGGGAGCCGCTCCTCGGGGAGCTCGGTGATGGTGAGCTTGCAGAAGGCCCCCAGGCGTTTTTCATATTCGGCGCAGGCGGCGGCAAAGTGCTTTTCCTTCAGCTTGCCCACGCAGAAGAGGTGGATGTTGACCATAGTATTCTCCTGTGGTTGGAATAGCAAAAACGGACAGCGGGAGGTCCGCCGTCCGTTTATCGTTGGTGTAGTAGGGGAGAGGGACGGCGTTATCCAGCGCTGGTGCGCCAATCCTCTTCCATGATCTTCTTCTCCTGGATATCTGCACCCAGCTTGGAGAGCTTCTCCACGATGTTGTCGTAGCCGCGCTCGATATAGTGGATCTGTTCGATCTCGGTGGTGCCGCTGGCGGCCAGACCGGCCACCACCATAGCTGCGCCGGCACGGAGGTCGGTGGCGCAGACAGGAGCGCCGGTGAGCTGCTTGACGCCCTCCACCACGGCAACCTTGCCATCCACCTGGATGTTGGCACCCATGCGGCGGAGTTCATCCACATAGCGCCAGCGGTTGTCCCAGATGCCCTCGGTGATGATGCTGGTGCCCTCTGCCAGGCAGAGCGCAACGGCGATCTGGGAGTGCATGTCGGTGGGGAAGCCAGGGTAGGGCATGGTCTTCACGTTGGTGCGGGTGAGCTTGCCGGTGCGGCGAACGATGAGGGCATCGCCATCCTCCTCCACCTGAACGCCCATTTCCACCAGCTTGGCGGTGATGCAGTCCATGTGCTTGGGGATGATGTTGTTGATGCGGACCTCGCCGCCGGCAGCAGCCACTGCGGTCATGAAGGTGCCGGCCTCGATCTGATCGGGGATGATGGAGTAGGAACCGCCGTGGAGCTTCTTGACGCCACGGATCTTGATGACGTCGGTGCCTGCACCCATGATGTCAGCGCCCATGGAGTTCAGGAAGTTGGCCAGGTCCACGATGTGGGGCTCCTTGGCGGCGGGCTCGATGATGGTCATGCCGTCAGCCAGGGTTGCGGCCAGCATGATGTTCATGGTAGCGCCCACGGAGACCACGTCCAGGTAGACGGGGGCGCCCTGGAGGCGGCCCTGGGGAGCCACGGCGTAGATGTAGCCGTTTTCGATCTGGATCTCGGAGCCCAGAGCGCTGAAGCCCTTCAGGTGCTGGTCGATGGGACGGACACCCAGGTCACAGCCGCCGGGAGGGGGCACTTCGGCCTTGCCGAAGCGGCCCAGAAGGGCACCGATGAGATAGTAGGACGCACGAATCTGCCGGGCCAGCTCGTAGGGAACGTTCTGCTTGTTCACCTTGGAGCAGTCCAGCTCAACGGTGGTCTTGTTGATGATCCGGACGTTGGCACCCAGATCCTTCAGAATACCGAGGATGAGGGTCACGTCGCTGATATTGGGAACATTTTCAATGCGGCAGACGCCGTCTACCAGCAGAGCCGCAGGAAGAATGGCCACAGCGGCATTTTTTGCACCGCTGATCTCAACCTCTCCGTGGAGAGGCTTTCCGCCGTTGATCACATATTTAGTCAAAATGGGCACCTTCTTTTCAGGTATCGAAGAAAGACACATCAGGGCAGGACCCTGGGTCAATATATATCATTTCCGAAATCCGTACGCAAATGTACACGGAACAAAAAGCATATCCGATGGCAGACCGCAAGTCGCCATACTGCTAAGATATTATAACATCATATACCGGAAAATAAAAGCAGAAAATGAGCAAAAACAGGGATCCGGGCGAAAAAATATCAAATTTTATGAAAAAGTGACAGAAAAATAACAATCAGATGGGGCATCTTCCACTCGTGAGCGGAGAAAAAACAGCACCCCGTCCCGGCTTGGAAAACATTGGATCTCCAAACAGGGCGGGACGGGCCTGCCGGCCTGCCGGAGAGCCTGCAGGATCAGGGGCATGGCCTCCCGGCAGGAGAGGGTTTCCGGGGTAAGATGGGCAGCAGCCAGTTCTTCCCGGGTGAGAAAGAGGGCAGCGCCCTGGGCAAGTATGTTCATGGGAGCCTCCAAGGGTATGGTTGTGGCTAGATTATACCGAACCCGGCAGGGAAAAGGCAAATGCAATGATTGCCAGAGAAGGGGGAAAAGAAGTTGGCAGAGGGAACGGATTGTGGTATACTATAAAATTAAGGAAAGCTATACCTGAAAACGAGGTGTTTACCATGATAGAATTGAAAGAAGAAATGGTCTCCCAGCAGACCGTGTACGAAGGCTATATCGTCAACGTCCGTATGGACAAGGCAAAGCTCATGGATGGACGGATCGCCAACCGGGAGGTGGTCTCCCACCCCGGCGCGGTAGCAGTCTTCGCCCTGGACGAGCAGGACAACGTGATCCTGGTGCGCCAGTTCCGCTACGCCATGGGTGAGGTGGTCCTGGAACTGCCCGCCGGAAAGCTGGAGCCCGGTGAGGACCCGGCTGACAGCGGCCTGCGGGAACTGGCCGAGGAGACCGGCCTCATCCCCAAGACCTATGAGCCTATGGGCTGCATTTATTCCTCTCCCGGCATTTTTGAGGAGAAGATCCACCTGTTCTTTGCCAAGGATCTGGTCCAGGGGCCTGTCCACCCCGATGATGGGGAGTTTGTGGAGGTGGTCCGTATCCCCTATCAGGAGCTGGTGGAGATGGCCGCCCGGGGAGAGATCAAGGACAGCAAGACCCTGGCCGGCATCTTGAAAGCCTCCCTTCTTCTGAAGAAGCAGGGCTAACAGAAAGGAAGGAAAACTATGGACCGCAAAAAGGTTTTGATCGTAGAGGACGAAAAAAACATTGTGGATATCCTCCGGTTCAACCTCCAGAAGGAGGGCTATGCTACCCTGGAGGCCTACGACGGCAAGGCCGGCCTGGACCTGGCTCTGGGGGAAAACCCAGATCTCATTCTTCTGGATCTGATGCTCCCGGTGATGAACGGCTTTGAGGTCTGCAAGACCATCCGGGACAAGGGCCTGAGCACCCCTGTTCTCATCATTACTGCCCGGGAGACCGAGCAGGACAAGATCCTGGGCCTGGATCTAGGGGCTGACGACTATATCACCAAGCCCTTTTCCATCCGGGAGCTCATGGCCCGGGTGAAGGCCAACATCCGTCGGATGGCCATGGTCACCCAGGCGGCTGCCCAGGAGAACCCGGCCAACCTGCTGGATCTGGGCAGACTGGTCATCGACAAGGGGGCCGGTGTGGTCCGCAAGGACGGCACTGACCTGGAGCTGACCCAGCGGGAGTTTGATCTGCTGACCTACCTGGCCGCCAATGCCGGCAATGTGTTCTCCCGCCAGGAGCTCATGGAGCGGGTGTGGAACTATGAGGGCTACGTGGGAGACGTCCGTGCTGTGGATGTGGCCGTCCGGAGACTGCGGGAAAAGGTGGAGGACAACCCTGCCCAGCCTCGCTATATCATCACCCGCCGGGGTGCGGGCTACCTGTTCCAAAAAGATGCCTGATGGTTTGCGGGCATTCCACAGAGGAGAGTGATATCCGTGCTGCGAAGCCTGCACATGAAGCTGGTTCTCATCATGGTGCTGCTGGTGGTCAGTTTGATGACCATTGTGGGTGCCTTCCTGGTGAACTCGGTGAACCGCTTCTATCTCAATGAATTCTATTCCCAGATGGTGGAGGTCTTTAACAACGACCCGGAATTGGTCCGGGACCTGACCACCGCCACCGAGGGGGAGACCGACGGCGCCCAGGCCCTGAACCAGGTCCTCAAGACCTATATGGGTGCTTTGGGCGTAGACGGCCGCAACCGTGACTACTATATTTTGGACGGTGAGAGCGGGGCCTACCTGGCCGGTTCCAACGAGCTGGAAGGCCAGTCTCTGGAGATGACCCCCAACCTGCTCACCGCCCTGACCCAGGGGGAGGAGGGATCCAAGAGCGACCTGACCGCCTCCTACATGGACCTGGCCATCCCCATTGAACGAGGGGGCCAGTCCTACATCATCTACATCCTGGACCAGCGGGTCTCCGTTCAGGAGCTGAACAACCAGATCTTCCAGCTCATCATCGAGGCTCTGGTCTTTGGTCTGGTGATCTCCGTCCTGCTGTCCTTCCTTCTGTCCCGGGCCATGGTCACCCCCATCGGGGCTCTGACCCGAGGGGCCAAGCGGGTGGCAGAGGGAGATTTTGACCACGAGATCCAGGTGTCCTCCCATGATGAGATCGGTATCCTGACGGATACCTTCAATGACATGGCCGGGCAGCTCCAGAGCACCATCCAGGAGGTGGAGAACGAGCGGACCAAGCTCTCCGCCCTCTTCCTGCACATGACCGATGGTGTGGTTGCCTTCAACGGCCAGGGTGAGGTCATCCATGCCAACCCTGCTGCGGAGGAGATGCTGGATATGGCCATCCCTGTGGAGGGCGCCGTCCGGTACCAGGACCTCTTTGGAGAGATCGCACCTCTGGAGACCATCCTGAACCTGGAGTCCGACTGCCTGGAGCATGAGACCGTCCGGGGCGACCGGATCCTCCTTTACCTCCTGGCTCCCTTTGACCGGGAGAAGCAGGCGGGGGTCCTGGTGGTGGTCCACGATGTTACCCAGCAGGTGACCAATGAAAATATGCGCCGGGAGTTTGTGGCCAACGTTTCCCACGAGCTGCGCACCCCCCTGACCAACATCCGCAGCTATGCCGAGACCCTGGCGGAGAATCCCGACCTGCCCCCGGATATGATGGGGAGCTTTCTGGGGGTCATCCTCAATGAGAGCGACCGCATGACCCATATCGTGCAGGATCTTCTGACCCTGTCCCGGTTTGATTCCGGCCACAGCCAGCTGGCCCTCACCCAGTTCCCCTTTGGGGATGTTCTGCGGGACAGCTACCAGGCCGTTCTGATGGAGGCCCAGCGCCATGACCATCAGCTCAAGCTCATGGGGGACGAGGATCTTCCCGTCATCCGGGCTGACCGGGAGCGGGTCCTCCAGGTCATTATGAACGTCCTGTCCAACGCCATCAAATACACCCCTGACGGTGGACGGATCCTGATGATGGCCGGTCAGACCGGGGATAAGGTCTGGCTGGAAGTGGAGGACAACGGCATTGGCATCCCGGAGGGAGACCGGGAGCGAATTTTTGAGCGTTTCTACCGGGTGGATAAGGCCCGGTCCCGGGAGTCCGGCGGCACCGGCCTGGGCCTGTCCATTGCCAAGGAGATCATCCAGCGCCATGAGGGAAGCCTGACTCTGGTGGACCGGGAAGGTCCCGGAACCACCGTCCGCATGGAGCTGAAGGTGGGAGGGCCCCAGATATGAGAGGGAAGCTCACCCGCCGCCAGATCGACCGGATCGAAAACATTCTGATTGCGGTCCTGGCCTGCTCGGCCATGTTCCTGGTGGGACAGACCAACGTGTTTCAAGCCTTTATGGGCCAGGGAACCGGACAGGAGACCTATCGTGCAGTGCAGACCACGGAGCTTCCCGATCAGAAGCCCGTTGCGGTAACGGTCAAAAATGACTTGGGCCGCTGTGGTCTCCGCTGTGACCAGGCCAGCGTGGACCGGATCTACGATCAGGGTCTGCGGGACCTGCTGTTCCATACCCTGGATCGGATGGAAAAGCCCAAAAAGAGTAGCCAGGAGGCCTGGCAGCAGGCCATCACCCAGAATGAGAACTGGGTCTGTTACGATTACCTGTATAACATTCCCTTTGGGTCTGCCTCCGGAGAGGAGGGAAGGGCCCGGCTGTTCCTGATCACCTTCCGAAACGGTCAGGCGGATGCCCTTTACGGCATGGATCAAGAGTCCGGGGAGTACTGGACCAGCCATGTGGGGACCTCTGGGTTGGCCATGCCTGCCCCTGTTCAGGCCCTGGCGCCCAATCAGGCCCGCTTTGCCTTTGAAACAGAGGAGTTGTCCGATCTGCTGCCAGGTTATATGCTGGTGGACAGCCAGGCGCCTTCCTGCCGTGTTTACACATCCTCCAATCCCCTGGCTGGGCTGGACCAGACTGGGATCCTGCCCGTGCTGGAATCGGCGGGCTTCAACCTTCAGGCGGTCTCCATCTATGAGAGTGCGGACGGCACGGTGGTCCGGGAAGGATCTGACACCATTCGGATCCAGCAGGACGGCAGTGTCATTTACCACGGCTCGGAGAGCGGTGAGGCCCGCTATGAGGCTGCATCCCCCAAGGAACTGGACCTGAGGAAGCAGGCGGAAGGGGTCCTGGCTCTGCTGACAGCAGAGCGCACCGGGCAGGCGTCGTTCCTTTGCCAGGGTGCGGAGGAACAGTCTGACGGCACGGTGATCCTGACCTACAGCTACCTGCTGGATGGGGTCCGGGTAAGCCTGGGCGAGCATGGATGGGCCGCCCGATTCCGGTTCCAGGGGGAGGCGCTGGTCTCCTTCGAGATCATCTTCCGCCAATATGAGAGCACCGAAACCCCCTGTGCTGTGCCTCCCGAGCGGCAGGCTGCCGCAGCGGCAGAGGTCCAGGGCCAGATGGGGAAAGAACTTCAGCTGTGCCATCGGGATGATGGCAGCGGTCTGACCAGAGCCCTTTGGACCGTTCGGGAAGCAGGATAAGGAGGGAAGACCATGGAGCGTGCCAAACTGAAATTCACGGTCATCGTCCTTCTGGCCATTCTGAATGTGATCCTTCTTGGGCTGGTCATCAACCAGCGCAGTCAGGCCCAGGTCTATGAGCAGACCGGGCGCACCCAGGCGCTGGCCTATCTGGAGCAGAACGGGATCAGCACAGAAGAAGGGATCGTCCCCTGGGAGAGTAAGCTGGCGGACCCCCAGGTGGATCCGGAGCAGGCAGAATTCCTTTCGGAACAGGTCACAACGGACACCTGGGAGATCCGGGCCATGCGCCGTCCGGAGACCCTTTTGGTGGACTTCGTCTCGGGCCTGGAAGAATTGGGGGTTCGATGCAGTCGGATCGCCTCTATCACCGAGGGCTATGTTCACACGGTAGAGGGGGATCGAACGGTATTCACCCCTGTTTGGACCATCGTCACCGACAACGGCAGCTACCGGTTGGATTGTGCCGATGGCCTATTGAAGCGACATTAAAAAAACCTGCGCACCAATACTGGTGCGCAGGTTTTTTGTTGTTTCAGAAGGGGAAAGGGGAGAGAATTAAGCCTCTTCCATTGCCTTTGCGTCTTCGATTGCCTTGTCGCGGGCTGCGGGAGGTGCCTCCTCGTAGCGGACGAACTCGAAGGTGAAGGAACCACGGCTCTGGGTGATGGAACGCAGGTCGATGGCGTAAGAGGTCATCTCAGCCATGGGAACTTCAGCTTCCAGGATCTGCTCGCCATCGCCGGTGGGGTTCATGCCCATGACGCGGCCGCGGCGCTTGTTCAGGTCGCCCATGACGTCGCCCAGGTAGCTGTCGGGGATGGTGACCTTCAGAGAACCGATGGGCTCCAGGATGGTGGGGTTGGCGTTTGCGATGCCTTCCTTGTAAGCCAGCTGAGCAGCGGTACGGAATGCCATTTCGTTGGAGTCAACGGGGTGGTAGGAGCCGTCGAACAGGGTTGCCTTCAGGCCAACCAGGGGATAGCCAGCCAGGACGCCCTTGTTGGCTGCGTCACGGATGCCCTTTTCAACTGCGGGGAAGAAGTTCTTGGGAACGGAGCCGCCGAAGACCTCTTCGCAGAAGATCACGTCGTCGGTCTCGTACTGGGGCTCGAAGCGGATCTTAACGTCGCCGAACTGGCCGGAACCGCCGGTCTGCTTCTTGTGACGGCCGTGTGCTTCCACCTTCTTCTTGATGGTCTCACGGTAGGGGACACGGTAAGCGCTCAGTTCAGCCTCAACGCCGAAGCGGGACTTCAGGCGGGAGACCAGAACGTCCAGCTGCATATCGCCTGCACCGGACAGGACCACCTGACGGGTCTCAGCGTTGTTGACCACGGTGAAGGAGGGATCTTCCTCGTTCATACGAGCCAGGCCTGCTGCGACCTTGTCGTCCTGGCCGCGGGTCTTGGGAGCGATAGCCTTGGAGTAGCAGGGAGCTGCAAAGGGGATGCCCTTCAGAGCAACGACCTTACGGGAGTCGCACAGGGTGTCGCCGGTCTTGACCTTGTCCATCTTGCCGATGGCACCGATGTCGCCGCAGGTCAGTTCCTTGACTTCCTCTGCCTTCTTACCGGTCATCTTGTACAGACGGCCCAGCTTTTCGGTGTCGCCGGTGCGGGCGTTGACCAGAGCCAGGTCGGAGGTGATGACGCCAGACAGGACCTTGATCATGGAGTACTTGCCGTACTGGTCGGAGATGGTCTTGAAGACGAATGCGGTGGGCACGCCGCCGGGGGAGACGACGAACTCTTCGGTGGTCTCGCCGTCTGCCAGGGTAGCCTTGTGGAAGTTGCCTTCCATGGGGTTGGGCAGCAGGTCAACGATATAGTCCATCAGCATCAGGGAGCCGATGCAGTTGACAGCGGAGCCGAACAGAACGGGGAACATGGACAGATCACGGACGCCCTGACGCAGGCCGTTGATCATTTCGGGGTAGGTGAAGTCCTCGCCGCCGAAGTACTTGTCCATCATTTCCTCGGAGGTCTCAGCCACAGCTTCCTTCAGAGCCTCGTTGAACTCAGCAACGACGGATTCCTTCTCGGGGGGAATGGTGACCTCGACGCGCTTGTAGTTCTGCAGCTCGTAAGCACGCTTGTTCAGGGGGTCGATCAGGCCGGTGGTCACCTTGCCTGCGTCCCACATGGGAACCACGATGGGAGCGATCTTGTTGCCATAGCGCTCACGCAGAGCGTTGAAGGTGGCGTTGTAGTCGCTGTTGTCTTCGTCGATCTTGGAGATATAGACGAAACGGGGCATGTTGCGCTCTTCGCAGTACTTCCAGACCTTCTCGAAGCCGACGGAGATGCCGTCCTTAGCGGACATGACGATGATGGCTGCGTCAGAAGCACGCAGAGCTTCCATCACTTCGCCGGAGAAGTCAAATGCGCCGGGAGTGTCCAGCAGGTTGATCTTGCAGCCCTTATACTCGATGGGAGCAACAGCGGTGGAGATGGAGATCTGGCGGCGGATCTCTTCTGCGTCGTAGTCGCAGACGGTGTTGCCGTCGACGCTCTTGCCCATACGGTTGATAGCGCCGGTCATGAACAGCAGGCTCTCAGCCAGAGCGGTCTTGCCGCTGCCGCTGTGACCCAGCAGACAAACGTTACGGATGTTTTGCACGGAATAACTCATAACAATGTTCTCTCCTTATTTACAAATTGGGGCGGGACATACATTCCCGTCCGCAAACGGGGACATTATCGCCATTAGATAGAGTATACATCAAGACTGGAAAGCTGACAACACATAAAATGAAAAATTTACAAAAAAAGCGGTAAAAAAGATTCCGGAAATGGGCAATCCGTGGTTGTCAGGGAAGGGACGTCTCTGCCACGGAACCATTCGTGCAGGACACAGAGAACCGGAAGGTCTCTCCGGTTTGAGGGTCTTTTGCCTGGAAGAGCCAATGCTCCCCGTCCTGGGCAGGAGCTCCGGGGGTCAGCGCAAAGGCCAGCCCTCTCTGTGCAAAGTAGTCTTCCAGTCGTTCCTTGGCCTCTTCCTGGGTGAGGGGTTCGGTTTTGAGGTTCTCGCTCTCGGCCTGACTTTCTTCCGGTGCTGGGGCGGCCTCGCCCCCTTCGGCGGGGGCGACGTCCGAATCCATGACCATGGCCTCGGGGGCTTCGGCAGACTCCCCGGCAGCGGTGTCTGCGCCGGAGCTTCCAAAGGGCAGGACCTGGGGAGAGATGGCCACCGCCAGCAGGACCGCAGCGGCGGCGCAGACGGCAGCTGCCCAGGGACGTTTTTTCTTTTTCACGGGTTGGAAGGCCTCGGCTTCCAACCGGGCCATCACCGAGCCGGCAAAGTCCTGGGGGAGATCAAAGGAGAGGTTTTTCAACCGTTCATGGAGGGTGGTCAGGTCCCGGTCCAGCTTTCGGCAGTCCGGGCACTGGGCCAGATGACCTTCCAGAAGAGGGGCCTCTTCCTCGGTAAGATACCCGTCCAGCCGGGCGTTGATGAGTTCTTCGCATCGTTCACAGGAGATCACGGAGCCATCCCTCCTTTCACAGAATTGGACGAAGGGCCGTCAAAAAGGTTCCCCTCGGCCAGGAGTTTATCCCGAAGGGCTCGTCGGGCCCGGGCCAGACGGGATTTCACCGTGCCCATCTCCAGATCCAGGACCTGGGCGATCTCTTTATAGTCCAGGCCGTCCATTTCCCGTAAGACCAGGATGACCCGGTGCTGCTCCGGCAGTTCTGCCAGGGCCTTGCGCAGGATGGCCTGCTCCTCCCGCTGAAGAAGGATCTCCTCCGGAGAGGGGGCGGTGTCCCGGAGGGGCGCCAGGTCGGGGTCATCCAGAGACAGATCCCCCCGGCGTTTTTTCTCCCGGCGGTAGTGGTCGGTGCAGGCGTTGAGGGTCAGCCGATAGAGCCAGGTGGAAAAGCTGGCCCCGCCCCGAAATTGGGGCAGGGCGTTCCATACTTTCCAAAAGACCGTTTGTGTGATCTCCTCGGCATCGTGGTGGCGGCCGGTATAGCCCAGAGCCAGGTTAAAGACCCTGGGGCTGTGGAGGGTGACGAGGGCCTCAAAGGCGGTTCGGTCCCCCTCCTGGGCCTTTTGCAGGAGGAGTCGGTCATCGGTCATGGTCGTCGTCCTTCAGTTCCCGCTTGATGCCTGCCGTCACCCGGTAGACATCCTCCAGGGTAGAGATCTTGGAGATCTCGCTCTTCCAGTAGCTGGCGTGGGGGACCCCCTTCAGGTACCAGGCGTAATGCTTCCGGGCCTCCAGGCAGGCAATCTTCTCGCTCTTGTACTGGGCGGCCATCTCAAACTGCTTCACGGCCACGTCGCACCGGTCAGCCAGGGGAGGCAGGGGCGGGATGGGCTGGCCGGCGATGGCGGCCTTGGCCTGCTGGAAGATCCAGGGGTTGCCGAAGACCCCCCGGGCGATCATGACCCCGTCGGCCCCAGTGTATTTAAGGATGTGGGCGGCGTCCTTGCCGGAGAACACGTCGCCGTTGGCGATGACCGGGATGGACAGGGCCTGTTTCATCTCCCGGATGTAGTCCCAGTTGGCGGTGCCCGAGTACATCTGGACCTTGGTGCGGCCGTGGAGGGTGATGGCGGCCACCCCCAGACTCTCCAGCATTTTGGCCAGCTCCAGGCAGACGATGTTGCCCTTGTCCCAGCCCAGGCGCATCTTGACGGTGACCGGTTTGCCGCCGGCCCCCTTGATGGTGGCCTCGGCCACCCGACAGGCCTTGTCCAGGTCTCGGAGCAGGCCGGAGCCGTCCCCGTTGTTGGCCACCTTGGGCACAGGGCAGCCCATGTTGATGTCCAGAATATCCGCCCCGGAGACCTTCATGGCGATCTCGGCGGCCTCCTGCATGCACACGGGGTCGCTGCCGAAGAGCTGGACCCCGGCAGGGTGTTCCCCCTCCTCCAGGCGGAGGAGAGGAAGGGATTTTTTATCCTGATAGCACAGGGCCTTGGCGCTGACCATCTCGGTGATGGTGTAACCGGCGCCCAGCTCCCGGCATATGCTTCGGAAGGCGATGTCGGTCACCCCGGCCATGGGGGCCAGGACCAGGGGAGAGTCGATGTGTACAGAACCGATCTGCACGGGGATCACCTCGTTTTCTTTCGTCTTAATATCTAATCATACCATAGAATGCACAATTCTGACAAGGTTTCCTCGGCGGGATTTCTGATTGCAAACGGTGGGAAATATGATATGATATCATTGACAAAATCTGACGAGAAAAGAGGTGGACCCGTGTCGCAAAAATGGAGATACAAACCCAAAGGGATGTTCCGTGAAGTCTATGCGGAAATGATCTTCAGCGCAGAAAGCATTCGCATCAACGCCCGGGGCCTCTTCTTTGCCCTGGGTGTGGGGATGGTGGTCGGAGTCGTGGGTGGTGCCTTTGCCCGGTTGCTGGCTCTGTCCGACGTGTTCCGGAATGAGGTCTATTGGAGCATCTTCCTGCTGCCTCTGGTGGGTCTTGTCATCGTGTGGCTGTATAAAAAAGGGGGCATCAAAACGGCGGGCGGCACGGACATCGTCATCCAGGCCGCCCGTGGAGAGCAGCCGGTCTCCCGGCTGCTGGCTCCCGTCATTTTTGTCTCCACCCTTCTGACCCATTTCTTCGGCGGCTCTGCCGGCCGGGAAGGCGCAGCCCTCCAGCTGGGCGGTTCCCTGGCAGAGGTGGTGCGGCATGTTTTCCGCCTGGGGGATGAGTTCGAGGACCTGGCCGTCATGTGCGGCATGAGCGCCGGCTTCTCTGCCGTCTTCGGCAACCAGATCTCCGCCGTGATCTTCGCCCTGGAGATCTCCTGCATAGGTATGCTCCCCATGGGTGCCTTCCTGCCCTGCGTAGTCTCCTCCATTGTAGCAGGGGAGGTGGCCCAGCTGATGGGGGGCCACGCTGTGGTCTTTACCCTGGCTTCCTCCACGGAAGATATCTTTTTCTACACCAGAGTCCTGCTGCTGGCCGTTGCTTCCGGTCTGCTGAGTATTGTGGTTTGCTATGCCTTCTCTGGGTTCCGTCAGTTCTTTGAACGGTTCTTCCCCAACCCCTACCTGCGAGTGGTGGTGGGCGGCTGTGTGGTCATTGGGCTGACCCTTCTGCTGGATACTCGTTACTACCTGGGCAGCGGTCAGGCCCTCATTGACCAGTCCATCGGCCAGGGCCAGGCCCTCCCCTGGGATTTTGCCCTGAAGATCCTCCTGACGGCCATCACCCTGGGAGCAGGATTCAAGGGTGGCGAGATCGTCCCGGCCTTTGCCATCGGGGCCTCCTTCGGCTGTGTTTTGGGCCCCTTGTTGGGGCTGGACCCCTCCTACGCTGCGGCCATTGGTATGGTGGCTGTGTTCTGCGGTGTCACCAACTGCCCTCTGACCTCTCTGGTCCTGGGATTCGAGGTCTTTTCCTTCTGCAATCCCGGGGGATTCCTGGTGGCGGTGGCGGCCAGCTTCCTGGTGTCCGGCTACAGCGGCCTGTACTCCAAGCAGAAATTTGCATTCTCCAAGGTGGCCGACTCCACCGGCACCGTGGCAGAGGAGGAAAACATCAATTATAAATGAGGAAAAACTCCCTCTCTTGTGAGAGGGAGTTTTTGCTTGTGGAAAGTTTTTGTGTATTTTCAAAAAAAACAACAACTTGTAAAAATTTTTGTAAGAATATATAATTTGAGTATCCCGATGAGGAATATCGACAAAAGAAAGGATGGTTCCCATGAAAAAGATACTGGCGCTGATGCTTTCCCTGAGCTTGCTTTTGGGCTTGGGCGTCACGGCTTCCGCAGCTTCCAACACATTGAAGAATTTCGAGAAAACAGAGACCTATGCCGATCAGTTTACCGATGTGGCCCCGTCTTATTGGGCAGCAACTGCCATTCGAACTTGCTATGAGTACGGTCTGATGCAGGGCTACGATGGGGATTCCTTTGTTCCCAAGGGAAATCTGACGGTGGCCCAGGCCATCGTTATGGCAGACCGGGTCCATGAGATCTATACCACCGGTCAGAGCACCCTGGCCAACGGTTCCCCCTGGTACCAGCCTTATGTGGACTATGCCATGGAAAACGGCATCATCCAGGCGGGGGATTTCACCAATTACAATACCCAGGTCACCCGGGCCCAGATGGCCTACATCTTCTGCAATGCTCTGCCCGGCAAGGCCCTGCCTTCCATCAATTATATTCAGTCTGTTCCCGATGTGAGCAGCTCGAATCCTTATCAAAAGGATATCCTGACCCTGTATCAGGCCGGTGTTCTCACGGGCAGCAATATCTACGGGACCTTCAAGCCCAATGACAATATTATCCGGGCGGAAGCTGCCGCCATCATCGCCCGTGTGGCCATCCCCGCCCAGCGGCAGAATGTGACCCTTCTGAAGGACTATACCTGGAATAACGTGACCATGGCCGTTCCCCAGGATGGGGAAGAGGACTACAGCGGCGGCATGCTTGGGGTGGCGTCCGACAGCGCCTATACGGTGGTCATACCGTACAGTGAGTATGATGAGGCCTTCCGTGGTTTGGATATCACCATCCTGTCTCCCAAGGAGATGGGGGAACTGGTCAGTGAGTCTTTGGCAGGCAGCGGCGTGAAGGAGAAAGAAATGAGCACCACCAAGGTCACCTTTGGTTCTGTTCCGGCCTATCGCTCTGTGGGCGTCGTGACAGAAGGGGATCAGGTGCTGGATGTGGTCGTCTACACGTACATCGAAAACAGCAGCATGACCATGCTGACCTTTATGGGAGCCGGTGACATGGAGCGCTCCGGCGTGGTTCTCAAGAACATGGTCAACAGCGTTACGATCAATGGCGCTGGAGTGTCTCCCAAGCTCTGACCCTAATACGAAAAAAGTCCAAGACCGTTAGGTCTTGGACTTTTTTTCGTTTCAAACGGCAGGAGAGAGGTCGGAGGACAGCAGTTGGTCCCAGAGCTGGGAAAGGGTGGGGGAGTCCAGGACCAGGTCGAAATTGGGGCCGTCCTCCTCCCGGTAGACCCGCAGGGCCTGGAGGATGGCCACACGGTTGCCCTTCTCAGGTTGGAGCTTGAGGGCGTATTCACGGCCATCCAGGTGAAGGGTGACCGTGAAGGTGGGGTCCAGGGGCTGGACCCAGGCGTGGTCCAGAAGGGATTGGCATAGGCAGTCAAACTCCTCCTGTTTCAGTTGTCGAATCAGCATAGATATCCTTCCTTCGTTGATCTCGACTTCCCTCTTGCAAGGATTTCTGACGCATGGTATCATATTTACGCCGAAGTTCTGTTTCGGAAAGTCGGTGGATAGGGAAGCGGCGCGCACTTTGGTAGAGGGAGCGTCGCTTCCTTTTTATTCGGTTTTGAGGTCGTCGTGCATCATTTTGATGCCCCGCCGGATCACTTCGGCTCTGGATATGTTCAGCTTTTTGCTGCACTCTTCCAGACGGTTATGGGAACCTTGGTCCAAGCGGATTTTCAAAATGATATCCTTCGGATTATCCGTGGGACGCCCCAATTTTTTTTGACCCATGGAGACACCTCCTTTTTGTGGGCCGGTAATGTTATTATATATTATGGACCCACAAAAGTCAAGAAAAGCTTGACAACATCACTACCTTGCATTACAATATACTCAAGTAGCTTGCATTGCAAGGTAGGAAGGAAGGTAGATCCATGATCCCATCCCAAATGCTCAAGGGTATTTTACAAGGCAGCATCCTGGCCATCATCAGCCAAAAGGAGACCTATGGATATGAGATCTCCCAGGCCCTGGCCAGGTACGGCTTCGGCACCATTTCCGAGGGCACCATATACCCCCTACTCCTGCGGTTGGAGAAGGGCGGGCTCATCGTGGCCCGGTTCCTGGACACCGGGTCCGGCCCCAAACGAAAGTACTACACCCTGACCCCGGCGGGGCAGGAGGAATTGACACAGTTTCAGATCAGCTATCGGGAGATGACCGCCGCGGTGGACAGTCTCCCCGGATTTGGAAAGGAGGAGAGCCATGAAGAGCGAGACCAAACGGCTCCTGAAGGAGAACAATGAGAGAGAAAAACTTCTGAGCAAGGAAAGTCAGAAGGCCATGACCGATATCGTGGTCTACCTCCGGGGCTGTGACCTGAGTCAATACCACCAGGAGGAGGTCCGCCGGGACATCCAGGAGATGGTCCTGGAGGCAGAGGGCAGGGGAGAGGATATGATGACCGTCATCGGGGAGGACTACAAGACCTTCTGCGATGAGATCGTATCAGCCTTCCCGCCCCGGAGCAAAAAGGAAAAGTTTTTGGAGCAGCTGGACATTCTTCTGTCTGCTCTGGGCATCCTTCTGGTCATCTGGCTGGCGAAGTCTCTGGTGATTGGCCTGTCCGCAGGGGAGAAAGTGTGGTATCTGTCTTTGACGGCGGGAAGTCTGATCTCCTGGGCAGTCATCCTTGTTGTGGCTGAGGCTCTGGTCTGGTGGGTGACCCGCACCGCCTTTGACCAGCCCAAGGAAGAGAGCAAGGGAAAGTCCTTTGTGAAGGTCTGGGTCATTGCCTTTCTGGTGCTTTCCGCTATCTTCCTGCCCAGTGTGTTCCTCACCAGTCCAGCAGTGGAAATCTGTCTGCCTATCGCCGTGTTTCTTGCCATTCTTCCCTTTGGGATCCTTTGGGTTTTAGGAAGAAAAATTTAAACAATAAAAAAATCCAGGACCGTTTGGTCCTGGATTTTTTGTTGCTCAGGGATGTTCTGCGAAATAGTCTCTGGTCTGCTGGGCGTTCCGGAAGACTTCTTCCTTCAGTGCATCGAAGGAGGGGAACTTCTTTTCCGGCCGCAGGTACTTATAGAATTCCATCTGGATTTTCTGGCCGTACAGGTCGCCGTTGAAGTCCAGGATGAAGCCCTCGATGGTCAAGTGGTTGCCGTCGTCCACGGTGGGGCGGGTGCCCACGTTGGTGACGGCGATGTGGGTCTCGCCGTTTTCCAGAAGCACCTTGGTGGCGTACACACCCTTGGCAGGGGGGAGCACATACTCCTGCAGCTTCAGGTTCACTGTGGGGAAGCCCAGGGTGGTGCCCAGCTTCTTGCCGTGGGAGACCCGGTCACTGAGGGTGTAGGGGTGGCCCAGGAACTGGTTGGCCCGCTCGATCTCACCGGCGGAGATCAGCTCCCGGATATAGGTGGAGGAGACGGTGATCTCATCCTGCTCCACCTTGGGGATGATGTCGCAGCCGATGCCCAGCTGGGCGCAGGTCTCCTTCAGCAGCTGGGGGTTGCCCTCGCCCTTGTAGCCGAAGTGGTAGTCGTGACCGGCCACCAGATGGACGGCACCCCAGTCCCGAACCAGGGTCTCCTCCAGGAACTTCCGCCAGTGCTGCTGACGGAACTCGGGGGTGAACGCCTGGACGATCACATCCTCGATGCCGTAGTACTTGCGCATCAGGTCCCCACGGTCCTCGGGAGAGGTGATGAGGGGCAGAGGCTTGCCGGTGATGACGGTCTGGGGATGGGGGTCGAAGGTATAGGCGGAGGGAACTGCGCCGATCTCTTTGGCAACCTGGGTGGTGCGGCGCATGAGGGCGGCGTGACCGTTGTGGACGCCGTCAAAGAAACCCAGGGCGATGACTCGTTTTCTTTCGTTCAAGAGGATGCTCCTTCCTTCCACATTGCGATGGAAAAGAAGTGGGAGGCGGGGTGCCTCACACCTCGAAAAAGCTTTTGATGGTGGTCAGACAGCCGTCTTTCACCTCGCTCAGGGCGAGGAACTCCTGATCCCGGCTGTGGACCCGGTAGATGCCCTCAGGGGCATCGGTGCGGACGGCATTGCCGTTGCGGACCTTCTTTTCTGCCGCAGCGCTCTCCAGCTGGAGGACGGGGTGGCGGTAGAAGTAGGACTCCACAGGCAGCAGCTTGTCCCCGGGGTTCTCCATGGCGTTCAGGTCTTCCAGGGTGACGGCCTCTGTCAGGGTGAACCCGGCGGACTTGGTCCGGCGGAGTGAGGACAGGGTGCCGCCGCAGCCCAGGACCTGACCGATGTCGTGGCAGAGGGTGCGGACGTAGGTCCCCTTGGAGCACAGCACCCGGAGGGTGAAGTCCGTAGGAGAGGTCTGGTCCAGTAGCTCCAGCTGGTAGATGGTGATGGGGCGGGGCTTGCGCTCCACCTCTTCCCCCCGGCGGGCCAGCTCATAGAGCTTTTTGCCGTCCTTTTTCAGGGCGGAGTACATGGGGGGGATCTGGTGGATATCTCCCCGGAACCGATCCAGGACGGCCTCCACCTGCTCTCTGGTGACAGAGACCGGGCGGGTCTCCAGGGTGTTGCCGGTGACGTCCTGGGTGTCGGTGATCTGGCCCAGGCGGAGTCCGGCGATATATTCCTTTTCCCGTTCGGCGGCGAACTCCACAGCGCGGGTGGCCCGGCCCACGAAGACAGGGAGGACCCCTGTGGCCATGGGATCCAGGGTCCCGGCGTGGCCGATCCGCCGCTCCCGGAGGATGCCCCGGAGCTTGGCCACCACGTCGTGGCTGGTCCAGTCCTGGGGCTTGTCGATGACGATGATGCCGTTAGCCATGCTGCACCTTCTTAATGGCCTCCATCATGGCGGCCTTGGCCTCCTTGGGAGTGCCGGGGATGGTGCATCCGGCAGCGGCAGCGTGTCCACCGCCCCCAAAGTGAGCGCAGACATCGGAGGCGTTCAGGGTCTTGCCGTCGGTGCGCAGGGAGATCTTGCACTCTTCCGGCTTCAGCTGCCGGACAGTGACGGCATTGTCCACCCCCTCCAGCAGACCGATGAAGGAGGAGATATCCTCCAGGTCCTCCTCGGTGGCCTGGATATCCCGGATGAGGTCCATGGTCACATAGGCGAAGACCAGCTTGCCATCCTGCTCCAGGTCCATTTCCTGGATGAGGCGGCTTTCGATCTGCATCCGCTTCAGGGACTTCACCCGGAAGTGGCGCTTGTTGACCCACTGGGCATCGAACTTGGTCTCCATGAGGTCAGCGGCGATGCGATGGGTCTCGGGGGTGGTGTTGGAGTAGACGAAGCAGCCGGTGTCGGTGGCGATGGCCATGTACAGGAGCAGGGCGATGGGGGCGGTGACCTCCACGCCCATTTCCCGGAAAATCTTGTACATCACCTCGCCGCAGGCGGCGGCGTTGGGGTCCACGCAGCTCTCCTTGGCATAGCTCTCGTTGGAGCCGTGGTGGTCGATGCACAGATCGATCCGGTCCCGTAAGAACTTGGCGCTGTCGGGGAGCATGCCGGTGGCGGCGGTGTCTACCGCCACCACGGCGTCATACTGATACTCTGCGGGGGCCAGGACCCCTTCAAAGTAGGGGTCAAAGAGGCCGTGGGCGTCCTCGTTGGGCAGGACCCAGGCGGTCTTGCCCAGCTGGCGCAGAGCCAAGCACAGGGCGGCGCCGCAGCCGATGGTGTCGCCGTCGGGCCGCCGGTGGGTGAGGATGAGGACGTTGTCCAGCCCCAGGAGGGTGCGGGCGGTTTCAGAAATGGTCATTCTGCCCCGCCGCCTTCCTTGCGTTCGATGTCGTTGAGGAGCTTGAGGATATGGGTGCCCCGGTCGATGGAGTCATCGGCCTGGAAGACCAGCTCGGGGGTGTAGCGCAGGGAGAGGGCACGGCCCACCTCCCGGCGCAGGTAACCGCCGGCGGACTTGAGGCCCTTGACGACCTCCTTCACATCGCTCTTGTCCAGAACGCTCACATAAACTTTTGCATAGCGCAGGTCGGGGGTGGTGTCCACACGGGTGATGGTCACCAGGCCGTGGACCCGGGGGTCCTTAACGGTGCGCAGCAGGGAGGCCAGCTCACGCTGGATCTCCTCGTTGATTCGTCCAATGCGGTTGGATGCCATAGTAATACCTCTTCAGTAACGTTCTGTTGGGGTAGGAAATTAGACCTGGATCTGCTCCATGATGAAGGCTTCGATCACGTCGCCCTGCTTGATGTCCTGGTGCTTTTCGAAGGTGATGCCGCACTCGTAGCCGGAGGCCACTTCCTTGACGGAATCCTTGAAGCGCTGCAGGGTGGAGATGGTGCCGTCGTAGATGATGATGCCGTCGCGGACCAGGCGGAGCTGAGCACCGCGCTGCATCTTGCCCTCGGTGACATAGCAGCCTGCGACCATGCCCACGCCGGTGATGCGGAAGACCTCGCGGACCTCGGCAGAGCCCAGTTCCACTTCCTTGAACTTGGGAGCCAGCATGCCCTTCATGGCGGCTTCGATCTCGTTGATGGCATCGTAGATGACACGGTACATTCTCATGTCCACCTTCATGCGGGCGGCGGAGTCCTTGGCGTTGGCGTCGGGACGGACGTTGAAGCCAACGATGATGGCGCCGGAGGTGGCAGCCAGGGTGACGTCGGACTCGTTGATGGCGCCGACGGCACAGTGGATGACACGGACGGCCACTTCTTCGTTGGTGATCTTCTCCAGGGAGGCCTTGACGGCTTCGGCAGAGCCCTGGACGTCGGCCTTGACGATGACGTTCAGCTTCTTCAGCTCGCCCTGCTGGATGTGGGAGAACAGGTCGTCCAGAGTGACCTTGCTGCCGGAGTTGGCAGCCATCTTGTTCTCGTGCTTGCGCTGCTCCACCAGCTCACGGGCCATGCGCTCGTCGGCAACGGCGTGGAAGTCGTCACCTGCGCTGGGCACTTCGCTCATACCGGTGATCTCAACGGGCACGGAGGGGCCGGCGGTCTGGATCTTCTTGCCGGTGGCGTCGGTCATGGCACGGACACGGCCAACGGCGGTGCCGGCGATGATGACGTCGCCCTGCTTCAGGGTGCCCTTCTGGACCAGCAGGGTGGCCACGGGACCACGGCCCTTGTCCAGGCGGGCCTCGATGACGGCGCCGTGGGCGGTGCGGTTGGGGTTGGCCTTCAGCTCCTGGACCTCAGCGGTCAGGACCAGCATATCCAGCAGGTTATCGATGCCCATACCGGTCTTGGCGGAGATAGGGCAGACGATGGTTTCACCGCCCCACTCTTCGGGCACCAGACCGTACTCGGTCAGCTGCTGCATGATGCGGTCGGGGTTTGCGGTGGGCTTATCCATCTTGTTGATGGCCACGATGACGGGGATCTCAGCGGCCTTGGCGTGGTTGATGGACTCGATGGTCTGGGGCATGATGCCGTCGTCGGCAGCCACCACCAGGATGGCGATGTCGGTGATCATAGCGCCGCGGGCACGCATGGCGGTGAAGGCCTCGTGGCCGGGGGTGTCCAGGAAGGTGACGGGGGAGCCGCCCACATCCACCTGGTATGCACCGATGTGCTGGGTGATGCCGCCGGCCTCACCGGATGCCACGTGGGCGTTGCGGATATAGTCCAGCAGGGAGGTCTTGCCGTGGTCGACGTGGCCCATGACGACCACGACGGGTGCACGGGAAACCAGATCTTCGTCCTTGTCCTCGGCAGTGTCGATGAGCTTTTCTTCGATGGTGACGATGACTTCCTTTTCCACCTTGCAGCCCAGTTCCATGGCCACCAGTGCGGCGGTGTCATAGTCGATGATCTCGGACAGGGAGGCCATGACGCCCATCTTCATGAGGCACTTGACCACGTCTGCGCCGGTCTTCTTCATGCGGGAGGCCAGCTCGCCCACGCCGATCTCGTCGGGGATCTTGACGGTGAGGGGAGTCTTCTTGGCAATCTCCAGCTGCAGGCGGCGCATCTTCTCCTGCTCCTCCTGCTTGCGCTTGTTGCCAAAGTTGGCGTTCTTGCGCTGGTTGCCCTTGCTCTGGATCTTCTGCTTGCCGCTCTGCATCTTGTTGGCGCGCTCGGGAGCCAGGGTTTCCAGATGCTCGTCGTACTTGTCCAGGTTCACAGCGCCGCCCTTGCGGGTGTCCACCAGCTTCTTTTCGGGGACACGGGTGGTGGGCTTGTTCTGCTCAGCGGCGGGAGCCTTGGGGGCTGCCTGCTGGTTGTTGTTCTGGGGCTTGGGGCCGCGGTTCTGGCCACCCTCACGGTTGGGACGGTCGTTGCGGTCGTTGCGGCCACGGTTCTGGTTCTGGCCGCCTTCGGGCTTTCTGTCGCGGTTGGGTCGATCGTTTCTAGCCATGTCAGTCTTCTCCTTTTTGGCGGGTGCGCCCAGGGAAGCCTGCATATCTGCCACCTGGTTCTTCTGGGTGACGTGCTCGAAAATCAGGGACAGCTCCTTGTCGTCCAGCACCTGCATATGATTTTTAGGGGTGGTAGCGTAAGTGGTGAGGATCTGGGTGATCTCCTTGGTGGACTTGCCGAGATCCTTGGCTACCTCGTGTACACGATACTTTTCAAAACTCAAATATAGCCACCTCCGTTGTGTCGGTCAGGGTTTCTTGGTGTTATTCTTGGCCCTTTGGGCCTTGTTTTTGCCCGGGCGGGTGTTTTTTTCCTGCGTCCGCTTTTCGTCCCGGCGCTTTTTTGCCCGGGCGGCCTTGTCGGCCAGAAGCTGACGAGTTTCTTCATAGGTCTCAGGGTCTGCCTTGGCCAGCCGCTCTGCCACAGCAGCGGCAAAGCCGATGTCGCCGATGGCCACCATGGCGCAGGCGTTCCGGCCCAGGCCGCTCCCCAGCTCATCCTTGGAGAGAGGGACGGTCACGCAGAGGTTATTCTCGCTGCTCTGGGCATAGAACTGGGCCCGGCGGACGGTGTTTTCGGCTGCATCCTGGGCCAGCAGGAGCAGGTAGGCCTTGTGATCCCGGCAGAGGGCGGACACAGGCTCCTCGCCGATGGCCAGCTTGCCTGCCCGATGGACCAGCCCCAGAAGATTGGGGATATTATCCATCCTGGGCCCCTCCCTTCATCTGATCCTCCAGGCCGTCGTAGACTTCCTCGGGGATGGGGAGAGAGAAGGAGCGCTCCAGGGCTTTGGACTTACGGATGCGCTTGAGGCACTCGGGCTGGGGGCAGAGATAGGCACCCCGGCCGGGCTTCTTGCCGTGGAAGTCCAGGGAGATCTCTCCCTCGGGAGAGCGGACCACCCGGATAAGCTCACGCTTGGGTTTCATTTCCCGGCAGCCAAGACATTGGCGCAGGGGGATCTTTTTGGGCACGGGAGCACCTCCTTGGGTAATATAAGCGGGGGATTACTCCTCCACAGCCTCATCCAGGTCATCAAAGACCTCGTCGTCCTGGAAGTCCTCTGCCTCTTCGGCGGCCAGAGCGGCGGCCTCGGCAGCAGCGTCTTCTTCCTCCCACTCGTGGACGGCGGACTCAGCCTTGATGTCGATCTTATAGCCGGTGAGCTTGGCAGCCAGACGGGCGTTCTGACCCTCTTTGCCGATGGCCAGGGAGAGCTGGTCGTCGGGAACCACCACACGGCAGCTCTTGGTGCCTTCCAGAGGCAGGACGGAGATGACGTCGGCGGGGGAGAGGGAAGCGGCCACGAACTCGGCGGGATCCTCGCTGTACTTGATGATGTCGATCTTCTCGTTGCGCAGCTCGGAAACCACGCTGTTCACACGGGCGCCCTTGGGACCCACGCATGCGCCGATGGGATCCACGTTTTCATCGGCGGAGTAGACGGCCAGCTTGGAGCGGCTGCCGGCCTCACGGGCGATGGAGCGGATCTCCACGGTGCCGTCGTAGATCTCGGGCACTTCCAGCTCAAAGAGGCGCTTGACCAGGCCGGGGTGGGTCCGGGAGATGAGGACCTGGGGACCACGGCTGGAGCGGCGGACTTCCACCACGTAGACCTTGATGCGGTCGCCCTCGCGAATGACCTCGCCCCGGACCTGCTCGGCAGGAGCCAGGTAGGCATCGGTGGACTCACCGTTGCTGGTGATGCGCAGGGAGACGGCGCCGTTGCGGGGATCCACACGGGTGACGGTGCCCAGCAGCATCTCGTGCTCCTTGGAGTTGAACAGGTCATAGATCATGCTGTGCTCTGCCTCACGCATGCCCTGGATGATGACCTGACGGGCGGTCTGGGCGGCGATGCGGCCGAAGTTGCGGGGCTTGATCTCGATGCGGACCACGTCGCCGGTCTGGGCGGTGGGCAGGGTCTTGCGGGCGTCTTCCAGGGCCAGCTCGGTGTAGGGGTTGTCGACCTCCTCCACGATCTCCTTCTTCACATACATGCGGACGGTGCCGGCGGCCTCGTTGGCCTCCACGAAGACGTTGTCGGTGATGCCCTCGTGGTCACGCTTGTAAGCGGAGACCAGAGCCTGGGTGATCTTCTCCAGCATGTAGGCCTTGGGGATGCCCTTTTCCTTTTCGATCAGCGAGATGGCGGTGAAAAACTCCTTGCCGTCCAGCTCGTTGCTCTTTGCATTCTTGGGTGCTTTCTTAGCCATAATTCTAAGCTCCTTGCAGTGTGTTAAAAGCTCACGTGCAGACGCACGAAAGCGATGTCTTTCTTGTCAAAGGTAACGGTCTCGCCCCCCAGCTCCAGGGTGACGCTGCCGTCTTCATACCCGGCCAGAATGCCGGTGCAGTTCTTCTGGCCGTTGACCGCCTTGTAGAACTTTACGTCTACCTCAGCGCCCATGAAGGCCTCGAAATGTTCGGGCTTCTTCAGGGGGCGGTCAGCGCCGGCGGAAGAGACCTCGAAGGTGTAGGGGTCCTGGATGGGATCTGCTTCGTCCAGCAGGGGGTCCACGCCGCGGCTGACGGCCTCGCAGTCGTTGATGGAAACGCCGTCCTCCTTGTCGATATACAGGCGGAGATACCAGCTGCCGGCCTCCTTGATGTACTCCACGTCCCACAGGGTGCAGCCGCAGGCCTCTACCACCGGGCGGGCCAGCTCTGCAGTCAGATCAGTGATTTTGGACATTGTAACCTCCTGTGCGCTTTTGGCGCTATTATAATATAATGTATACAGGTCCAGATTCGGGAAGGAACAGGACCGGGGTGCGCAAATATAAAAGAAAGAGCGGGGCAAGCCCCACTCCTTACTACTTACATCTTCCATTACGGTTGACATTATACCACGATGGGGGAGGGCTTGCAAGGGGTTTGACAGGAATTCATGGAAAATTGCCAATTTCAACCGGGTTCCCCCGGTTCTATTTTCTCTTGGGGCAAGATTGGGCGGGAAGATGGGACAAAATGTAAATGATTTATTAAAAAATGAGAAACAAAGGGTCGAAAGACTTGCCGAGCGGCCATAGTTTATGTATAATGTACAATCAGTTAGCATGGATAATTGCCTTCATGCGGCCATTGGAATTCAGACCAAAGGAGGCGTTGGCCTTGGCCAAAAAGAAAAAACGTAAGCTGAAGAAACCCTATCGTATCCTCAAGGGGATCTACACCGCCATCGTGGTGCTGGCAGCCCTCATCGTTCTCGGATACGCTGTTTATAAAATCGCAGTCCCTGAGCCCGACATCACCCCTGAAGGCTCCAATCCCGGTGTGGTGGAGGCGGAGGCTCCCGGTATGGAGACCGGCAGCCACCAGCGGAAGGAGCAGACCTACACCTTCCTGCTGGCCATTCCGGACCAGGAGAGCGGCAATGCAGACTCCATCATGGTGGTCACCTACGATGTGCCCAACCAGAAGGTGGGCATGGTCTCCATCCCCAGAGACACGCTGGTGAACGAGAAGAATCCCAAGATCAATTCCAGCATGAGAGCCGGCATCGACAACCTGGAGCGGGTGGTGTCCGAACTGGTGGGCTTCCCCTTGGACTTCTATGTGACTCTGGACCTGGATGCCTTCATTGAAATTGTGGATGCTGTGGGCGGCGTGGAGTTCAACGTTCCCGTGGAGATGTACTACGACGATCCTGCCCAGGATCTGCATATCCATTACCAGCCCGGCGTCCAGCACCTGAGCGGCCAGCAGGCCATGGAGGTCTGCCGCTTCCGCCACAATGCCGACGGCACCGGTTACCCCCTGGGGGATGTCCAGCGTGCTGAGACCGCCCAGCAGATGATGCTCACCGTGGCCAAGAAGCTCATGTCCGTAGACAGTCTGGTGAACATCAATGAGTTTATCGATATCGTGGAGCGAAACATTGAGACCGACATGAGCGGGACCAATATCGCCTGGTTTGCAGCAAAGGCCCTGGGGCTGAACCTGTCCACCGGCGTCTCCGGCGAAGCTCTGCCCGGTGATGGCAATGTTTCCTATAAGGGGACCAGCTACTGCTACGAACTCTACCCCAACGACAGCCTGGAGATCATCAACCGTCTCATCAACCCCTACACCGCACCTCTGACCCTGGAGGATGTGGAGATCTTCCAGTCTCCCTATTGATGATATGATATTGTAAAGAGGAGGAAACCGACAGGTTTCTTCCTCTTTCTTTATGCGGGGAAAAAGGTGACAGGTGTCAATAATGAAACAAAAATGATGGAAATAATGCAGAAATTAGCGGTGGCTAACCCTTCGGAAAGTCGAAATGGGCCACAACATAGAGGGGAATGCTGGAAATTTTGCAGGAAAAAAGCAAAATTTTTTATTTAGAATGTTGACATTCTGGATTTTGCGTACCATAATGACAGTGGAATATAACCAACCTCGCAAAGCAATAAAAGGATGTGAGATACGAATGCAACCCATGAATGAAAAGCATGAAATCCCCTTTATCAAGTGTTCTGGTTGCGCAGCCGGTAAGTCCCGTCTGAAGTTCTACGCCACCTGTGAGGAAGCAGTCAAGGCTGGCTTTGCCAGCGGCGAGTGCACCTATGGTTGCGTGGGCGCAGGTTCCTGCGTGGCAGCATGTCCCCTGGACGCGCTGACCATCGTTGACGGCACCGTCCAGCTCAACAAGGACAAGTGCGACGGCTGCGGCGACTGCGTTGCTGCATGCCCCCAGAAGCTCATCCACATGGTTCCTGATGATGTCTCCAACTTCGTTCCCTGCTCCAACAAGGACGAAGAGGAAGTCGCCATCAAGATGTGTGGCCACAGCTGCATCGGCTGTGGTGACTGCGCAGAGGCATGTCCCCAGGATGCCATCAGCATCGTGGACAACTGCGCTGTGATCGACTATGAGAAGTGCCTGGGCTGCGCAGCATGTACTGTTGCCTGCCGCAAGAAGATCATCGTCGATACCTATCACGATCTGGCTCAGATCAAGCCCACTGTCGCTTTCGTGCGTTGCCGCGGCGGCCTGCATAATCACGAGGTTTATGCTGCTGCCGGCGCTACCAACTGCCGTGAAGCTGCAGCTCTGGATCTGGACGGCCACTGCTCCTTCGGCTGCGCCGGCTTCGGCGACTGCGCTGCTGCTTGCCGCTTCAACGCCATCCAGATCACCAACGGCACCGCTCTGGTGAACCACGAACTGTGCGTCGGCTGTACTGCCTGCGTCCATGTCTGCCCCCAGGAGCTGCCCGTTATCGTTCCCTTCAAGGGCGCAAAGATGGTCGCCTGCGCTTCTCAGGATCACCCCGACAAGCGTAAGGAACTGTGCTGGGTCGGCTGCATCGGCTGCGGCGACTGCGCTGCAAACTGCCCCGACGGCGTCATCCACGCTGAGTTCGGCCGTGCCGTTATTACCCCCGACAAGTGCGAAGACTGCAACATTTGCTCTTATGTCTGCCCCGCCGGCGTGATCTCTGCCCGCGAGATGCCCGACTTTACTTATGTTCAGGTTCGTGCTATGGCAGCACAGAAAGGAGGCGCAGCGAAATGAAAGACATGAGACCCTTTAAGAGTATGGACGCCAACGCCGCTGCTGGCCACGTCGCATACGCCTTCACTGAAGTCGCTGCAATTTACCCCATCACTCCCTCCTCCCCCATGGCGGAGAACGTGGACGAATGGGCTAACCAGGACCGCAGAAATATCTTCGGCAACCGCGTCAACATCGTTGAGATGGAGTCCGAGGCAGGCGCAGCTGGCGCTGTCCACGGCTCTCTGTCCACCGGTGCCCTGACCACCACCTTTACCGCATCCCAGGGTCTGCTGCTGATGATCCCCAACCTGTACAAGGTTGCTGGCGAAGGCCTGCCCGGCGTTTTCCACGTGGCAGCTCGTACCCTGACCACCCACGCTCTGTCCATCTTCGGTGACCACCAGGACGTTATGGCCTGCCGCGGCACCGGTATGGCAATGCTGGCTGCATCCACTCCCCAGGAAGTTATGGACCTGGCTCCCGTTGCTCACCTGTCCGCAATCCAGGCAAGCATGGGCTTCATCAACTTCTTCGACGGCTTCCGTACCTCTCACGAGATCCAGAAGCTGCGCACCTGGGAATATGACACCCTGGCAGAGATGGTCGACTGGGAGGCTCTGGCACGTTTCCGCGCCAACGCCAACATGCCCCACCATCCCTTCCACCGTGGTACCAACGAGCCCCCCGAGACCTTCTTCCAGCACCGCGAAGCTTCCAACGTCATGTACAATGACCTGGTCGACGTGGTCGTTGGCAACATGAACAAGGTCAACGAGAGCATCGGCACCAACTACAAGCCCTTCAACTACTACGGCGCTCCCGACGCTACCGACGTCATCGTGGCTATGGGCTCCGTCTGCGGCACTCTGGAAGAGGTCGTTGACGCCATGACCGCTGCTGGCAAGAAGGTCGGCGTTCTGGAAGTTCACCTGTATCGTCCCTTCTCTGCAAAGCACATGCTGGCAGAGCTGCCCGAGACTGTCGAGCGCATCGCAGTTCTGGACCGTACCAAGGAGCCCGGTGCATTCGGTGAGCCCCTGTACCTGGACGTCGTTGCTGTCCTGAACGAGGCCGGCAAGAACAACATCCGTGTCATCGGCGGCCGTTACGGCCTGTCCTCCAAGGACACCACTCCCGCAGACATGTACTCCGTCTTCCAGCACCTGGCAAAGGGCGGTCACAACCACTTCACCGTCAGCATCGTTGACGACGTGACCAACCTGTCCATCGAGAAGCACGAGTTCGTCCTGCCCGAGGATCCCACTCAGAAGTCCGTCAAGATCTGGGGTATCGGCTCCGACGGTCTGGTCGGTGCTTCCAAGAACACCTCCAAGATCATCGGCGACCACACCGACAACTATGTTCAGGCATACTTCCAGTATGACTCCAAGAAGTCCGGTGGTCTGACCATCTCCCACCTGCGCTTCGGCCAGAAGCCCATCCGTTCCTCCTACTATGTTGGCCATGCTGACGTGGTTATCTGTGGTAACCCCGCTTACATCGGCAAGTACAACATGGTCCGCGACGTCAAGCCCGGCGGCATCTTCATGCTGAACTGCGAATGGGAAGGCGAAGAGCTGGAGGCACGTCTGCCCGCAGACATCAAGCGCGCACTGGCACAGAAGAACATCAAGTTCTACACCTGCGACGCTGTCAACATCGCCCGTAACCTGGGCATGAAGGGCCGTATCAACACCATCATCCAGTCTGCATACTTCAAGCTGGCTAACCTGGTTCCCGAAGAGGATGCCATCGAGTACATGCGTCAGGGTATCGTCAAGGACTACGGCACCAAGGGCCAGAACGTCGTTGACATGAACATGGCTGCTGTTATGGCTGGCCAGACCGCCGCTAAGGAAGTTGCAGTTCCCGCAGAGTGGGCTAACGCTGTTGACGAAGCTAAGGCAGAGCTGAAGCTGAACACCGTCAACGCTGAGCAGGATGCATACGTCCGTAACATCCTGATCCCCACCAACAACCTGGAAGGCGACTCCCTGCCCGTCTCCACCTTCCTGCCCTACGTCACCGGTAAGGCTCCCTCCGGCACCTCCGCTTTCGAGAAGCGCGGTATCGCTGTGGATATCCCCGTCTGGCATGCAGAAAACTGCACCCAGTGCAACTGGTGCTCCGCTGTCTGCCCCCACGCTGTCATCCGTCCCTTCATCCTCAAGCCCGAGGACGCTGAAGGCCTGACCACCGTGGACTGCAAGACCGCTGAAGGCAAGAAGTTCATCGTGGCTGTCTCCGCTGCAGACTGCACCGGCTGCGGTTCCTGCGTCGAGATGTGCCCCGCCCGCGGCAAGGCTCTGTCCATGGAGCGTTCCGCTGGCCGTATGTTCGAAGACCAGAACACCTTCGAGTATGCTAAGAAGGTCGGCGTTCAGGAAGGTTCTCCCGAGAACGTCAAGACTTCTCAGTTCCTGCGTCCCTACCTGGAGTACTCCGGCGCATGCCCCGGCTGCGGCGAGACTCCCTATGCAAAGATGGTCACCCAGCTGTTCGGCGACCACGCTGTCATTGCTAACGCTACCGGCTGCTCCTCCATCTGGGGTGCATCCGTTCCCAGCATGCCCTACGTCGTGGACGAGAACGGCCACGGCCCCGCATGGGCAAACTCCCTGTTCGAAGACAACGCTCAGTTCGGCTTCGGTATGTCCGTCTCCCTGCGCACCCGCCGCAACGCCATGAAGGCTGTTGTTGAGCGCCTGGCAAAGGACCGCCGCTTCGCTGGCACCGCTGGCGCTTGGGTGGAAAAGATGAACACCAACGAGGCTGCTTCCCTGGGCATCGACCTGGTCGCTCTGATCAAGGCATTCCAGGCTGACCTGACTCCCGCTGAGGTCACCATGGACGCTGCTCTGGTCAAGGACTGCGAATATGTCGTTGCTAACTCCGACATCCTGCCTCGTCCCTCCATGTGGCTGTTCGGCGGCGACGGCTGGGCATACGACATCGGCTACGGTGGCCTGGACCACATCCTGGCTTCCCGCGAGAACTTCAACGTTCTGGTCTTCGACACCGAGGTCTACTCCAACACCGGCGGTCAGTCCTCCAAGTCCACCCCCACCGGCGCTGTGGCACAGTTCGCAGCAGGCGGTAAGCCCACCGGCAAGAAGGACCTGGCTCAGATCGCAATGACCTATGGTCACGTTTACGTCGCTCAGGTCGCTATGGGCGCTAACCCCGCTCAGACCCTGCGCGCTCTGAAGGAAGCTGAGAGCTATGACGGTCCTTCTCTGATCATCGCTTACGCTCCCTGCATCAACCACGGCATCAAGGCCGGCATGAACCGCTCCATGGTCGAGATGAAGAAGGCCGTCCGCGCTGGTTACTGGAACATGCTGCGCTATGATCCTCGTCTGGCTGCTGAGGGCAAGAACCCCCTGCAGATCGACAGCGCTAAGCCCACCGAGAAGTACAGAGACTTCATCAAGGGCGAGAACCGTTATGCATCCCTGTCCATGAAGAACCCCGCCATGGCTGAGAAGCTCTTCGTCGAGTCCGAAAAGGCTGCCCTGGGTCGTTATGACAGTCTGATCAACAGACGGAATAGTCTGGAACCTAAGGAGGGTCAGGCAAAATGATTAACAACGTAAGAGAAAGAAATCCCATGCCCGAGCAGCCCATTGAGGTTCGCTGCGACAACTTCAACGAAGTTGCACTGGGCTATACCGAGGCTGACGCTATCCGTGAGGCTATGCGCTGCCTGAACTGCCGTAAGAAGCCCTGCGTGGCTGGCTGCCCCATCAACCAGCAGATCCCCGAGTTCATCGCTAAGGTTGCTGTTGGCGACTTCGCAGCTGCTTACGACATCATCACCGTCAAGTCCTGCATGCCCTCCATCTGCGGCCGTGTCTGCCCCCAGGAGCAGCAGTGCGAGAAGAACTGCGCTCACGCCCTGAAGGGCGAGGCAGTCGGCATTGGCCGTCTGGAGCGCTTCGTGGCTGACTGGTATGCTGCACGCAACCCCATCTCTGTTCCCTCCGTGGAAAAGAAGGGTAAGAAGGTTGCTGTCATCGGTTCCGGCCCTGCTGGTATCGCCTGCGCTGGCGACCTGGCAGCTATGGGCTATGACGTTACCGTCTTCGAGAAGCTGAGCTATGCCGGCGGTATTCTTACCTACGGCATCCCCCAGTTCGTTCTGCCCAACGAGGTCGTCGACCGTCACATCGACACCCTGAAGGCTCAGGGCGTGGAGATCGTCACCAGCTCCCCCATCGACAAGAGCAAGAGCATCGACGCTCTGTTCGCTGACGGCTTTGAGGCTGTCTTCGTTGGTAACGGCGCTGACATCCCCCAGACCCCCAGAGGCCTGGACACCAGCCTGGAAGGCGTTTGGTCCGCAAACGACTACCTGACTGAGGTCAACCTGAACACCGCAGCTCTGCCCGCAAGCATCAAGGAAGCCAAGCGCGTCCTGGTCGTTGGCGGCGGTAACGTTGCTGTCGACGCAGTCCGCTGCGCAAAGCGCGTTGGCGCAGAGCCCATCATGGTCTATCGCCGTACCATCGCAGAAGCTCCCGCTCGCCGCGATGAGATCGAGCATACCCGTGAAGAGTCCATCGAGATCAAGGAGCTGACCAACCCCGTCGAGTGCATCGGCAAGGATGGCAAGCTGGTGGCTGTCAAGCTGGAGAAGATGACTCTGGGCGAGCCCGACGCTTCCGGCCGTCGTTCTCCCGTGGGCACCGGTGAGTACTTCGAGATCGAGTGCGACAACCTGGTCATCGCTACCGGTACCTCTTACTCCGAGGATGTTGTGGACACCACCACCGGCATCGACAAGGATAAGTGGGGCGGTATCGCTGTTGACGATGGCTGCATGACCAGCCGTCCCGGCGTCTTCGCCGGCGGTGACGCTGTCACCGGTCCTCAGGTCGTTGTTAAGGCAATGGGCGCTGGCCGCCGCGCTGCCGTCAGCATCGACGAGTACCTGTCCAAGTAAGGATCACATCCTTTTCAGAGAGCTGGCCCCGGAGTTTTCTCCGGGGCTGGCTTTTTTGTCCGAAAAAGAGGACCGCATCAGATGAATTACTGATGCGGTCCGTTTATGTTTTGTGGTAAAATAGGCGAAAGGAGGGGAGCGATATGGCCTTTGATTTCAAGAAGGAATACAAAGAACTTTACCAGCCCAAGGGAAAACCCGCGCTGGTGGAGGTGCCGCCTATGCGGTATCTGGCTGTTAGAGGAGAGGGAGACCCCAATGAGGAGAATGGAGCCTATCAAAATGCCATTGAGATCCTCTATACTCTGGCGTATACCCTAAAAATGAGTTACAAGGGGGATCATCAGATCGAGGGTTTCTTTCAGTATGTGGTCCCACCTTTGGAGGGATTCTGGTGGAACACGGAAGGGGAGAAGAGGGACTACTGCTGGACCTCCGTGATTCGTGTGCCCAACTTCATCTGTCGGGAGGACTTTGAATGGGCTGTGGCCGAAGCAGCCCGAAAAAAGAAAGTGGACTGCTCTTCAGCGGAGCTTCTGGAAGTGGAGGAGGGGATGTGCGTCCAGATCATGCACCTGGGTCCCTTCGATGAAGAGGAAACCTCCGTGGCACTTATGAACGTCTGGATGGAGGAGAATGGTTTTGAACCGGACTTCTCGGACACCCGCCTTCACCATGAAATCTATTTGTCCGATGCACGGCGGGTCTCACCGGAAAAGTGGAAGACGGTCATTCGGCATCCTGTAAAGAGGAAGCCATAAGCATTCTTTGGAAGGTGGAGAAAACCCCTGTCCTGATTTCCGGGGTCCGGACATAGGATAGATACAGACCAGATTCATATGGGAGGGACCTGTGATGTATCAGAATCCGATGGAAAACCATGACTTTTTGGCGGTGGCCAGCCTGCTCCGGCAGAAACCTCACGCTGCGGCACGGCTCAGCGGCAGTCCTGCCTGCCCCATCCTGCGAGGGGTGGTCCGGCTGTACCCCATGCCCCGTGGGGTGCTGCTGGCGGCTGAGGTCACCGGACTGCCGGAAGGGTCTTTGTTTGCACTGACCTTGGAGAAAGGAAAGCCTTTGCCGGACCTGCTGGCCCACCGGGGGAAAAGCCTTCAGGTAATGTTGGCCGGGGGGTGCACGGTGGAGGATCTCATGGGTCGGACCCTGTCCATAGAAACGAAAGCCACTGTTTTAGGAAAAGGGATCATCCAGCCATAAAGAAAGGGCACAGCTTTTGCTGTGCCCTTTCGCAGTATTTACTTGGTGGCTTTCTTCTTTCCGAACCGGAAGATCTTGGAGCGGAAGAGGAGGATGTTCATGGCGATGAAGAAGGCCAGCAGGATCACCCAGGTGAGCATGGGCTTCACCGGGGCCAGGGTGGCCAGGAGCATCATGGGGAAGCCAAAGACGATGGCGGGGATGGTCTGGTAGACCAGGTTGTCCGCAGCCGGGGTCTTAAAGCCGCCGTCGATCTCTCGCAGGAGGACCACGCCGGTGCTGGCGGTGCCGGTGAGCATACCATACATGGCCAGGAACTGCTCCTCGGGGTACTCGGGGAAGAGTCGCAGGGCCACGAAGCGGTTGTAGGCATAGGTGATGAGCGCACCGGAAATGCCCAGGATCAGCAGGATGCCCCAGTACTTTTCCAGGATACCCAGGCGGATGGCGGCGATGCCGGCCACCACCATGATGTCAAAGAAGAAGTTGCTGACACGGGTCAGGAGGAAGTTGTTGGTGTACTGATGGCTCATCATGCCGCTCATCCGCAGTCCCTTCAGAATGAGCTTCAGCAGTGCGGCGGCAATGACACCCAGCAGGAAGTTAAAGCCGAAGATGACTGACTTCATGCCGGGGAGGAGTGCACCCAGACCCACCATGGCCCAGTAGCTCATAAAGTAGGCCACGAAGACCAGGGAGATCTGGAAGGTGACCTTGTCCAGGCTGCCCTGCATGGGAATCTCGTCCTTGCCCTCGATCTCATCCACGATCTCGCCGGTTTTGTTGATATTGGCGAAGTCGATCTTACCCCGCTTCTTGAGAATATTCAGGTGGATAACACCGCCGAGGGCTGCGCAGATAAAGCCCGTGGCCGCAATGGTCAGGCCGAAGCTCTTGCCGCCGGCAAAACCGTGCTCCAGCTCGTAGATATTGCCGTAGTTCATGGCCTGACCGGTACCCTGGCCATAGCCGAAGGGAAGAAGGACACCGGCTGCGGCGAAGAAATCGGTCATGATTTTTGCAGCAATGATGGTGATGGTAAAACCAACGATGGCCTGGATCAGGTAAGTGGACACGGTGGTGACACCGGAGTTGAAGATTTCGATGGTACGCTTCTTGGTAAAGGCATTTTCGGAGCTCTTCAGGGCCGAGGCAATGAAGCCCAGGGCCAGGGTGTGGTAGGTGATGACCTCCAGGGTAGCCATGCCGTTGCCACCAAAGAACTGGGTGTCAAACATCACGTCCCCGGTAACCAGTTTATAGATGCCGCCGATCAGCAGCAGGATAGCGCCGCCCAGCACCGAGGTGGGGATGAGGGAGGCCTTCAGCACGGGGAAGATCCGCTTTAAGCTGTTGGCGGCCAGCAGGCTCAGCAGCAGAAAGGCGAATATGTTCAGGGTTCCCCATACGTTATAATCCCAAAAATTTTCCATCTTCATTTCCCTCCCGGATATTCTTGTATCTATGATAGATGTGAACGTATTTTAAGGCGTTGAACCGCTTGCTGCCCTTGAGCTGATAGACCTTGTCCCCAATGTACAGGTTCAGCTTGTTTCGGCCCAGAACGGTGACATAGGAGATGTCATCAAAGGGATAAACGGTGCCGTCCAGGTCAAGCTTGTCACCATACAGGGTCAGGAAGACGTTGTCTTTCAGCTTGACCTTCCGGTCGTAAAGGATGACCTCAGACAGGTTGGCGGTGTCGTGGAAGAGAGGCTCCTCGGTCATGGAAGTCAGGTCCAGACCATTCACATACGCCTCCTGATAATCGTACCACTGTCCCACAAAGGGGAAGGGGAAGTCGAAGTCCACACCCTTCAGCTCCTTGGTGGGCAGGTATTTCACTTGCTTGCCGCAGGACTTACAGGTGATGGTGTCCCCGTGGCTCTCGTGCTCAGCCAGACCGCAGAAGGGACAGACGTAGATAGCCCGCTCCAGATACTCAGCGGCCCTGGGGTGGGGATAGGTGCCGGTGACGGCAGCCTCGTCCACCCAGAGTTCCTTTTCGATAACGGCAAAGAGCTCCTCGTTGGTCATCTGGTCGTACTCCTCCGGTTCGATGACCCGGGTGACCCGAGCAGACATGGGGCCCTTTCGGGCCACGTCGCTCCACCGGGGCTCCACGCCGTAGCCCCCTTCAATGCGGTAGATGGCCAGGGGAAGCTTCAGGGAGCGGCAGAGCTTGGCAATGGTGGGCTTCATGTAGAGGGTCCGGCCGCTGTAGGTCCGGTTTCCCTCGGGGGCCAGAGCGATGGTACCACCCTCCTTGGCCACCCGCAGGCAGTTCTTTACTGCTTTCAGGTCCATGGTCTGCTTCTTGATGGGAATGGGGGCCTGAAGGAAGCTGATGGCCCGGGAGATCCATCCCTTGGAGAACAGGTCCTCTGTGGCGATGTAGTAGATGGGACCCTTAAAAGACATGGCCACCAGGAACTGGTCCAGGCTGGTCTGGTGGTTCATAATAATGAGATACTGGCGATCCCCCTGATCCCGGAAAGGCTCGGGCTTTACGCCGAACTTCAGGCGGGTGTAAGGGCCCAAAATGGCGGCGAGGATATTCCGTACCGCTCCGTGATGGGGTTTCGTCCAGGTGGTTTTCTTGTTGGAAGCCATGGGCACCTCCTGTGTTGGAGAGTAATCAATGAATACAACTCTATAAATATAACAGTTATCTACAGATTTTTCCATATGTCATGGCATATGAAAGAAAATGGAAAGAAATGATATGTTTCGAAGAAGGTAAAAAAAGAAAAGACCCCGAAGAGTATTACTTCGGGGTCAGATGGGGGATTCAGGGGTGCTCAGCCAGGTGGACCAGGGCCTCCTGGATCTGGTGATCCCTCAGCTTGGTCACCCGGATTCGCAGACCGGCGGTTTCCAGCTCGGGGGTGGAGCCGTCCGGAGGAATGGTGCCCAAGGCATCAAAGACCAGGCCGTTGAAGGTGTCCCAGGGCTGGCTGGGAAGGGTGATCTGCAGGGTTTCGGCGATCTCTTCCAGGGATGCGCTGCCGTGGATCTTCCAGGTGGCGTTGCCTGCCAGTTCGATGGGAGCGGCGGCGGCCTCTGTGGGATCCTCCGGCTCCAGTTCACCCACCAGCTGCTCCACCAGGTCGTTGATGGTCACGATGCCGCTGACACCGCCGTACTCATCCAGCACCACAGCCAACCGGTTTCGACTGTGCTTCATGTTTCGGAAGAGGACATCGGCCTTGACGGTCTCGGGCACAAAATAGGCCGGGAACACAGCCTGGGCCATGACGGCCTCCCTGGACTTGTCCCGCAGGCGGAAGTAATCCTTTGCGTTCAGGATGCCCACGATGTGGTCGATGGAGTCCTGGCAGACAGGGTAGCGGGTGTGGCGGTGGCGGTGGATGGTGTCCTCCCAGTCTTCCATGGAGTCTTCCATCCATAGGACATGAAGGTCGGTTCGGTGGGTGGCGATCTCTTCGGCGGTCAGGTCGTCAAACTGGAAGACATTCTGGATGAACTCCTTTTCCTCCTGGTCGATGGTGCCCTTCTCGCTGCCCACATCCACCATCATGCGGATCTCTTCCTCGCTGACGGTATCATCCTCGGCGTTGGGATCGATGCGCAGCAGGCGGAGGATCCCGTTGGTGGAGATGGTCAGGAACCAGACGATGGGGGAGAAGGCGGTGGAGATACCGGAGATCAGGCCGGACATCCCCAAAGCCAGGGACTCGGCCTTGCGCATAGCCACCCGTTTGGGGACCAGCTCGCCGAAGACCAGGGTGAAGTAGGACAGGATAATGGTGATGACCACCACGGCGATGGCATCCAGGGTGGCGGCGGGGATGGACACCCCCAGGCCCACCAGCCAGGTCACAAGGGTGTCAGAAAAGTTTTCTGCGGCGAAAGCACTGCCCAGAAAGCCGGACAGGGTGATGGCCACCTGGATGGTTGCCAGGAACCGGGCGGGCTGACTGGTGAGGCGGGCCAGCCGGACGGCTCGTTTGTCGCCCTGAGCGGCCAGCTTAGCCAGTTTGCTGTCGTTCATGGAAATGACGGCGATCTCGGCGCAGGCAAAGACGGCGTTGAGGGCAATGAGAATAACTTGCAGCAGAAGCATAATGGATAGGGACAAGGTGATTCCTCCTGTTCAAAGTACAAGTAAAAGGGGCGAAAAAGCGCAAAACGGCACGGCCTATGTCCTCTCAATGAGGGTAGGCTGTACCGTGTAAGTGACAAGATATAAAGATGGTGTTCGCTCGGGGTATGTCACTGTCCTTCATGGGGCGGTCCTTTCCAGATGTTTCCTATCATTATAGAGGATGAAAGCTTTGCTGTCAATAGAGGATAAGATGTTGATTTATCAACGGATAAATGTTGACAAATCAACATCTTGGTGTTATCATTTGGTAAGAAACCTGGGAGGTGGACCTATGCTTCAACGATTTCAGTCTTTTGTCACCGGGGTCACCCAGTGCTATAAATCCATTCAGAAGATCAAGGCCACGGAAATGACCGAGTTCGGCTTGAAGGGGACCCATGTCATGTGTCTCTTCTTTCTGTCCCAACATCCGGAGGGGCTGACTGCTGCCCAGCTCAGCCAGATGTGCGCCGAGGATAAGGCGGCCATCTCCCGGACCCTTTCTGTCCTGCAGGAGAAGGGCTATATCCAGGCAGGGGAGAAGAAGTACCGTGCCCCCCTCCGTCTGACTCCGGCCGGACAGGCTCTGGCCAGAGAGATGGAAGCCCTCATCCAGCAGTGGGTGAGCCTGGGAGGAGACGACCTGACCGAGGAGGAACGGAGGGTGTTCTACCGTGTCCTGGGGAAGATCGCCGCCAACCTGGGGGAACAAATGGAACACAACCTGTAACCAAGAGAGGAAACCAAATACATGGCCATTCAATTCATTATCGATTCTGCGTCCGATATTCTGCCTGAGGAGGCCCGGTCTTTGGGGCTCATCCATCTGCCCCTGACCGTTCAGATCGGAGAGGACTCCTACCGGGACGCCGTGGACCTGACCCACCAGGCCTTCTATGAGAAGCTGGTGGAGAGCGATGTCCTCCCCACCACCAGCCAGATCTCCCCCGGGGACTTCGCTGCCGCCTATGAACAGGTGACCGCCGCCGGGGACACCGCCGTGGTCATCACCCTGTCGGGCAAACTGTCCGGAACCTGGCAGAGTGCTGTCATCGCCGCTGAGGGATATGAAGACCGTATCTTTGTGGTGGACAGCGAGAATGTCTGTATCGGCGAGCGGATCCTGGTCCAGATGGGTTTGTCCCTTCGTGACCGGGGCCTCAGCGCCAAAGAGATCGCGGAGCAGCTGGACCGGGAGAAGAAGAACATCCGTCTGTTGGCCCTGCTGGACACCCTGGAGTATCTGAAAAAGGGCGGGCGCATCTCGGCTGCCACTGCCTTTGCCGGGGGTCTGCTGTCCATCAAGCCGGTCATCGCCGTGGAGGACGGACAAGTGGCCATGAAGGGAAAGGCCCGTGGCTCCAAGCAGGGGAACAATCTTTTGCGGCAGCTGGTGGCCGACTGTGGAGGCATCGACTTTGCAAAACCCTTCGCCCTGGCCTACAGCGGTCTGTCTGATCGGCTTTTGCAGAAGTACATTGACGACAGCGGCGAGCTGTGGCAGGGGATGGCCGAGTTTCTGCCCATCACCACCGTGGGCTGCACCATTGGCACCCATGCGGGTCCCGGCGCTGTGGCCGTGGCCTTCTTTGCAAAATGAGAGAGAAAAAAGAGGATGCCCGGACGAAACTCGTCCGGGCATCCTCTTGCTGTTTGAAAAATCAGCGGATGCCGTAGTGCTCGATGACATAGTCCATGTCCTTGTCGCCTCTGCCGGAGAGGTTGATGAGGATGGAGCCGGTACCCATCTCCTTGGCCAGCTTGATGCCGTAGGCCACAGCGTGGGCGCTCTCAATGGCGGGGATGATGCCCTCCATTCTTGCCAGGGTGTAGAAGGCGTCGATGGTCTCCTCATCGTCCACCACGTCGTACTTGACACGGCCGATCTCCTGGAGGAAGGCGTGCTCAGGGCCGGAGGAGGGGTAGTCCAGGCCGCTGGCCACGGAGTAGACGGGAGCGGGCTCGCCGTTCTCGTCCTTGAGCATGATGGAGTTGAAGCCGTGCATGACACCCTCGGTGCCGTACTTCAGGCTGGCGGCGTGATCGCCCAGCTTGGGGCCGCGGCCCAG
>JAFSFC010000065.1 GCA_017435425.1 Ruminiclostridium sp. | reverse complement strand
GTGCCGCCGAAGATCACGTCCTCCATCTTGCCCCCTCGAAGCTGACGGGCGGACTGCTCTCCCAGGACCCAGCGGATGGCGTCGGAAATGTTGGACTTGCCGCTGCCGTTGGGGCCTACGATGGCGGTGAGAGGGTGATCAAAGGAGAGTACAGTCTTGTCGGGAAAGGACTTGAACCCTTGTAATTCCAGTGCTTTCAGCCGCAAGGCGCTCTCCCCCTTTATAAAAGACTATAATTCAGTTTATTATAGCAACTTCTCCGGTGATTTGCAACGGGGAATTCTGGGGAACTCTATTATAAATAGAAAACCAGCCCTGTACGTTCTGTACAGGACTGGTCAAAATCATGGATTGAATTGATTGATCTCCCTCTGCAGGTCCACCAGGAACTCTGCGGCGGGGATGCCGTCCATCTGGGTGTGATGGAACTGGAAGGACATGGGCAGGGTGGTTTTGAACCACCCTCTGCGGTACTTCCCCCAGATCAGGAAGGGATTGTTGTAGATCCCGGCGTAGATGTTCACGGCACCATCGATCTCGTGGTCGGCCAGAACGGAAGTTCCGATGACCATGGCCCCTTCGCTCAGGTCATGGGGCTGGGCGGTCTCCCGGACCCGGCCGGTCAGGGTCTGATAGTCCCGGCAGAACTGCTGGAAATCGTCGGTCACAGGGATATCGCAGGTTTGGATGCCGCCATGGTTGGTCTTCACCACCACACTCACCACCAACCGGTCATAGGCCATCAGCTTGTCCCCCACGGGCAGGAGGAAAAAGTCCTCCCTCTTGGCGGCCGCTTGGCCAACGCACCAGCACAGAAGCATGTTGAAGGGATATCCCTTCTTTCGGCGGAGCTTCACCAAGCTGGTCACATCCAGGGTCTTGAACAGGGTCACCATGGGCATAGGGGCTTTCATCCAAAGTTCAAAAGCCTCTGCCCGCTTGGTTTGTCTTGGGTCAACTTCCCGAACCATGGTTTAATCTCCAAAAATGGTCTGGGCGTAGTGGACGGTGTCCATAGCGTCGGGGGCGTAATGGTCGGCTCCGATGGAGTCGGCGTAATCCTGGGTGATGACGGCGCCGCCTACCACCACCTTGCAGTCCAAACCGGCCTCCTTCACCTGGCGGATGGTCTCCACCATGGCGGGGGCGGTAGTGGTCATGAGGGCGGACAGGCCCACCACGGGGATCTTTCTCTCCCGGGCGGTGGCCACGATGGTCTCAGGGGCCACGTCCTTACCCAGGTCCAGGACCCGGAAGCGGTAGCTCTCCAGGAGGACCTTGACGATGTTCTTGCCGATGTCGTGGATGTCCCCCTTCACGGTGGCCAGGAGGATCTGGGGCTCCCCACCGGTCTCGGCGGCGGGCAGATAGTCCTTCAGGACGGCAAAGGCCTCCTTGGCGGCCTCGGCGCTCATGAGGAGCTGGGGCAGGAAAAGGGTGCCCTTCTCAAAGCCCTTGCCCACCTCATCCAGGGCGGGGACCAGCTCCCCGTTGATGATGTCCAGGATGGCCTTGCCGCTGTCGGCCAGGGTCTTGGCCTGGGCGGCGGACTTCTCCTTCAGGCCCTTGCACACCATCTGGCAGAGGGTCATGTCCCCGGTGTCGGCAGCTGCCTTGGGGGAAGCAGAGGGGGCGGGGGAAGCCGCCACAGGGGCAGTGGTATTCTGGAAGGTCTCCATGTAGTCCTGGCACTGGTCATCCAGACCGTTCAGGGCACGGTAGGCCTTGAAGGCCCCCATCATGGGCTCACTGAGGGGGTTGATGATGGAGCCGTCCAGGCCATTCTGAAGGGCCTGGGTGAAGAAGCTCTCGTTGAGAAGCTCTCTTCTGGGCAGGCCAAAGGACACATTGGACACGCCCAGGGCGGTCTTGAGGCCCAGTTCCTCCTTGGCTCGGCGGATGGTCTCCAGGGTGACCTTGGCATTGTCCTTCCCGGCAGAGACCGGCATGGTCAGGCCGTCCACCAGCAGATCCCGGCGGGGGATCCCCAGGGCCTGGGCACGGTCCAGGATCTTTTGGGCGATGGCCAGACGGCCCTCGGCCGTTTCGGGGATGCCGTTGTCGTCCAGGCACAGGCAGACCAGGCCGCCGCCGTACTTCTTCACCAGGGGGAGGATGGCGCTGAGGCTCTCCTCCTTGCCGTTGACCGAGTTGATGAGGGCCTTGCCGTTGTACCGGCGGAGGGCCCGCTCCATGGCCTCGGGGTTGGCGGTGTCCAGCTGGAGGGGCAGACCGGTGACCTCCTGGATGGCCTCCATGGTCCGGGTGAGAACGGCAGGCTCCTCGATGCCGGGCAGTCCCACGTTCACGTCCAGAATGTGGGCGCCGGCGTCCTCCTGCCTGAAGGCCTCATTGAGGACGTAGTCGGTGTCCCCCTCCCGGAGGGCGGCCTGGAGCTTCTTCTTGCCGGTGGGGTTGATGCGCTCACCGATGATGACCGGGTCCTTGCCGTCCATCACCACCGCCTGACAGTAGGAGGAGATGATGCAGGCATCCTTCTGGGTGACCACAGGCAGGGGGATCTCTTTGGTGGCCTCAATGAGGGCCTTTAAATGAGCGGGGGTGGTGCCGCAGCAGCCGCCCATGACGGTGGCCATGGGGGCCAGGGGGAGCATCTGCTGGGCGTAGTCGGCGGGAGACACGTCGTAGACTGTCTTGCCCCCTTCTGCTCTGGGCAGACCTGCATTGGGCTGGAGGAGCAGAGGGGTGGAGGCATCCGCCCACATCTGTTCAAAGACCCCGGCCATTTCCTTGGGGCCCAGGCCGCAGTTCAGGCCAAACAGATCAACACCCATGCCCTCCATGAGGGCCACCATGGCCCGGGGAGAGCCGCCAGTGAGAAGCTTGCCGGTGGTGTCGAAAATACAGCTGGCAAAGATGGGCAGGGAGCAGTTCTCCTTGGCGGCCACCAGAGCGGCCTTCATCTCGTACAGGTCGCTCATGGTCTCAATGAGGATGGCGTCGGCACCGGCCTCCTGGGCGGCGGCAATGGTGTCGGCAAAAAGGGCCACGGCATCCTCAAAGTCCAGGTCGCCGTAGGGCTTTAAGAGCTTGCCGGTGGGGCCGATGTCGGCCAGCACATAGCCGTCAGTCACCCCGGCTTGGTCCATGGCCGCCCGGACGTTGGCCACGGCGGCGGTCATGACCTCCCTGGGGGTGACTCCGTAGGGGGCCAGCTTCTGGGCATTGGTGCCGAAGGTATTGGTGGCGATCAGGCGGCAGCCCGCCTCCAGATACTGCCGGTGGACGTTCTGGACGGCCTCGGGATTCTGGATGCTCCACAGGTCGGGCAGCAGACCGTCGGGCAGACCGGCCGCCTGGAGCATGCTGCCCAGGCCGCCGTCCAGGTAGTGGCGTTTTTCCTTAATCGCTTCTAAAATGGGTTTCATGGGTCAGGACCCCTTTCTTAAAGCTTGTCGGAAAAGGCAAGCCTTTTCCGACAGGTCAATCTGCCCGGAAGGGGCAGTCTTTTTTCTTACATCTCATACACTTCTGGCTGCAGGACTCCTCGGGCCGGTCGCTGACACCCACCAGGGCGGTGATGGATTTCTCCGGCACCAGCATCCCCGCCCGGGTAAGGCTCAACCCCAACCGGCGGGGGGCATCCAGCAGGTCCAGGACGGTCTGCTGGTGGTCCAGGGACCAGTCTCCGTAGCCGGGGCTGAAGGGCGGGGTCAGGTACTCCCCTTCCTCCAGGGAGAGGCCCGCCACATAGTCGGCGGCAAGCTGATCCAACCAGGCGGCGCACACCGCCTGCCCCACGGCAGCCTGGGCCATGTTCCGGACGCTCCACCGGCGCAGGAGCCGGTCGGCCTCGGAGCCCAGGGTGATGGCGTAGAGGATAACCTCTCTGCAGTGCCGCAGGTGATGGGCCAGGTCCCGGCTGTCTGCCGTGAACCGGTCGACCTCCATCCGTCGGCTGGTAAACCGAGGGATAATGCCCCCGGTCAATTCCCTTTCGCAGGCATCCGCCAGAGCGGATACCTCCGGGGGCATGGGTTTTCTTCCATAGCCCAGATACCGGGCGATCTCCTGTCGGTCCAGCATATCAGCGGCCCAGGACCTTGGAGAGGTTCTCCATAAGAGCGGCGGCTACGTCGGGCTTGTTCATGGTGTACACGTGAACACCCCGGATGCCGTTGGCCACCAGGTCCACCATCTGCTCGGAGGCATAGACGATGCCCGCCTGCTTCATGGCGTCGGGACGGTCCCGGAACTTGTCCAGGATCATCCGGAACCGGTTGGGCAGGGTGGTGCCGGAGAGGGACAGGATGCGGGTCATCTGGGCGGCGTTGGTGACGGGCATGATGCCAGCCAGCACGGGGACCTTGATCCCCAGCCGCTGGGCCTTCCACAGGAAGCTGTAGAGGGCGCTGTTGTCAAAGAACATCTGGGTGGTCAAAAAATCCACCCCGCAGTCCACCTTTTCCTTCAGGTGGAGCAGGTCCTCCTCATGGCTGCGGCTCTCCACGTGACACTCGGGGTAGCAGGCTGCACCGATGGCAAAGCCACCGAAGTCCTTGATCTCCTCCACCAGCTCGTAGGCGTAGCGGAAGTCCCGGGGGGCATCGGGGTCGTAGCCGGGGGGATAGTCACCCCGGAGGGCCAGGATGTTCTCGATACCGGCAGCCTTCAGATGCTCCAGTTCCTGGTGGATGCGGTCCCGGCTGGAGGACACGCAGGTCAGGTGGGCCAGAGCGGGGACCTTGTGGCCGGCCTGGAGGATCCGGGCGATCTCGGCAGTGTAGGCCGAGGTGCCCCCTCCGGCCCCATAGGTCACACTCATGAAGTCGGGCTTCAGCTCGGCGATCTGCTCGGCGGCGAAGCGGACGGTATCAAAATCCGTGTCCTTCTTGGGCGGGAAGACCTCAAAGGACAGGGTGACGGGTTTCTCATTCCAGAGATTGCTGAGTTTCATGGGGATCTCTTCTTTCTTTATGCAGGGGTGTTGGTCTCCTCCCGTCCGGCCAGGCGGATACCTGCCAGAGCGATGGCACAGATAAACCAGAAGACCAGCATGACACGGGGATAGTTCCACAGGTAGTCGGCCATGCCGCACAGCAGGCAGCCCAGGATGGCGGACACACCGCCGATGATGGCCATACGGACCTGGGGATCGCAGGTGGCCTTGGCCACAGCCTTGACTCCCTTCTTCACCGTCCAGAGCATGCCGCCCAGGAAGGTCACAAGGCCCAGCAGACCGGTCTCACACCAGACCTGCAGGTACATATTGTGGCAGTGGACGAACTTGTCATGGCCGTGGAAGAGATTCAGGTCGTCGATGGCCGCACGGACCGCATCGGCACCCAGACCGGCACCCAGAATGGGCCGCATGGTGAGGAACTCACCGGCAGCGTAGTACAGGGGAAAGCGGCTGCTGGTGGAGCTGTCGGAGGTGTTGAAAATACTGAGGATGCGGTTGAACACGGTCTCCGGCAGGAAGGGGATGGCGGCGCACACCACAAAGATGGCGGCAGGGATGATCTTTCGGTTCCACAGCAGCACAAAGATGGCGGCGGCAAAGGCCAGGCCCAGCCAGGAGGCCCGGGAGTAGGTCATGATCATGGCCACACAGCCCAGACCGGCGCTGCCGAAGCCCAGGAATCGGCCAAACCAGCCCTTGCTTCCCAGCATCAGGGCCACCGCCAGGGGGATGAGCATCAGCAGGACCTGGGCGAAGGTGTTGGGGTTGTCAAAGAAGGCCTCCACACGGCCGGGCATGTTCTTGTTGAGGCTCTGGGTCATGTCCACGTAGGAGGCGTTCACCTCCACACCCATGATCCGCTGATAGAAGCCATAGAGGGACATGACCGCCAGCCCCACCGAGGCAAAGCCCAGCAGGCGCATCAGGTGCTCCCGCCGCTGGACGGTGCTCACGATGACGATGACGCACAGGATGGCCGCCCCGTAATACTTCAGGAACCGGAAGGAGGCATCGGGATAGGCCGACAGGGGCCAGGCCAGGACCACAGCGGCCCCGAAGGCCACCAGCCAGGGGCCCAGGGAGGCAATGTCCAGCCCCCAGTCCTTCCGGCGCATACCGGAGAAGATGGCCAGGACAAAGCCGCCGCCATAGACCAGGAGGCTGTAGGCGTTGTTCCAGTTTTCAAAGGGGATCACCAGAATGGCCAGCATGAGCCAGCTGATGACCACAGGGGTGTTCTCCACCACAGAGAAGGCCAGCTGGGCAAAGAAGCTGTCCTCAAAGGCGGCCTCAAACTTCTTATAGATGGCGTGTAATATCTTGGTGGGGATATTGATGAGGAAGGTGAGGCCCCGGCAGAGAAGGCTGTCCTTCCATGCCTTGTCCAGGGTCCCTTCCCGGATGAAAAATTGGATGATCGCACTGCCGGTGCACCACCGAACGATCAGGTTGGCAATGCCCCGGATGACAACGGCCAGCAGGCTGCCCTCATACCAGGTGCACAGCTGCCGCCACAGGGGGGCGAGGAGTTGGCACAGGATACTGCTCCGTACCGTTTCCACGAGGGATCACTCCTTTCTTTGGGGTTGCGATAGATTAATGGTTGCGGTTCTTATACCAGTACAGCAGGGAGAGCAGCAGGAACTGCTTTTTGCAGACCAGGTCGGCCACGATCTGCTTGTTCCGGCCCAGCCCCTGGGGCTGGATGGCCTGGATGGCCCGGGCCATTTCCGGACGGGCGCAGATCTCCTTGACGGTCTGGCGTTTCTGGCCCAGGGAGGCAGGGTTGCTGGCGGCGAACTCGTTGCCGATGGCAATGAGCAGGCCGGACCAGTTGGAGTTCTCCTTCCACAGGGGAAGGTTGTCCCCCAGACCGTGCTTTTCCGCCAGGGCGGCCTTGGCCTCCATGAACCGAGTGAAGGTCTGCATGTAGTCCTTCAGGTACCGGCGGGTGACGGACACGGGGTTCTGGAGGTAGTAGTACACGGGCTGACCGATCATGGCCAGCTTCTGGGCGTAGCAGAAGTACTCCAGCAGGAAGAGCTCATCCTCCAGATAGGCCCCCTCAAAGATGATGTTGTGCTCCTGAATGATACTCTTGGAGAAGAGGAACCGCCAGATGAAGCCGTTCAGGACCTCATCAGGCTTGCCCATCCGCTGGCCCATGAGCCGGTCGATGAAGCCGGTGCGGATCTCGGCAGGACCATAGACTCCAGGGGGCATGGCGCCGGGGGCAGAGGCCTCCCGGCCGTCCACCTCCACCAGGATGTGGGCGCCGCCGGCGGAGTCCGCCCCGTTGGCGGTGAGGGCCTCGTACATGTTGGCCAGGGCATCCAAGGGGAGCCAGTCGTCGGAGTCGGCAAAGGCGATATACTTTCCCTTTGCCTCAGCCATACCCAGATTCCGGGCAGAGCTGACACCGCCGTTGGGCTTATGGAAGACCCGCACACGGGGGTCCTCGGCGGCAATTTGGTCGCAGAGGGCCCCGCTCTGGTCAGGGGAACCGTCCTCCACCAGGAGAAGCTCCAGGTCGGTGAAGGTCTGGTTCAGGATGGAGTCGGTGCACTTGCGCAGAAAGGCCTCCGCCTTATATACAGGAACGATAACAGAAATTTCTGCCATGGGGATCTCTCCTTACTTGCAGGCAGCCTTCAGTGCCTCGGCACGGTCGGTCTTCTCCCACAGGACCCCCAGGTCCTCACGGCCCATGTGGCCGTAGGCAGCCAGCTTGCGGTAGATGGGCTTCTGCAGGTCCAGATCGCGGATGATGGCGGTGGGGCGCAGGTCGAAGACCTGCTGGACGGCGTTCTCCAGGACCTCGTCGGAGACGGTGCCGGTGCCGAAGGTCTCCACCAGGACGGAGACGGGACGGGCCACGCCGATGGCGTAGGCCAGCTGGACCTGGCAGCGCTTGGCCAGGCCGGCGGCCACCACAGTCTTTGCCACCCAGCGGGCAGCGTAGGCAGCGGAGCGGTCCACCTTG
>JAFSFC010000064.1 GCA_017435425.1 Ruminiclostridium sp. | reverse complement strand
CCCCGATCTCATTCAGCCGCAGGACCTTTTCCTGGGCGTAGCAGTCAAACCCTTTCCAGACAGATGCCCTGCTGGCACATTCCAGAATACCCATGTTATCACCTCAGGATGAGTATAGCATTTCGCCCATCATTCCGCAATGGAAAAGGATAGATGAACCGAGAGATGAACGAAAATGAAGCATGCCCCTTCGGGGCAAATGAAGCGGCGGCAGGCCGCCATGATGCTTGTGCTGGCGCACAAATGAAGGGAAGGGTTCCGCCCAGCGGGACCCTTCATACAAAAGGACCGGGGAACAAAACGTTCACCGGTCCTTTTGTGGTGCGGGCATGGGGACTCGAACCCCAACGCGTGAGCACGAGAACCTAAATCTCGCATGTCTACCAATTCCATCATGCCCGCTCATATGAACTGCCGCAACATGGGCAGTTATTTCTTTTTCTTCGGGGCCGGAAGCTCCCCGTACATCCCTTCCACCAGCTTGGTCAGAAAGGCCCGGTCATCCACCCGGTCCACCAGGAGCATCTCTTTGGCCCCCTCATAGGGCAGCTCATAGGAGGCCTCCGGCAGCATAGCCACGGCAGTCTTCACGGGCTTGACCAACAGACGGTCATCATAGATGCCACCCAGGATCCGCCCCTTGTAATAGAGGATATACTCCCCCATCATGGCCCGGTGGGTGATTTCCTCCAGACCGGAAAGCTGCTCTAACACATAGTTCAGATATTCCTTACCGGATGCCATAAGAAAAAACCTTTCTCCGTCCTGTCTTCCCCACAAAAAGAAAAAACTCCCTATTTTTACTCGGGGAGAGTGCCCGGGGCGGAGCGTTTCGCTTGATCCACATCTTTATTATATCACCTTTTTCCCAAATGTCAATCGTGCTCTTCGCTTCTCTTGTATATCTATTGAATATTTTTTCGTATATTCCCCCAATATATTCATTTTAGTGTATTTTTACTCGGTCAAACCCGGAAATTTATCGAATTTTTATGCGTTACCCTCTTGCTTTTTTCATGGATTGGTGTTATCCTTTACCCATCGAACAACACAAGACCCGTTCTTGCGAATATACAGGAGGTTTACATCATGTCTGAAATCAAGAAAGTCGTTCTCGCCTACTCCGGCGGTCTGGATACTTCCATCATCATCCCCTGGCTGAAGGAAAACTACAACAACCCCGAGATCATCGCCGTCTCCGGCAACGTGGGCCAGGCCGATGAGCTGGAAGGCCTGGAAGAAAAGGCTCTGAAGACCGGTGCTTCCAAGCTGATCGTGGCCGACCTGGTAGACGAGATGTGCGACAACGTCATCGTCCCCGCTCTGAAGATGGGCGCCAAGTACGAGAAGTACCTGCTGGGCACCGCCTTCGCCCGTCCCGTCATCGGCAAGCGCCTGGCTGAGATCGCCCTGGAAGAGGGTGCCGACGCCATCGCCCACGGCTGCACCGGCAAGGGCAACGACCAGGTCCGTTTCGAACTGGCCATCAAGCGCTTCGCCCCCGGCATGAAGATCATCGCCCCCTGGCGTGAGTGGGACATCAAGAGCCGTGACGAAGAGATCGACTACGCCGAGGCCCACAACGTCCCCCTGAAGATCTCCCGTGAGACCAACTATTCCAAGGACAAGAACCTGTGGCACCTGTCCCACGAGGGTCTGGACCTGGAGGACCCCTCCAACGAGCCCGACCTGGACAAGCCCGGCTTCCTGGAGATGTCTGTCTCCCCCTTCCAGGCTCCTGACGTGCCCACCTATGTGACCCTGGACTTTGAGGCAGGCACCCCCGTGGCTCTGAACGGCGAAAAGATGAAGGTCTCCAAGATCATCGAAGGCCTGAACAAGTTCGGCGGCGACAACGGCATCGGCATCATCGACATCGTGGAAAACCGCCTGGTCGGCATGAAGGACCGCGGCGTCTATGAGACCCCCGGCGGCACCATCCTGTACTTCGCCCATGAGCAGCTGGAAATGCTCACTGTGGACAAGGACACCCTCCACGCCAAGCAGAAGATGGCCGTGGACTTTGCCGACCTTCTTTATAACGGCAAGTGGTTCTCCCCCCTGTGCGAGGCCATGAAGGCCTTTGCCGATAAGGCCAACGAGTTCGTCACCGGCACCGTGAAGCTGAAGCTCTACAAGGGCAACATCATCCGCGCCGGCACCACTTCCCCCTACTCCCTGTACTCCGAGGACATTGCCACCTTTAATGAGTCCGCCTTCGACTATGATCAGAAGGACTCCGCCGGCTTCATCAATCTCTGGGGTCTGCCCGACACCGTTCAGGCGCTGAGAGCCAAGGGCCTGCTGAATAAGTAATCCCCACTTTTCTCTGAATACCAACTTGATGCGCCGGAGCAGGAGTCGGTTTTCCGCTCCTGCTCCGCGCCATTCTATAGGAAAGGTTGCTGCGACTATGAAACTTTGGGCCGGTCGGTTCCAGAAAGAGACCGATGACAAGGTGAATGACTTTAATTCCTCCATCTCTTTTGACGCCCGCCTGTACCGGCAGGATATCACCGGCTCCATGGCCCACGCCGCCATGCTGGGAGAACAGGGCATCATCGCGAAGGAGGAGGCCGACAAGATCATCGAGACCTTAAAGATCCTCCTGGAGGAGATCGAAGAAGGCAAAGTGGAGTTTTCCAAGGACAGCGAGGACATCCATATGAACATGGAAGTTCTCCTTACCCAGCGCATCGGCGATACCGGCAAGCGCCTGCACACCGCCCGCAGCCGGAATGACCAGGTGGCGTTGGACTTCCGCCTCTTTGTGAAAGAGGAGATCCCCGTCATCGTGGGGATGCTGCTGGAGCTGGAAAAGGCCCTTATCCGCCAGGCGGAGGCCACCATGGACGCCATCATGCCCGGCTACACCCACCTGCAGCGGGCCCAACCCATCACCTTTGCCCATGCTATGATGGCTTACGCCAATATGTTCCGCCGGGACATCACCCGTCTGGAGGACTGCCGGGCTCGTTTGGATGAATCCCCCCTGGGTTCCGGCGCGCTGGCCACCTCCACCCACCCGGTGGACCGGTTCCGCACAGCGGAGCTGCTGGGCTTCCAAAAGCCCATGGATAACTCCCTGGACGGGGTTTCCGACCGGGACTTCGCCATCGAATTCCTCTCCGCCTGCTCCATCCTGATGATGCATCTGTCCCGGTTCTCCGAGGAGATCATCCTCTGGTGCTCCTGGGAGTTCAAATTCGT
>JAFSFC010000063.1 GCA_017435425.1 Ruminiclostridium sp. | reverse complement strand
ATTTCCGCTATCATGACACTATACTAAAAGAAAGGATCTGACGCCATGAACCAACGTTCCATTGCGCCTGTCCCCCTCATTACGGCCATCCTTCTCTGCCTGGCCGCCCTCACCGAACTGACCACCCTGGCCCGGGGCCTGACCTTTGGTCTGTCCTTCCTGTCCTCCTTTAGTGCCCTGGTGACCTTCGCCGCCTATGTCTTTTTCGCCGTGGTCCTCTTCCTGAACCGAAAGGACATGCTTCTGTACCTGGCTCCGGCGGGGCTGACCCTGGCTGCCGCCATCGGCCTGGCCACCACCTCCTACGGGCTCTGGTACGGCCTGTCCAACCTGTGCTTCCTGCTGGCCGCCCTGGTCCTCACCGCCTGGGCCGCCTGTCCCTTCGTGGAGGCCCTGAAAAAGCACCAGCCGGTCACCGAGACCCTGTGGTTCCTGCCGGGCATCCTGGCCTTTGCCGCCGCCCTGCTGGCCACCCTGGCCTCCATGCACATCATGGGCTTCCTGGCCAACATCCTGGTGGTGGCCCTCTACTTCCTCATAAGCCTTACGGTGGTCTTCCCGGACGGCAACCCCATGCGGGACCTGGATCCCCAGCCCGCCCGGACCGAGCCCGCTGTCCCCGGGACCGATGACCAGATCCCTCAGGACGCCGCCCAGCCCCAGGAGCCCCTGCCCACCTACCAGCCCAAGGTGTGGGACGGCCGGTGCGACATGCTCAAGCACATCCTGCTGCTGATCTTCACCTTCGGCGTGTGGTACTGCATCTGGATCTATCGGACCACCGGCTTCCTGAACGGTACCCGGGACTCCTCTGACCGGAACCCCACTAACCAGCTGCTGCTGTGCATCTTCGTGCCCTTCTACCTGATCTACTGGGTCTACCAGAGCGCCAAGCGGACCGACATCCAGGCGCACGACCGGGGCATCCCCTGTGACCTGGGCCTTCTGTGCCTGGTGATGGCCTTCTTCGTTCCCCTCCTGCCTCCCATCCTCATGCAGGACATATTCAACCGGTTCTCCGAGCCCGCCCAGACCGTCCAGGTGGCAGTGCGGGACCTGGATCCCCAGGAGCTCTCCGCCCGCCTGCGGACCTACAAGCAGCTTCAGGAGGACGGCCTCATCTCCCCCGAGGACTACGAGGCAAAGAAAAACCAGCTTCTCAATCTCTGACTTTTCCAAGAGCGTGCCCTTTCGGCACGCTCTTTTTTCCTTCATCGGGCCCAAAGGGGCTGCTTCACTGGGACGCAGGCCCAGCTTCATTGAGGCCGCCGCCTTTGGCGGCGGCCTCACAAATGCAGGATTTCTCCCACTTTACACCGATAAACACTGACATGTCATGTCACTTCTCCTTCATTTCTTCCACAAACAGGGAGAAATGAATCATCCCCTTCAAAAAAGTTTTCTTCCCTTTTTTCAAAAAATTCTTTATTTTCTATTAACCATTCTTATACCCCACACCAAAAGGCAAAATTCTACCTATTTTTCCACCATATCCACAACTTTATCAACAAAATAGTTTCATTTTCCCCATTTTCCCCTTGATTGACAAAATGATTTTTTCAGGGTAATATATACTTGCTCTTGTAGCAGCATATAGACAGTTCAGGACACTCTCACGTGCAAGAAGAACCTACCTGCCTCTGCATTTTTCACACAGGCCGAGCAGGCTTCCCCTTTTTGCCCTTTTTCTGCCACACATGACCGACGGGCCCGCTCCTTGTCGGTCATCTGTACAGTATCCCCGTCCTTCTGTCATCCCCCCATCCATTGGACCGGCGGAGGACTCCCCTCCCGCCGGATGCTGAAATATGCAATTCTATTGTAAAGGAGAGAGCCTTATGAGTCTGAGTCTGGAAAAGCTGGCCTTCGAGCACGATCACGAGAGCCAGACCGACGAAGAAAAGTATGCTGAGATCGCTCAAGTGATCGAGTCATACAAAGACAAGGAAGGCAGCCTGATCATGGTGCTGCACGCAGCTCAGGAGATCTATGGTTACCTTCCCCCCGAACTCCAGGAGTTCATCGCCCGCAAGATGAACATCCCCGTCTCTGAGATCCACGGTGTCGTCAGCTTCTACTCCTTCTTCTCCACCCAGAAGAAGGGCAAGCACACCATCCGTATGTGCCAGGGCACCGCATGTTATGTCCGGGGCGGCCAGAAGGTCGTTGATGCCATCAAGCGCAACCTGAACGTGGAAGTGGGCTGCACCACCGAGGACGGTCAGTTCACCTTCGAGATCGTCCGCTGCATCGGCGCCTGCGGTCTGGCTCCTGCCATCATGATCGACGACGACGTCTACAAGCAGGTCACGCCTGCCAAGCTCAAGGGCATCCTGTCTCTGTACGAAGATGCCGAAGAGAACATCGAAGGAGGTGCTGACGCATGATCAGAAGCATTGCTGACCTTCAGGCCATGAAGGAAGCCTATCAGGAAAAGATCGGTCAGTACGACTATCTTGCCCTGGTTTGCTATGGCACCGGCTGTGTGTCCTCCGGCTGTAAGGCTGTCCGTGACGCCATGGTGGAAGAGCTGGAAGCTTTCGGCCTGTCCGACCGTGTGGCCGTCATCGAGCGCGGCTGTATGGGCACCTGCGCCGTGGGTCCTGTCGTGTACATCCTGCCCGACGAGACCTACTACACCGAAATGACCCCCGACCGTGTCAAGGACGTGGTGAAGAAGCACTTCATCGGCGGCGAGCCCGTCAATGAGTACACCTTCTATGACTCCGTCCAGAAGAAGCGTGTGGCCAACATCAAGGACGTGGCCTTCTTCCGTGATCAGGTCCGTATCGCCCTGCGCAACTGCGGCCTCATCGACGTCAACTGCATCAACAGCTACGTGGCCAAGGACGGCTACCTGGCTCTGGCCCGTATCCTGGAAAAGGGCGACCGCATCGAAGTCATCGAAGAGATGAAGAAGTCCGGTCTCCGTGGCCGCGGCGGTGCAGGCTTCCCCGCAGGCGTCAAGTGGGAAGCTGCCTACAACCAGCCCGGCGACGAAAAGTACATCATCTGCAACGCCGACGAAGGCGACCCCGGTGCATTCATGGACCGCTCCGTCTTTGAAGGCGACCCCCACAGCGTCATTGAAGGTATGCTGATCGGCGGCTACGCCATCGGCGCAAACCACGGCGTTGTCTACATCCGTGCCGAGTATCCCATCGCCATCCACCGTCTGGAGGATGCTATGCGGATGGCCCGTGAGGAAGGCCTGCTGGGCAAGGACATCATGGGCTCCGGCTTCGATTTCGACATCGAGATCCGCATCGGCGCAGGCGCCTTCGTCTGCGGCGAGGAGACCGCCCTGCTGGCATCCGTTGAGGGTCAGCGCGGCGAGCCCAGACAGAAGCCCCCCTTCCCCTTCCAGAGCGGCCTCTTCGGCAAGCCCTCCATCATCAACAACGTGGAGACCCTGGCCACCGTGCCCGCCATCATGCTCAACGGCGCAGACTGGTTCCGCCAGTTCGGCACCGAGAAGAGCCCCGGCACCAAGGTCTTTGCTCTCTCCGGCAACATCGTCAACACCGGTCTGGTGGAAGTCCCCATGGGCACCCCCCTGTCCGAGGTCATCTACTCCATCGGCGGCGGCATCCCCAACGGCAAGAAGTTCAAGTCCGCCCAGACCGGCGGCCCCTCCGGCGGCTGTATCACCGCTGAAAACATCAACACCCCCCTGGACTACGAATCCCTGGCAGCTCTGGGCTCCATCGTGGGCTCCGGCGGCCTGATCGTCATGGACGAGGACACCTGCATGGTGGACACCGCCCGCTTCTACCTGGACTTCATCCAGGAGGAATCCTGCGGCAAATGTACCGCATGTCGTGTGGGCACCAAGCGCATGCTGGAGATCCTCAACCGCATCGTGGCAGGCCAGGGCAAGAAGAGCGACATCGAGACCCTGGAGCACCTGGGCGGCATCATCAAGGACACCGCCATGTGCGGCCTGGGCCAGACCGCTCCCAACCCCGTTCTGTCCACCCTGAAGTACTTCCGTGATGAGTACGAAGAGCACATCATCGAGAAGCGCTGCACCGCAGGCGTCTGCTCCGAGCTGGTCTCCAGCCCCTGCGAGAACACCTGCCCTGCCGGCATCAACATCCCCGGCTACATGAGCCTCATCGCCACCGGCGACTACATGGGCGCTGCCCGCATCATGCTGCGAGACAATCCCTTCTCCGGCATCTGCGGCCGTGTCTGTACTCACCCCTGCGAGAGCCGTTGCCGCCGCGGCAGCGTGGACGAGGCCATGAACATCTGCGAGCTCAAGCGCTTCGCCACCGACTGGGCCTACGCCCACGGCTTCCCCTCCGACGAGGACCTGAAGCCCAAGAAGAAGATCGACAAGAACGTGGCCATCATTGGTTCCGGCCCCTCCGGCCTGACCTGCGCCTACTACCTGGCCCGCCTGGGCTACCATGTGGACGTGTACGAAGCTGAGAGCCGTCCCGGCGGCATCATGACCTTCGGTATTCCCGACTACCGTCTGCCTCTGAACATCATCGAGCGGGAGATCGGCCACATCGTCAAGACCGGCGTGAACATCATCTGCAACACCAAGGTCGGCGAGGACATCTCCTTCCGTGCTCTCCGTGACAACTACGACGCCGTCTTCATCGCCATCGGTGCCCAGAAGACCCTGCAGATGGGCATTCCCGGCGAGGACCTGGAAGGCGTCTACCACGGCCTGGACTTCCTCAAGCGCGTGTGGCTCCAGAAGGACCTGGACTTCACCGGCAAGAAGGTAGCCGTCGTGGGCGGCGGCAACACCGCCATCGACTCCGCCCGTACCGCTCTGCGTCTGGGCGCCAAGGAAGTCATCATGCTCTACCGCCGTACCGAGGAAGACATGCCCGCGGATAAGGTGGAGATCAAGGACGCTCTGGAAGAGGGCGTGCAGATCCGCACCCTGTCCAACCCCACCGAGTTCATCGGCATTGGCGGCAAGCTCAACAGCATCTGCGTCATGAAGCAGAAGCTGGGTCAGTTCGACAGCTCCGGCCGCCGCAAGGCCGTTCCCAGCGGCGAATCCTACGTGGAAGAGTTCGACGTGGTCATTCCCGCCATCTCCCAGACTCCCGACACCGCCTTCTTCAAGGGCCGCATCAAGCTCAACGGCGACCGTGTCGTGGCTGACCGCTACACCCAGGCAACCTCTATGCCCGGCGTCTTCGTGGGCGGCGACGCACACCGTGGTCCCAAGGACATCGTCAACGCCGTGTACGAGGCAAAGGTGGCCGCATCCGGCATCGACAAGTACCTGGGCGGCACCGGCGTCCTGGACAAGGGCTTCGAGCAGGAGATCACTGACTATCACATCGAGGGCGACATCGTTCCTCACAACCGCTTCCTGACCAGACAGATCGAGGCGGAACAAGCAGTCGGCAGCTTCATCGAGCGTAACCTGGGTATGCACGAGCTGGATGCCCGTGCAGAGGCAAGCCGCTGCCTGCGTTGCGACAGGAGGTAAGTGAAATGGCAGATATCAGACTCACCATCAACGGGAAAGAATGCGTAGCTCCCGCCGGCAGCACCATCCTGCAGGCCGCCGAGCTCAACGGCATTCACATCCCCAAGCTGTGCTATCTGGAAGGCATCCATAAGTACGGCGCCTGCCGTATCTGCGTGGTGGAGCAGGTCAGCCCTCCCGCCAAGAACCTGCAGGCCTCCTGCATGGTGGAAGCCAAGGACGGCATGGTCATCAACACCAACAACGCCCGTGTGCTGGAAGCGCGCAAGACCATGTATGAGCTGCTGCTCTCCAACCACGACAAGCAGTGCCTGACCTGCAACCGCAACCAGGACTGCGAATTCCAGGCTCTGGGCCGTGAGCTGGGCGTGGACGGCTCCCACTACGAGGGCGAGCGCTCCCTGCACCCCATCGACGTGTCCGAGTCCCTGACCCGTGACCCCAACAAGTGCATCCTGTGCCGCCGCTGCGTCAGCGTCTGCCAGAAGATCCAGACCACTTCTGTCCTGACCGCTGCCAACCGCGGCTTCGACACCGTCATCTCCCCCGCCTTCAACCTGCCCATCGGCAGCACCGACTGCACCTACTGCGGTCAGTGCACCGTGGTCTGCCCCGTTGGCGCCCTGAAGGAGACCAGCCACAAGGACCGTGTCCTGCGGGCCCTGAACAACCCCAACAAGCACGTGGTGGTCCAGCCCGCTCCCGCTGTCCGCGTGGGCATCGCCGAGTGCTTCGGCCAGCCCGCAGGCACCTCCGAGACCGGTAAGCTGGCAGCTGCCCTGCGCCGCATGGGCTTTGACGAAGTCTTTGACACCAACTGGGCTGCCGACCTGACCATCATGGAGGAAGGCACCGAGTTCCTGACCCGCATCAAGGAATTCCTCACCGGCGGCGTGGCTCCCCTGCCCATGATGACCTCTTGCTCCCCCGGCTGGATCAAGTTCATCGAGCACAACTATCCCGAGGATCTGGACCATCTGTCCTCCTGCAAGTCCCCCCATCAGATGTTCGGCGCCGTCATCAAGAGCTACTATGCTGAGAAGATCGGCAAGAAGCCCGAGGATATGTTCGTGGTCTCCATCATGCCCTGCACCGCCAAGAAGACCGAGTGTGCCCGTCCTGAGCTGTCCAACGACGGCCTGGCCAACGTGGACGCCGTCCTCACCACCCGTGAGCTGGGCGACATGATCAAGGCCATGGGTATTGACTTCATGAACCTGCCCGACGAGGAGTTCGACATGCCTCTGGGCCTGTCCACCGGCGCAGCCGACATCTTCGGCGTCACCGGCGGCGTTATGGAGGCTGCCCTGCGTACTGTCTATGAGATCATCACCGGCCGTGAGCTGCCCTTCCCCAACCTCCACGTCTCTCCCATCGTGGGTCTGGAACAGATCCGCGAGGCCACCATCAAGCTGGAAGACGTGAAGCCCGAGTGGAAGGCCGCCGAGGGTCTGGAAGTGAAGATCGCTGTCACCAGCGGCTTCGCCGGCGCCCGGAAGCTTATGGAGCAGGTCCACGACGGCAAGTCCCCCTATCACTTCATCGAAGTCATGGGTTGCCCCGGCGGCTGTATCACCGGCGGCGGCCAGCCCAGACCTCAGGAGGACATCAACATCGTCCGCCAGAAGAGAATGGAAGCCATCTACGGCGAGGACGAGCGCAAGGTGGTCCGCAAGTCCCACGAGAACAAGGCCATCCAGGCCTTCTACAAGGAGTGGGGCGAGCCCGGCGGCCACAAGTCCCACGAGTACCTGCACACCCACTACGTCAAGCGTGGTCGGTTCAACGAGCTCACCAACGAGAGCTTCGTGATCGAGCAGGAGTAATTCCAACCCAACAAAAAGGAGCGAGACAGCCGTCTCGCTCCTTTTTTAGCCTGTCGAAAAAGGCAAGCCTTTTCCGACATAGGGGATTGCAGCCTGCTGCATCGCATAAATTGTTCCCCTACGGCGCACAATTTCCACGTTTGCAGGCTGAGAAGTGTTTTCTGGCACGCACATGTCGCGCCAGAAAACATACTTGACTTTATTTCGCCGTTGCGACGGCGAAACTCTACGAGGTTTTTGGATACTCTGAAAAAAGACCTGTTGCAAATTCATTTGCAACAGGTCTTCATGCGTTAAGTTGGTCCCGAAGGAACACCGCAACTGCCCTGCAAGGGCAATTTCACTCGGCCGCAGGCCGAATTTCACACGCTGCCAGCGTATTTCACTGAGCCATCGGCTCAATTTCACTGGGGGCGCTGCATTTTGCAGCGGCCCCTGCTCCATTAGTCATTGGAAATATCATAGGATAAAACCTCGCCGGTGTCGGCGTGGATGGTGTAGTCATACTCCCAGCCATCCTGGAAGAACTCCACCTCATATTCCGGGATGCCGTCGTCCACATCGAATTCACTGCGGAGCCCGGTCACCTGGTCGGCCTTGAAGCCGGCCTGAAGCAGAGCGATCTCCTCTGCCTCGGTCTGGGTCAGGGCGGCAGCATTCTGGACCACAGACGGAGAGACCTGGTTTTCCACGGCAGCTTCTGCCTGGTCCACCTTCTGCTCCACCTGGTCTTCGATCTGGTCAGCGGCCTGCTCTGCCTTGTACAGGGTGCTGCAGCCGGCAGCCAGGGCGATCACCAGAACCAACAGAACAAGGGAAATGAGTTGGGACAGGATACGGATCTTCATCATACTACCTCCTTTCTGTGTTATTTGGAGTATAGCATGCCCAGAAACTCCCGTCAATATAATCCTACAAAATTAATAAACTTTTAAAAATTTACCTTACTTGTACTCCCGCAGCTGGACAGACACCCCATCGGGATCGTACACATAGAAGTACTTGGCGGTGGGTTCGGGCTGGCGGATCTCAGAGGGGTTGAAGCCGCCCTCCACGGCCACCTTGTGGGCGGCCTCCAGGTCGTCGGTGGCAAAGCACAGGAACATGCCCTTACCCTCGAACTTGTCCCCTGCAGGCAGGGCAATGAGCTCGATCTGGGTCTCCCCCTGGGCATTCTGGAGGTAGGCCACGTTGCTCTCGGCATCGGGCTGGAAGGCCTTGGCCACGGACAGGCCCAGGAGGGTCTGGTAGAAGTGCATGGATCTTTCAAAGTCCCGGACACGGAGGGAAATGTGATGGAATTTCATGGTTGGTCCTCTTTTCTGCATAGTATGGATGGTATCATTATAGGATATCCTGCTCCCCCGGTCAAGAGTCCCCCCTTCCCTTGCAGTCCCCCAAAAAATGTGCTATATTTGGAAACATCAAGGTCAGAAAGGAGGCCCACCCATGCCTCTGTCCATGAAAAAGCGGGCCTACTGCTTTGACAATTTGAAATGCATCCTCATCTTCCTGGCGGTGCTGGGCCATCTGCTCACCCTCTCCCCGGAGTGGGACGGATGGAACGAGGCCCTCTACCGGCTCATCTATTCCTTCCATATGCCGGTCTTCCTCTTCATCACCGGCTGGTTTGCCGTGTACAAGCGCCGGACCATCATCTTCCACCTGGCCTACCTGTACTTCCTGTTCCAGACCATCCACCGGGTCTTCTTCCACGGCCTTCTGGTGGGAGAGCCCGTCGTGCTGAACTACACCACCCCATCCTGGTCCCTGTGGTACCTGATGGTCAGCCTGTTCTTTTATCTGCTCATCCCCCTGTTCAACGTCCGGGGAAAGCGGCGGCGGAGCTGTGTGCTGATTTTGTTCCTCTTCCTTTCCGTGTGCTACGGCCTGGACCCGGACATTGACAAGTACCTCTCCCTGGGCCGGTTCTTCTCCTTCCTGCCCTTCTTCGCCCTGGGGTACTACGCCCGGGACTGGGAGAAGCAAATTCTTTCCTTCCGGAACAAACCTGTGACCATCCTCCTGACTCTGGGTGTGGCGGCGGCCACGGTCTACCTGCTCTTCTTCTGCCAACTGCCCAAGGCGGCCTTCTACGGCTCCCATCCCTTCGAGAAGCTGGGCATCGGCATCATTACCAAGTTCCTCATCCAGGTGCTGGCCCTGCTGTGGCTGTTCTTCTTCCTGCTGGTCCTGGCCCCCCGGCTGGACCGTCGGATTCCGGTGGTGAGCACCGTGGGCAAGAATACCCTGGCGGTCTACCTCCTCCACGCCTTCCCGGTGAAACTCATGGACCACTTCGGACTGGCGGCCAGCTTCACCCCCTGGCACACCCTGGCGGCGGCGGTGGTCATCCTGCTGGTCTTTGGCAACGACCCTGTGGGCCGGTTCTTCAACCGGTTCTTCACCGGCCGGTGGATCGAAAAACTGTGGAACAAAATGGAGCCCAAACAAAACCGAAGGAATCACTATGACGAATAAAAAAGCTGGTACGTCTCTCGACGTACCAGCTTTTTTGTTCAGGGCTCCACGATGTTGAAGGCCTGGCCCTTGGAGGCATTCACCTGGTTCAGGTTTTCCATGAACAGGTCCAGCTTGGCGCTGTCCCCCTCCACCTGGACTGCCTGCGCCAGGGCCTCGGTGTTCCGGCTCAGGATGAGCAGCAGGCCTTTCTCGGGGCAGGTGATGGTCAGGTCGGCCTCTCCGCCGGGGGTACCCTCCCAATAGAGAAGAACGCCGCTGCGGACCTGAAGGACGAACTGTCTGCCCTGGTCGGTCAGGTTCACATGGATGGTCATGTCCTGGTCCTCCATGGCCTTCTTGTCCAGCATGATCCCCATGTAGTCGAAGATCATCTCCGGGGTCATGTTTTTCACCACGTTGCCGTCGTTCTTTGACGCCACCACCTGGCCCCCTTCGTTCCCCTCCCGCAGCTCCTTGGCTGCCGTCAGGTAGGCGTTGCGCCAGGTGCCGGACTCCGCCTGATAGCCCAGCTGCTCCAGGGCATCGGCGCAGAGGAGACGGGCGGCCTCATTGGCAGGGTCGGCATAGACCAGCACGTTGGTGACCTCGGCCACCCACTGGTACTGGCCGGCATCATAGTCCGCCTTGGCCATCCGGAGGACCTCGTCGGTGTCCTTCAGGTACTCCACCCACTTCTTTGCGCTCTCGGTGGGGGCCAGGGCATTCAGATGGACCGGGTTGCCGTCATACCAGCCCATGTACTTTTGGTAGACCGCCTTGACGTTCTGGACCAGGGTTCCGTAGTACTGGCGGGTGTACCAGTTCTGGGCCAGGTCTGCAGGCAGCTCCACCATGGCCGCAATTTCGTTGGAGGTATAGCCCTGGTTCAGGAGGGTCAGGGTCTGATCGTTGATGTACTTATAGACCGCTGCCGTGTCCAGGAGATATTCCCGGATCACATCCTGCCCCCAGTGGGGCCAGTTGTGGGACTGGAACACCACCTCTGCCTGGCCTCCATAGCGCTGGAGGGACTCATAGAGGTACAGGGCCCACTGGTTGCCGTCCCGGACCTGGGCTCCCCGCATGGTATACAGGTTGTGGAGGGTGCCGGTACAGTTCTCCGCCATCCACAGGGCCTTGTACTGGGGCAGCCAGGTGTTCATCTCGGCGGGAGCCTCGGTGCCGGGGGTCATCTGGAACTCCAGCTCCACCCCGTCGATGGTCAAGGTCTCACCGGTCTGCTTCACCTCATAGGTGGGTGTCAGGAAGCTCACCAGACCTTTGCTCTGGCCCAGACCAATGCCGATGCCAAGGGTCCCGGCGGGGCCGGGCTCCAGCAGGGAGCCGAACTGATAATTGGCCCGGCGGCTCATGGCAGCCCCGGCATAGATGTTCTCGCTGACCGCATGCTCCAAAAAGCCCTCCGGCACAATGACAGGAATCTTTCCGCTGGCCAGCTGATCCGCCAGGGACAGGGTGCCGTCTGCCACCGTTTCCCCGGTGACCACGCCGCCAACACCGCCGAAGTGGTCCACATGAGGGTGGGAGATGATGACCGCCTTCACGGGCTTCTCCCCCAGGTGTTCCTTCACCAGCTCCATGGCCGCCTGGGTGCACTCCACACTCATCATGGGGTCAAAGAGGATCCAACCGGTGTCGCCGGCAATGAGGGTCAGGTTGGCCATATCGTAGCCCCGGACCTGATAGATCCCCTCGACCACCTCAAAGAGACCGTAGGTATGGTTGTTTCTGGTGTTCTCCCACAGGCTGGGGTTTGCCGTGGCAGGGACCTCCTCATACTCGTTCAGGAAGCGGTAGGCCGCCTGACTCCAGATCACATTCCCCTCGGCATCCTTCAGTTCCAGGGCCTCCGGTGCGGCGATCAGCCCCCGGGTGGCGTTATCATACTCCGAGGTGTCTGCAAAGTTCAGCTGGGAATAGACAGCGGAGTTGATCTCGGCGGTGGCGGCAGTGGCCTCTTTGGATGCAGCCGTCAGGCCCAGTTCGCTGACCATGTCCACTTCTTCAGCCGTTTCTGCAGGCTCAGATGCACAGGATACCAGGGAAAACAACATCGTTCCGGCCATCAAAAGTGCCACGATTCGTTTCATTCTATCGTCTCCCTTCCGGACATTGAAAAAGGGCGGCCTAGAGCCGCCCTTTTTTTGACTTCATTACTTGCCGAAGTAACGGTCCAGCAGGCCCTTCAGAGCCTTGCCGTGGCGTGCCTCGTCCTTGCCCATCTCCATGACGGTGTCACGGATGTCAGGGTAGCCGGCAGCCTCAGCGGCCTTTGCCAGCTCCACCTTGCCCAGGGTAGCGCCGTTCTCAGCTTCCACGCGCATGGCCAGGTTCTTGGCAGTGGAGTCGGTGATCACTTCGCCCAGCATCTCAGCAAACTTTGCTGCATGCTCAGCCTCTTCCCATGCTGCCTTTTCCCAGTACAGGCCGATCTCGGGATAGCCCTCACGGTGAGCCACACGGGACATAGCCAGGTACATGCCGACCTCGGTGCACTCGCCCATGAAGTTGGCGCGCAGGTCTTCCTTGATGGCCTCGGGAGCGTCCTTGGCGATGCCGACAACGTGCTCGGCAGCCCAGCTCAGCTCAGCACCCTGCTCGGTGAACTTGGAAGCGGGAGCCTTGCACTGGGGGCACTTCTCGGGGGCTGCATCGCCCTCGTGGACATAACCGCAGATACCGCAAACATACTTTGCCATAGTGTTTTCCTCCATATTTCTGCTCCCTGTGGGAGCTTAGTGTTGTATTGAAAGCTGTACAAATCCGACACAGCTTGACAATAGCTATTTTACACGATAAAAAGCCCGTTGTAAAGCACTCATGTTCACAATAATAGTGGATATTTTACCTCGAGATTTTCACCCGGTTGTGTGACCCTTATCACAGATTTTTCATTTCCTCCAGAAGGCTGTCCCGGTCAAAGAGGGCAGAGAGGACCGGCAGCATGGCGTTGGGGGTGAGATGCTCGGGCAAATCCAGCTTTTTCAGCAGAGCCTGGCGCTTCTCCTTGCTCCCCTCTCCCCCGGACAGGCCCGCCGCAAAGAGGTCGGCCTTGGTGAGGGGCGGACTGCTCCGGGCGGGTTCCGAACCGTCCAGGATGGTGGCCCCGGCCTGACGGAGAGCCTTCTCCAGCACCTCCGGGCGCATCCCTTCCACCCCAAGCTTTCCTTCTTTCCCGGCCTTGCGCTTGCGCTTCTCCTTGCCGAAGAGGTCGGGAATGTAGGCGTGCTTCACCCGGTCCTGGGGGATGGCCCCCTTCAGGTGATTGCGGATGACGAACCCCGCCCCGTCGCTGTCGGTGAGAACGATAAGCCCCCGCTTTTGGGCGATCTTCCGCAGGAGGGCCAACTGCTCCTTGTCCTTGAAAATACCGAAGCCGTTGGTCTCTAAAATGACGGTGTCCACCAGCTGGGAGAGGGTGTTCTTATCGTACCGGCCCTCCACCACGATGGCTTCCTTGATTTGGATCATGCCTTCCCTCCTGCCGCCAGCTCCAGCATCAGGTTCAGCAGGAGGTCCTTGCCGTCGGCTCCGGCCACGGACTTCATGGCCAGGTCGGTCTCGGCACAACGGGCCATGGCCCGCTTGCACCAGGCCAGGTCGTGGTGACGGGCGGCCTCCAGAAGCTTGTCTGCCGGATAGGTGGAACGCATCCCCCACAGGTCCATGAGCCAGCGGCTTCCCTTGCCGGTCTCCAGGGCGATCCGGGCGGAGTAGAGCTGCCGGATGTGTTTGCCCAGGACGGCCAGGATCATAATGGGGGCCTGCTGGAGCCGGAGGAGATCGTTCAGGACGGAAAAGGCCTTGTCGAACTGCTTCCGAGTGAGGGCCTCGGTCATCTGAAAGACCACCGCATCGATGATGGGGATGGCCACGGCATCGATGTCCTCTTTGGTGACCCGGCGGTTCTTGGCATAGGCTCCGATCTTGCCGATCTCGGAGATGAGACCGTTCATCAGGTCCCCGCAGAGGAAGATGAGGTACTGGGCGTCTGCCGTGTCGATGTCGTGGCCCAGGGCCTTGAACCGGCGGTGGATCCAGTCCACCAGGTCGTTCTGGGCCTGGCGGGCAAACTGGACCACCTGGCCGTGGGCCTTGATGGCCCCGGCCAGCTTCTTCATCCGGGCATCGCTCTTGTAGGGAACGGTGTCATAGAGGAAGACGATGCAGCAGTACTCCGGCAGGTCCTCAAAGAGCTGGGTCAGGAGGGTCCGCTCCCCCTCTGGGGCCTTGAAGATGTCGTAGTCCGTCACCACCAGCAGGGTTCGGGGGCTCATCATGGGCAGGGCATCCACGGTCTCCGCCAACTTCTGGACGGTGAGGCCCTTCCCCTGGAGGAGGTGGTAGTTGAAGCTCTCCATGCCGGCGGGGATGAGTTTCTCCCGCATCTGATCCAGGTAGAAGTCCCGCAGGTAGGCCTCCTCCCCGTGGAAGATGTACAGGGAGCCGATGGTCCCGGCCTTCAGATCCTTCTTTAGTTGTTGGTATCCTTCGTCTGGCTTTTTCCTGGTTTCCTTGGCCATTACGATACCTCCTTGGCATAAACCGTCACCGTACCCATCTGGTCGGTGCGGTAAACTTGGGTATTGGAAGCGGCCAGCCGGTCCAGGGTCTCCCGGGCAGGGTGGCCGTAGGTATTGTAGCCCACCGAGATCACCGCCAGCTCCGGGGTGATGGCATCCAGCAGGTCCTGACAGGTGGAAGAGGACGACCCGTGGTGGCCGGCTACCAGCAGTTCACAGTCCGGGAGCACATCCCGGGCAGCCAACCGCCGCTCCTCCTCCTGGGGCATGTCCCCAGTGATGAGGGCATCCCAGTCCCCATAGGTACAGACCAGGGAGAGACAGCGCTCGTTGACCGTCTCGCTCCCCGGCAGGGGTGGGTGAAGGGTCAGCACAGCTTGGTTCAACCGGGCCGTACTGGTCTCTGTGACATAAGTAATGGGAATGTTCTGCTCCGCCGCCAGCAGTTCGATCTCCCGGCGGATGGGGCTGTCCCCTTCCACATCAGGAAGGGCCATGGCTTTCACCTTGACCCGGCTGAGAAGCTCGGGCACACCTCCGGCGTGATCCTCGTGGAAATGGGTGAGGACCAACAGATCCAGACTGTCCTTTCCCAGATTCTGCAGATGGGTGGCGGCGGTGTCGCCGGGGTCTGTGGTGCCGCCGCAGTCCACCAGGGCGGTGGTCCCCTTGGAATTGAGCAGGATGCTCTGGCCCTGGCCCACGTCCAGAACGGTGACGGTGAGTCCCGTCCGCTGGGCGGTCTGGGCGGTGAGAATGGCCGACAGACAGAGGGTGACCACGCAGGCACACACCGGGACCACCAGCCGCTTTTTTCCGGGAAGGAGCATACCCAGGAGGATCAGCCCGTAGACAAAGGCCGCCCAGAGGGCGAAGTATCCCTCGTCGGTGACCAGGGCGGCCAGACGGACTTTCCCCGCCTGCTCAGCATACCACAGAAAGAGATCCAGGGGAAGACCCACCAGCCAGGCGACCGCCTGGCCCAGGGGCAGCCACAGGGCTCCCAGGGCCAGGGAGACCAGTCCCCCGGCAAAGACCAGGGAGACCGTCCACCCCACCAGCAGGTTGGAGAGGGGGGCGATCAGGGAGAACCGCCCGAAGTACAAGGCAGACAGAGGGACGGTAAAGACCATGGCACCCAGGCTCACGGCAAAGACCGACAGGATCGGGCTTACCCACCGGCGGCAGGCCTTGGGCAGGGCTTTCAGCCACTTCTCCAGCCAGGGACGACCCAGCAGGAAGATACCCGCCGTGGCCAGGAAGGAAAACTGCAGGCCGGCGTTGGCAATGGCGTAGGGATTGGCCCCAAGCAGGACCAGCAGACCCAGGCTCAGGGCGGTCATGGGGTGGCTGTCCCGGCCGATATGCTGACCAATGAGGACCAGGCCGCCTAAAATCGCCGCCCGAACAGTGCCCGGCGCATTTCCCGTGACCAGGGAGAATGCCGCCAGGGCCACCAGCAGGATCACCAGGGAGCTTTTCCGCTCCCGTTTGAAAAAGATAGACAAAAATCCCAGGAGATAGGACACATGGAGGCCGGAAATGACCACCACGTGGCCCAACCCCACCCGGTTGAATTGGTTCTGTTCCAGATCGGTCAGGCCGGATTTATCCCCCGTGAGGATGGCCTTCAGGAAGCCGGTCTGGTCGGCAGGGTACAGGTGGTCGATGAGATCCCGCAGGCTTCCCGCCAGAAGGGCCGGGGCATACCGAAGGGAGAACCCATCAGCCGGTGTGACCGTAACCTCCCCATAGCTCTGGATCTGGAGCTGGATCCCCCGAGAGGTGTAGTACAGGCTCTCCTCTCCCCGGACCCGGTCGGCGGGCTGGCAGTAGGCAATGCAGGCGAGGGAATCTCCCGGCCTCAGGTCGGACAGGTCAGGCTCACAGTAGAGGAGGGCCGATACCTTCCGGCCTCCCTCCTCCCCTGCCCTCACCGGCACCCGGAGACCGTAGTCGGTCTCCTCCGGCCAGTCGGTAACCACACCCTCCAGCCGGACCGTCCGGTGTTCCAAGGCCTCCGCCGGAGCCTGGAAGAGGGCCCCGTAGGCGGTGAGCCACAGGAGGGCCATGGCTGCCCCCAGGAGGACCAGCCGGGGACGTGGCAGCTTTTTCAGCAGTACCGATCCCAGGAAGAGGACCAGAAGACCGATGCCAGCGGGCAGGACCCACCCAGGCCAGGACAGATAGACCCCGGCCAGCAGGGCCGCCGCAAACCCGGCAGTAAAAAGCAGAATGGTCACCCGGTCACCTCCTCCTTAGTAAAGCAAGCTCCCCCGAAGGGGAGCTTTGCCTGTCAAAACGATTTAAATTGGTTTTTCCCGGGGCTCCGACTCGTGAAAAACTCTGCTCAGCCTGCCAGTGTGCCCAAAGGGCGCGCGCAGCAGGCTGCAACACACTTCGCAGAGCCCAGCGAAGCGGGTCTGTGAAGTCTGTTATCCGGGAGGCCAGGTCATGTCACGGCCGGACAGGACATGGAAATGCAGATGGAACACAGTCTGGCCTGCCTGGGGACCGCAGTTGGACACCACACGGAAATCGGTGAGGCCCAGCTCCTTGGTGATCTTGGAAATGGCCTCGAAGCACTTGGCCACCACTGCGGAGTTTTCAGGGGTGATGGCACCGCAGGACTCCACGTGCTCCTTGGGGATCACCAGGAAGTGGGTGGGTGCCTGGGGGTCGATGTCATAGAAGGCGTAGACAGATTCGTCCTCATAGACCTTCTTGGAGGGGATGTCCCCTGCGATGATCTTGCAGAATAAACAGTCGCTCATGGGAATGCTCCTTTCAATGATTCTCACTGTTCAGGGATGATGGCCAGGAACTCCAGGTCAGCATCGCTGTCGTTGATGAGGCTGTGGCCCTTGCCCTTGGGGCAGTAGTGGGTGGTGCCGGCGGTGAGGGGCAGGTACTCTCCCTCATACAGGACCTTGCCGGTACCGGCCAGGATATAGATGACCTCGGAGCTGGTCTCGTGGACATGCAGGCCAATGGTAGCGCCTGGAATCAGCTTACCACGCATGATCTTGCCCAGGTCATCCTGGTACTTTCTCAGATGGACCTCCTTCTCGCCGTCCCGCATATGGGGGACGACGGTCAGGGGGATGGATTCAAAATCAATGATCATAAAACGTTCTCCTTGTTCTTTTGCCTCGCAGAGTTCCCTGCCCGCAGGCGGGGAAACCAATGCAATCATTTTTTGCACGGGCGTGTACCGGGCAAAAAATCTTCTCACGAAGTGAACGTGCGGCCCCTTGGGGCCGTGCGCTGAACGCAGTGCAATCCTTCACTTTGCAAAGCCCAGCGAAGCGGGTTTGCAAAGTCAGTTGCCGAGCTTTGCTGCCACGAAATCGTCCACGGAAGCCAGAGCGTCGTCCACCTTCAGCACGTCGGTGCCGCCGCCCATGGCGCTGTCGGGCTTGCCGCCGCCCTTACCGCCGCAGATGGCAGTGACGGACTTGATGATGTCGCCAGCCTTGATGCCGGCCTTCACAGCTTCCTTGCCGCAGGAGGCCAGGAAGGTGATCTTGCCCTCGTTGACGGTGGCCAGAACGCCCACGCCGTTGGGCTGCTTGTCGCGGAGCATATCGCCCATCTGGCGCAGCTTGTTGGCATCGGCACCGGGGATCACAGCGGTGATGACCTTCATGCCGCCCACTTCGTGGCCGCCCATCAGGAAGCGCTCGGTCTCACCGGCGGCCTCCTTGGCCTTGTATGCCTCGATGGTCTGGCGCAGCTCCTTCATCTCAGCCAGGGTGCTGGCCAGCTTGGTGCGGATCTCGCCGGGCTTGGTCTTCAGGGAGGCAGCTGCCTCGAAGAGCAGAGCCTGGTTCTGGTTCATGATATCCAGGGATGCCTTGCCGGTGGTGGCCTCGATACGGCGGACGCCGGAGGCAACGGAGAACTCGCTGGTCACGTGGAAGACGCCCACCTGAGCGGTGTTGGCCAGGTGAGTACCGCCGCACAGCTCCATGGACACGTCGCCCATCTCGACCACACGGACGGAGTCGCCGTACTTCTCACCGAAGAGAGCGGTTGCGCCCTTTTCACGGGCAGCGTCCATGGACATCTCGTTGGTGACCACCTCGTGGCCATCCAGGACGAACTCGTTGACCATGGCGCTGACCTGGGCCAGTTCCTCGGGGGTCATGGCGGAGAAGTGGGTGAAGTCAAAGCGCAGGCGGTCGGGCTCTACCAGAGAGCCTGCCTGGTGGACATGGTCGCCCAGGACGTTGCGCAGAGCGGAGTGGAGCAGGTGGGTTGCAGTGTGGGCACGCTTGATGGCGTTGCGGCGCTTGGTGTCGATGGTGGCGGTGACGGTGTCGCCCACCTTCAGGCTGCCCTCGGTGAGCTTGCCGTAGTGCATGTACTTGCCGCCCTTGTTCTTCTGGACATCGGTGACGGTGTAGGAGAAGCCCTCACCGGTGATAACACCGTGGTCGCCCAGCTGACCGCCCATCTCAGCGTAGAAGGGGGTGCGGTCCAGAACCACGATGGCGTCCAGACCGGGGACGATCTCGTCCACCAGCTGCTCCTCTGCCACGACGGCAACCACCTTCAGGCCGTCGATGGAGGTATTGGCATAGCCGTCGAAGACGGTGGAGGGGACTTCCTTGCCAAACTCCACGCCGGACCAGCCCAGGTCGCCCAGAGCCTCACGGGCCTTACGGGCACGGACACGCTGCTCTTCCATCTCGGCGTTGAAGCCGTCGCGGTCCAGGGTCATGCCCTCGTCCTGGCACATTTCCTCGGTCAGGTCCACGGGGAAGCCGTAGGTGTCATACAGCTTGAAGGCCTCGGAGCCGGGGAAGACAGTGTCCCCCTTGGCCTTGTGGTCAGCCAGCAGCTCAGCGAAGATCTTCATGCCGCCGTCGATGGTCTTGGCAAAGTTCTCTTCCTCGGTGCGGATGACCTTGGTGATGTAGTCCTGCTTCTGGCGCAGGTCCTTGTACTCGCCCTCGTTCTCGCCGATGACGGTGTCGATGATCTGGTACAGGAAGGGCTCGTTGACCCCCAGGAGCTTGCCGTGGCGGGCAGCCCGGCGGAGCAGACGGCGCAGGACGTAGCCGCGGCCCTCGTTGGAGGGCAGGACGCCGTCGCAGATCATGAAGGTGGAGGAGCGGATGTGGTCGGTGATGATGCGCAGGGAGACGTCGCTGGCCTTGCTGTCGCCGTAGTGGGCGCCGGTGATCTCAGAGACCTTGTTGGTGATGTTCATGACGGTGTCCACGTCGAACAGGGAGTTGACACCCTGGCAGACCACGGCCAGACGCTCCAGGCCCATGCCGGTGTCGATGTTCTTCTGGGACAGCTCGGTGTAGTGGCCCTCACCGTCGTTGTCGAACTGGGTGAAGACGTTGTTCCAGACCTCCATGAAGCGGTCGCAGTCGCAGCCGGGGGCGCAGTCGGGGCTGCCGCAGCCGTACTTCTCGCCACGGTCGTAGTAGACCTCAGAGCAGGGGCCGCAGGGGCCTGCGCCGTGCTCCCAGAAATTGTCTGCCTTGCCCATACGGTAGATGCGGTTCTCGGGGATGCCCACCACATCACGCCAGATGGCAAAGGCCTCGTCGTCCTCCTCGTAGACGGAGGGGGACAGCAGTTCGGGCTCCAGGCCCACCCACTTCTCGTCGGTCAGGAACTCCCAGGTCCACTGGATGGCCTCGTTCTTGAAGTAGTCGCCGAAGGAGAAGTTGCCCAGCATTTCGAAATAGGTGCCGTGGCGTGCGGTGTGGCCGATGTTCTCGATGTCGCCGGTGCGGATGCACTTCTGGCAGGTGCAGACACGCTTGCGGGGGGGCTCCTGCTCGCCCTTGAACCAGGGCTTCATGGGGGCCATACCGGCGTTGATGAGCAGCAGAGAGGGGTCGTTTTCGGGCACCAGGGGGAAGCTGGGCAGGCGCAGATGGTCCTTGGACTCGAAGAAGGTCAGGAACATCTCACGCAGGTCGTTCAGGCCAAAATACTTAGGCATAGGATCTTACCTCCAATTTGATATTTTTCAGGGGAAAACAAAAACTCCGCCCCTGAACGGTTCAGGGGCGGAGTGGATATTACTTCACTACGCGGTACCACCCTGATTACAAAAATGCGTAGCATTTTTGCATCTCAAGTCATCCTATAACGGGGATGGGACGGCCCGGTCATCCCGGGCGGCTCGGAAGTGGCTGCGGACCGGCTCGCCAAGGGGCTTGCACCCTCCCCCTCTCGCTTTGGGCTTGCTGATGTTCCGCTCGTTTCCTCATCGCCATATTGCGCTATGATAGAGATATTTTATCACAAAATCAAGGGTTGTCAAGATGATTCCCATAGGTTTCTCACCAGTGCTCTCCCCGGAAGTCCAGGACCTCCATGGCGGAAAGAAGCAATTCCGCCGCCTGGGCACGGGTCAGGTCTCCGGTGAGGTCGGCAGAGCCCTCCAGGACCCCCACCGCCTCCAGGTTCACCACCGACTGGTGGGCCCAGACCGGTGCGGCCTCCCCGGTGACCTTGCCGGTGTCCGCCACGTCGGCCACCTGGAGCAGGCGGTCCAGCAGGACGGCGGCCTCGGTATTTGTGATGGTCCGGGCGGGGGCAAAGACCGGCCCTCCGGCCCCCTCCGAGCCCTGGATCATCCCGGACCGCAGGGCGGAAGCCACATAGGGCTTGGCCCAGACGGAGATACTGTCATCGTCGGAAAACCCGGTCATCCGGGCCTCGGGCAGGGTCTCCATCCCCACCAGGTCCATGGCCATGGCCAGAAACTCCTCCCGGGTCACCTGGGCTTCCGGACGGAAGAACCAGGTTTCCCCCATCTGTTCCCCCACAAAGACATCCTCCTCGGCCAAAGCAATGGCCGCCTTGTGGGCGGGGTGGCCTCCCATGTCGGCATAGGTCACCTTGGTGTCGGGCCGGGTGATCTTGATGGAGACCAGAGCGGGCTGGGAGACATTGCCGCTGGCGTCCTCGGCCACATAGGTGAAGGAGTCCTTCCCCAGCTTCCCCTCGTAGGGGGTGTAGGTGAAGGCGGCGGAGCCCTCCTCGGTCTGGGTCACAGCACCCCGGGCGGGGTTCTTGGTGATGCGGAAGGTGACCCCCTCCCCGTCGGGGTCCACGGCGGCGAAGGTCCCCTCCACCGCCACGTTCTTGTAGGTGGTGAGGGTCAGGTTTTCTGCAATGGGCTTGGGGCTGTCCCCGGTGACCTGGTCGTCCAGGTCAAAGATGGCATAGGCGGGCAGGGACAGGGAAAGAAGCAGGGCGGCCAGGGCCAGCAGGCACCCGCCCCGCCGAAAGACACGGAACATGGAATGACCTCCTTTGTTTGGTTGTTCCCAGTTTGTCCGGGATGGTTCCACCCTATCCGGTCAGTTTTTTCCTCTTCCCCGCCAGGGACAGAAGGATGCCCACAGCCCCAAAACAAGCCAGTAGAGAGGACCCACCGTAGCTGAAAAAGGGCAGGGTCACCCCGATGACCGGGGCGGCGTACAGGCACATTCCTACATTTAATATAATCTGTGCCCCCAGCATCCCGGCCACGCCCAGGGCAGTGTTGGCCAGGAGCCTGTCCCCTTTCCTGGCCAGGAGCATGCACCACCCTACGATGAAAAAGAGGAGGGCCAGAACGCCCAGGCACCCTGCCAGACCCAGCTCCTCCCCGGCCACAGAGAAGATGAAGTCCGTGTGCCGGGCCGGGAGGGCCGACGCCGACCCGCTCTGGGTCTGGGTGCCCTGGAGGTATCCTTGCCCGGTGACCTGGCCCGACCCGATGGCCAGGAGGCTCCGCCCCTGCTGAAAGCCCTTCCCCAGGGGATCCAAATCGTGGTCCCACACCACCAGAAAACGCAGGCGGACGTACTCCGGCAGACGGGGCCACAGGAGGACCACCGCTCCGATCCCGGCGGCCAGCTCCCCCAGGAGCCACAGGGGGTGGACCCCTGCCCCCCAGAGCATCACAAAGTAAATGCACAGGTAGACCGTCACCATGCCCAGGTCCCCGGAGACCACCCACACCAGACCGCAGAGGCCCAGCACATGGCCGGTGAGCAGAAGGACGGCTTTGGGTCGGTTCAGCCCCCGTTTCTCCAGCCGGGTCAGCTGGAGGGCCAGGAGCAGCAGGAACCCCACCTTGACAAATTCCCCGGGCTGGAGGTTGAAGATCCCCCCCGGCAGGGCCAGCCAGCTCTTGTTCCCGGTGCCGTCGTCGTTGCCGAAGGGGATGAGGAGCAGGAGCAGCCCCACATTCCCGGCGGCCAGGAGCCACCAGCCCTTCTCGAGGATGGTCCGGACCGGAAGGACCCGCAGGAGCAGGCAGAGACCCACCCCCGCCCCCAGGGCGATGGCCTGCTTCATGGGCAGGCTGTGGAGGTCCGGGTCATACCGGGTGGCCGACCAGATGAGGGCCAGCCCGTACAAAGACGCCGCCAGGCACAGAGCCACCAGCCCAGTTCCCTTTCTTTCCACAGCCCACTCCCCTTTCCGTATATTCTTTTCTATGATATCCCCTTTCCGCCATAAATTTTGTCGGGAGGGGGTGCATCCCGGACAGATTTGTGGTAAAATATTTTGAAGTATGTCTACGGGGCATTTTGCCCCACGGAAAGGAATGGAATCCCATGGAACGACTCACCAACAGTGCCCAGGAGACCGAGGCTCTCGGCCAGGAACTGGTCCAGAAGATGGCTCCCGGCACGGTCATCGCCTTTTCCGGCGACCTGGGGGCAGGCAAGACCGCCTTTGTCCGGGGCATGGCCCGGGGCCTGGGCATCTCCGCACGGGTCACCAGCCCCACCTTCACCATTGTCAACGAATACGAGGGGGGCCGCCTTCCCCTCTTCCATTTTGATATGTACCGCCTGCACTCCTCGGAAGAGCTCTTCGACATCGGCTGGGAGGACTTCCTGGCCCGGGGGGGCATCTGCGCCGTGGAGTGGAGTGAAAACATCCTGGATGCCCTGGAGCCCGACACCATCTACATCGACATCCGCCGGGGCGAAGGGGATGACCAGCGCATCATTACTGTAAAGGGGATGGACGAATGAAAATTTTAGCCCTGGAATCCTCCGCCGTGGCCGCCTCCGTGGCCCTGTGCGAGGACGAGACCCTGATCGCCCAGGCCTTTCAGAACACCGGCCTGACCCACAGCCAGACCCTTCTGCCCCTGGCAGAGGATCTGCTGAAAAACTGCGGCCTCACCATGGCCGACATGGACCTCATCGCTGTGGCGGAAGGACCCGGCTCCTTCACCGGTCTGCGCATCGGCGTGGCCGCCGCCAAGGGTCTGGCCTGGGGGGCGGAGCTGCCCTGCGCCGGGTGCTCCACCCTGGAGTCCATGGCCTGGAACCTGGTGGGCTTCGAGGGAGAGATCTGCGCCGCCATGGACGCCCGCCGGAACCAGGTGTACAACTCCCGTTTCCGTGCGGACGGCGAGCAGGTCCACCGGCTGACCCCCGACCGGGCCATCTCCCTGGAGGACCTGGTGGCCGAGCTGGCAGGCACCGAGACCACCCAGATCGTGGTAGGCGACGGCGCCCACCTGTGCTATGAGGCCCTCACTGCCGCCGGCATCCCCGCCAAGCTGGCCCCCCCCAACCTGCGGATGCAGAGCGCCTGGGGCGTGGCTCGTCTGGCCCTGGAAAAGGCCCGGGCCGGCCAGACCATCACCGCCAATGAGCTGGCCCCCGTCTACCACCGCCTGTCCCAGGCAGAGCGGGAGCGGCTGGAACGAGAGAACAAGAACCCCTGACCACCACACAAGGAGGACGTTACAATGAACACTGAAATGGTACACATTCTGGACCACCCCCTGCTGCAGCACAAGCTGTCCATCCTGCGGGATGAGAACACCAGCGTCACCGAGTTCCGCCAGGTGGTCAGTGAGATCGCCACCCTCATGTGCTATGATGCCACCCGGGACCTCCCTCTGGAGGAGGTGGAGGTCCAAACCCCAGTGGCCAAGGCTACCGTAAAGAAGATCGCCGGCAAGAAGCTGGCCATCGTCCCCATCCTTCGTGCGGGCCTTGGCATGGTGGACGGCATTCTCACCCTGATCCCCGGGGCCAAGGTGGGCCACATCGGCCTCTTCCGGGACCCCGAGACCCTGGAGCCCGTGAAGTACTACTGCAAGATGCCCAGCGACATCGCCGAGCGTGACGTCATCATCCTGGACCCCATGCTGGCCACCGGCGGCTCCGCCTCTGCCGCCATCGACTTCATCAAGGAGTACGGCGTGACCAACATCAAGCTCATGAACATCCTGGCCGCCCCCGAGGGCATCGCCCGGATCCAAAAGGACCACCCCGACGTGCCCATCTACGTGGCCGCCTGCGACGAAAAGCTCAACGACCACGGCTACATCGTTCCCGGCCTGGGGGATGCGGGCGACCGTATCTTCGGAACAAAATAAGACTTTTCAAAATCAAAACTGCCAGGCGTATGTCCTGGCAGTTTTTGATTTGCCCTCATTCCGGCTCTGCGGAACCGGAACTCTGCGAGGCTTTGTACCCTCAAAAACTTTTTTGAATTTTCTCGAAAAAGGTGTTGACTTTTGTCCCCGCCGGTGGTATTATACGTCTTGCGTTGAGCAAGACAGTTCGGCGCAGACAAGCGCGAGTGGTGGAATTGGCAGACTCGCTAGATTCAGGTTCTAGTGTGCATTACGCACGTGCGGGTTCAAGTCCCGCCTCGCGCACCAAAGTCCGAAACCTTAGGGTTTCGGACTTTTGCTTTTCCTCAAAAGGCGGCCCAAAAACTTTTTCCAAAAACCGCGAAAAAAGGTGTTGACATCCCTCCCGGGGTGTGCTATTATACTCAAGCAGTCACGAGACAGCAACAAACGCGCGAGTGGTGGAATTGGCAGACTCGCTAGATTCAGGTTCTAGTGTGCATTACGCACGTGCGGGTTCAAGTCCCGCCTCGCGCACCAAAGTCCGAAGCCTTAGGCTTCGGACTTTTGCTTTTTCCGAAACCATTGCGAAAACTGCGCTGACAGGGTATACTATCATATATAAACGTCCCAATTCATTGGGACACCTGGAAATGAGAGGAGGTTCCCCATGGCACTGGAAAACAAGCTCGGTTTGACCAGCTCCGCAGACCTGGCCCGGGAGGAAGAGCGCATCAGCAAGAAAAAGGCTGTGGAACTCTTTGAGTCCGGCATGCTGAACACCTTGAAACCGGGGACCTTCTCCTCCCTGGCAGCCATCCACAAACAGCTGTTTGGTGACATTTACCCGTTCGCCGGGGAGATCCGCACCGTCAACCTGGCCAAGGGAAACTTCCGCTTCGCCCCGGTCATGTATCTGAACGCCGCCCTGGACCACATCGACGCCATGCCCCAGTCTACCTACGAGGAGATCATCGAAAAATACGTGGAAATGAACGTGGCCCACCCCTTCCGGGAGGGAAACGGCAGAAGCGCCCGCATCTGGCTGGATCATCTGCTGAAAGCCCAGCTGGGCCAGGTGGTGGACTGGAGCCGGGTGGACAAGGAGGACTACCTCCTGGCCATGGAGCGCAGCCCCATCCGGGACATTGAGATCAAGCACGTGCTCCGGCAGGCCCTCACCGATGAAACAGACAGCCGGGAACTCTTTATGAAGGGCATCGACCACAGCTACTATTACGAGGGCTATGTGACCTTTCCATCCGAAACCCTGTAGCACCAAAGTCCGAAGCCTAAGGCTTCGGACGTTTTGTTTTCTCACACTCTTTACAAATTGTTCCTTGCTTTCCCCCCACGAATGCCCTATACTTTTCCCATCATCTGAAAAGGAACGGTTCCTATGAATCAAGATAACTTCCCCACCAAACGCATTTTGGGCATCATCACCTTTGCCCTCCTCCTCTACTGGGCCCTGCTCCACCCCAGCCAGGTGGGTGCCATCTTCTCCGGGGCGTTCTCCCTGGTCTCCCCCTTTGTGCTGGGCTTTGCCATCGCCTTCATCGTAAATGTCCCCCTGCGGCTGCTGGAAGGCCAGTGGGATAAGCACATCAAGACGCCCAAGGGCAAACGGCCGGTCTGTCTGGTGGCCAGCCTGGTCATCGTGGCAGGCATCATCTTCGCCCTGTTCTTCATCGTGGTCCCCGCCCTGGGTGAGAGCTTCGCCAACCTGGCCAGCCAGCTGCCCCAGTATGTCCGGCATCTGGAAGCCCTGTACTTCTCCCTCGCCGAACTGCTGGCCCAGCACAACATTGTGATGCCCACCCTGGACCTGGATCTGGAAAAGATCTACTCCACCGTACTGAATTTCTTCACCAACTACGGCCAGGCCCTGGTGGACACCACCGTGGGCGTCACCACCTCCATCGTGTCCGTGGTGGTGAACTTCGTGCTGGCCCTCGTCTTCTCCCTGTACGTCCTGGCCCAAAAAGAAACCCTCATGGGCCAGGGCCGGAAGGTGGTCACCGCTCTTCTGCCCCAGCGCTGGGCCAACAAGACGTTGGAGGTAGCCACCCTCACCAACAAGACCTTTGCCAACTTCGTCACCGGCCAGCTCACCGAGGCGGTCATCCTGGGCTCCCTGTGCTTCCTGGGCATGACCCTCCTGCGCATCCCCTATGCCGCTGTGGTCTCCGTCCTCATCGGTTTCTGTGCCCTCATCCCCATCTTCGGCGCCATCATCGGTGCCATCGTGGGTGCCTTCCTCATCCTGCTGGTGGCCCCCAGGAAGGCCCTGTGGTTCCTCATCTTCCTCATCATCCTCCAGCAGCTGGAGGGTAACCTCATCTACCCCCGGGTGGTGGGCAAGTCCGTGGGCCTGCCGGGGATCTGGGTCCTGGCTGCCGTTACCGTGGGCGGCAACGCCTTCGGCCTGGTGGGCATGCTTCTCAGTGTCCCCGTGTGCTCGGTGCTGTACACCCTCTTCCGGGAGTTTGTGAACCACCGGCTGGAACAGAAAGGGCTCCATACAAAATAAGATAACCCCCGCCCAGTCCCAATGGGACAGGCGGGGGCTGTGTTTATCGGTAATACAGGTTCATATCCAGGCCAAAGACCTCGTAGATGCAATGGGCTCCCAAGCGGAACCCCACCCGGAAGGACTCGTACTCATTCTCCATGTCAAGATTCCATTCGGCCTGCTGATACTGTTCAAACAGGGCTTTCTGCTCCGGGGACAGGGCATCCAGCAGGGCTTTCTCTGTATCCGCCAACTTCTGGCTCAGGGGTTTGAGGGGACTTCCCTCCCACTGGCGGGCCTGAGGATCGATATTGCCGTCAAACAGCGCTTTCAGAAATTCGGGGCGTCTGTACATGGAACAGTCCTCCTTGCAAACCTTTTCTTGCCATGGAGGCAAAAAAAGGGTATACTGATTCTATATCGTGTGTGCTAAACCAATTCTTCGGTTTTCTTTCCTATACTGTACCACACGATATTTCCAAAGTCAACTATAAATATTCCCAAAAAGGAATATTTTGCGAGGTGAGAGGATGGCTTGGTCATACAACAGGCTCTGGAAGCTCCTGATCGACAACAAAATGAAGCGGACCGACCTGCTGGCCCTGGCCCATATCAACTCCAAGACACTTGCTAACATGGGTAAGGACGAAACGGTTTCCATGGATGCCCTGGGGAAGATCTGTGCCGCCCTCCACTGCCGCATTGAGGACATCCTGGAATACATTCCCGAAGAAACGCCCTAAGAACGCCAAGAACCGCCGCAAATATTGCGGCGGTTCTTCTTGTCATTTCCTGTCAAAGGCTGTATAATCTGTTCTTACTATGATTTTATTGGGAAGGTCGTGTTGTTGTTGAATGCCACTGCCCAGAAGCCCAGCCTCCGCTGGCTGCCCATCGCCTTTATTCTCCTGCAGAGCACCCTCTACGGCTTCGGAGACCCCATCTCCAAGGCCGCCTATGAGACGGTCCCCCTCTACTCCCTCCTGTCCGCCCGGTATACCATCGCCCTACTCTTCCTGGTGGTTCTCTTCGGCAAGCGGATCTGGCGGGGTCTGAGGGCCTGCTCGGTGAAGGACTGGCTGCTGCCCAGCCTGTGCATCTCCTGCGCCTACATTGCCACCAACATCGCCATCGTCCTGACCACGGCCACGGCCACCGCCTTCCTGCGGTCCCTGTCCACCGTCATGACCCCTCTGCTGGCCCTGGTGATCTACCGGAAGAAGTTCAGCCCCAAGCACATCCCCGTCCTCATCTTCGTGGTGGTTGGTCTGTACCTCCTGTGCGGACGGGGCGGCATGAACGGCTTCGGCCTGGGTGAGGTGGCCGGTCTGGCCTCCGCCCTGCTGATGGCAGGCTCCCTGATCTTTGGCGAAAAGGCCCTGGACAAGGTGGACCCCGTGACCCTCACCACCGTCCAGACCGCCATGTCGGTGATCCTCTGCACCGCAGCCGCCTTCCTGCTGGAAGGCGGCATCCACCTGGAGATCGCCGGGACCACCGAGTGGATCATCATCGTCTACCTGGCCATCCTGTGCACCGTGGCCGGTTACCTCCTCCAGAACGCCGCCCTCCAGTCCATCTCCTCCCGGATGGTGGCCCTCCTCCAGTGTACCGGTCCCGTGATGACCGCCTTCTTCTCTTTCCTGATCTTAGGGGAACGGCTGAATTTTGCCGGTCTCCTGGGTGCGGGCATCCTGCTGGCCTGCGTGGCAGCGGAGACCTTGATGAAGGATGAGGAGAAAACAGAAACCACGACATAACAAAACGCCTCCCACCCGGGAGGCGTTTTTGCGCACAATGATCGTGGCAGTTTCCCTAAAAGGCTCCCTTGTGCAAAGGGAGCTGGATTTTGCCGAAGGCAAAAGACTGAGGGATTGTAGCGTATCGGCAGGCTACAACCCCTCCGACTTCGGCTCCGCCGAAGCCACCTCCCCTTACACAGGGGAGGCTTTCAAGGGGGCATCAATAATACACTTCTTCCAAACACAGCCCGCAGGCGGGGAGGGTCTCCCCCGCCCGGGTGCGGTCCTGGCTGGCGATGATCTCCGCCATGTCCTCCGGGGCCAACTCCCCCCGGCCCACTGCCAGAAGGGTCCCCGCCAGGATGCGCACCATATTATATAGGAAGCCGTCCCCGGTGAAGGACAGCCGCAGCTCCGGCCCCAGGTCGTCGATCACGATGGAGGTCACCGTCCGCACCGTGGACTTCTTGAACTTCTTCAGGGAGCAGAAGGCCCGGTAGTCATGGGTGCCGCAGAGCTCCGCCGCCGCCCGTCTCATGGCCTCCACGTCCAGCTGGCCGGGGCAGAAGTAGAGATAGTTCCGCTGGAACACATTGGGGGCCTCACTGCGCCAGATGCGGTAGACGTAGGTCTTTCCCGTGCAGGACAGCCGGGCGTGGAACCGGGGCTCCGCCTCCTCCAGGCTGACGGCTCCGATGTCCGCCGGGAGATATTGACGCAGACCGGACAGGATCTCCTCCGTGGTCAGGTCCGTCTTGGCACGGAAGGAGGCCACCTGGCCCCTGGCGTGGGTGCCTGCATCGGTCCGACCGGAGCCGTTCACCTCCACCGGCTGGTCCAGCAGCCGGGAGAGGAGGGTCTCCAGCTTCCCCTGTATGGTGTTGTCGGTGTTCCCCTGCTTCTGCCAGCCCTTCCAGCGGGTGCCGTCGTAGCAGAGGGTCAGTCGGTAGTTGGCCATGGTGCCCCCTCCCTTTCCTTCTGTTTTCCTCATTATACGGCATCCCGGAGGGGACCGCAAGCCCCTCACCATTGTCATTGTGTCAACTTATGCCATTTGTTGACACACTTTATCTCTATCAAATATAAAAAAAACCTTGTTTTGCAAGGATTTTTTCTTTTTCCCCAAAGTGTTGAAACAACATCTTGCAATCTTCGACGTTTTGGTGTAAAGTAGTACCATTGTTCATGGGCGTACTGCGCCCTTTTGCCCCCTCTTTCCGGGGGCAGCTATTTTCCTACAAAGGAGAGAAAGAGACACAATGAATGAAATCAAACAGCGTGGTCAGTGGGGCAGCACCTTCGGCTTCCTCATGGCCTCCATCGGCTCGGCCATCGGCCTGGGTAACCTCTGGGGCTTCCCCTACAAGATGGGCTCCACCGGCGGCTTCGCCTTCCTGGTGGTCTACCTGATCCTGGTGGTCACTGTCGGTATCGCTCTGATGATGGGCGAGTTCGCTCTGGGCCGTAAGACCGGCACCGGTGTCGGCGCTTACGCCAAGCTGGGCGAAAAGTACAAGGTCCTGGGTTGGATGGCAGCCTTCTGCCCCTTCCTGATCCTGTCCTTCTACGCCGTTCTGGCTGGTATGACCCTGCGTTACTGCGTGGGCTTCCTGGTCCAGATCTTCGGTATGGACGGCTTCGCCGGTCAGGGTTCCGGCTTCTTTGGCTTCCTGCTGTATGACACCAAGTCCATGGTCCTGTTCCTGGCTCTGGCTATGCTCATCACCATGGCCATCGTCATGGGCGGCGTCCAGGGCGGCATCGAGAAGTTCAGCAAGGTGGCTATGCCTGCACTGGGCGTCATTCTGATCGGCATCATCATCTTCGTTGCCTTCCAGCCCGGCGCCATCGAGGGCTACAAGTTCATGTTCAAGCCCGACTTCTCCCAGTTCTCTGACTTCAACAGCTTCTTTAACGTCCTGAAGGTGGCCTCCGGCCAGATGTTCTTCTCCCTGTCCCTGGCCATGGGCATCAACATCACCTTCGGCTCCTACCTGAGCAAGGAAAAGAGCATTCAGAGAAACGCCGTCATCGTCCCCTTCTCTGACACCCTGTTCGCTCTGTTCGCCGGCATGATGATCATGCCCGCCTGCGCAGCCTTCGGCGTGGACTACGGCGCTGGCCCCGGCCTGCTGTTCGCCTCCATGCAGAACGTCTTCATCGATGGCATGGGCGGCATGGCTGGCAACGTGGTTGGCTTCCTGTTCTACTTCCTGGTCTTCATCGCAGCCATCACCTCCTCCATCGCTCTGCTGGAAGTTCTGACCTCCGGCATCGTGGACAAGCGCATCGCCAAGGGCAAGGATCCCAGCCGCAAGAAGATCTCCCTGATCTTTGCTGTCTGCATCTTCGTGGTTGGTCTGCCCGCTGCTATGGACGCTCTGGGCTCCGGCGGCGCAGCCATCCCCGCTCCCTACGAGCTGCTGGGCCTGACCCCCGACAGCCCCGGCTTCGCCATGTGGAACGACTGCTGGCTGGACCTGTATGACATGATCACCGAGGGCGTGCTGATGCCCCTGGGCGCACTGTTCATGTCCCTGCTGCTGGGCTGGAAGTTCCCCAACCTGGTGAAGGAAGAGTGCGAAGAGAGCGGCAACGCCTTCAAGGGTGCCGGCTACTTCAAGTTCGCCTTCCGCTTCCTGATCCCCCTGGTCATGATCCTGGTGCTCTACACCCAGATCCAGGCCTTCTTCCTGTAAGACAAAAACAAACGTGCTGGTACTGTCGTACCAGCACGTTTATTTTTTAGGGAAACGCAGCCTTCTCCATTGCAAAAAACACCCGCTCCGGCAACGGAGCGGGTGTTTGATATCAATTCAGCTTTTCTTCTCCACGATAGACTTTCTCCAAACGCCTGTGCGTTCGTAGATGTAGCCCAGGGGGACGGAGGAGGCGGGGGCAATGGCGCAGGCCCAGAAGATGCCCACCAGGCCCATGGTGTGGTTCAGGATCAGGGCCAGGACCACACGGACCACAATGGTGTTCAGCAGGCTGGAGAACAGGGCAAAGAGGGGATGGCCCGCACCGGTGGGCAGGGCATTGTACACCATGAAGCTGGCGTAGAAGATCTGGCCGATGATCTCGATGCGCAGGTTCCGGATGGCGATCTCCATGGTCTGGGCGTCGGGGTTGAAGATCCCCAGGAGCTGGGGGGCGAAGATCTCGATAAGCAGGATGATGACCGCCGCCATGGCCAGGGAGATCCGCATAGCCACATGGACCGTCCGGCTGGCCCGGTCAAACTTCTGAGCGCCGATGCACTGGGCCACCATGGTGGTGGCGGCAGAGTACATGGCCAGAGTGGACATGAGGGCCACGTCCTTGATCTTGGCGCAGATGCCGCTGGCGGCGGAGGCCTCCACCCCGTAGCGGTTGATGAGGAAGGTCATGGCCAGCCAGGAGAAGCCCACCACGGTCAT
>JAFSFC010000062.1 GCA_017435425.1 Ruminiclostridium sp. | reverse complement strand
TACACATCGCTTTCGGCTTTCCCTCAAGCGGTGAGTCATATCTTAGCACAACTCTTTTCGCTTGTCAACCCCTTTTTTCAAGTTTTTTCAAACTTGTTTGCCGGAGTCTTTTGTGCGGGACCGTCGTTCGCGACAGCTTGGATATAATACCACCCCTTTCCAGGAATGTCAACCCCCATTTTTCACTTTTTTCGATTTTTTTGATTTTCCCGTTTTCCCCCTTCTTTACGACCCTTTCCGGGGGTGCTATACTATATAGTAATATTACTCGCAAACACCCCATCAAAGGAGAGCCTTATGAAAACCTTCCTGCGGCGTCTTACCGCCTTCCTGCTCTGCGCAGCCATTCTGTCCCCCACCGCTCTGGCTTCCGATGCCCTGGGCAGCCGGATCTATGGCTATACCTTAGATATCTGCGATCAGACCACCCTTACCAAAGAGGTCATGTGGTCTGCTTCCCGCCAGGACCTGCGCACGGAAAACTATGTGACCTACACCCCCTCGCCCAGCGTCTCCCCTGTGGTGAGCTATGGCTCCGCCGTCCTGACCAAGCAGTCGGTCTACTCCATGGCCAAGGCGCTGGAGTCCGGAGGCGATCGGGTCCTCAGCGGCATCAACGGCGACTATTTCGTGATGGCCACCGGCGATCCCCTGGGCCTTGTGGTCACCGATGGCCTGCTGCGTTCTTCCTCCTCCTACCTCCACGCCATTGGCTTTTACGAGGACGGCTCCGCCATCATCGGTCACCCTGACCTGACCATCCGGGCAGATTTCAAGGGGTATTCCCTGAAAGTCTCGGACATCAATAAGATTCGCAGCAGCGGTGGCTACTACTTATTTACCGAAGACTTTGGCTCCACCACCAAAAACACCCAGCCCGGTATCGATGTGGTCCTTCGGCCGGTGACCCAGAACCCCGGCCAGTCGGTCACCGGTGCCGACGGTGTCTCCCTCACCGCCTCCAACGACCTGGCCATCGGTTCCATGGTCAACTGTGTGGTGGAAGAGGTCATCGAGACCGATGGCGGTGCCACCCCGATTCCTGCCGGCAAGTTTATTCTTTCCATTTCCAGCAGCGGCAGTGAATGGCTCCAGGAGATGGTCCGCTCCCTCCAGCCTGGAGACCAATTGGATCTGGAGGTCTACAGCCCCGACACCCGCTGGAATCAGGTGGACTGCGCCGTGGGCGCTCTCTATTATATTGTATCCGACGGCCAGGTGGTCTCCGGGCTGGACGCTGCCTCCGCCGCCCCCCGGACTGCCGTAGGCATCAAACCCAACGGCGACGTGATCTTCTACACCATTGACGGCCGCCTGAGCGGCCACAGTGTGGGCGCTACCATTCGAATGGTGGCCCAGCGGCTGGTAGAACTGGGCTGCACCGAAGCCGTTCTCCTGGATGGGGGCGGCTCCACTACGCTGGTCTCCACCTATCCGGACTACGGTGCCTCCTCCATCGTCAACAAACCCTCCGAGGGGGCTTCCCGGGCGGTGACCAACGCCATTTTCCTGGTGTCTAATCTGGAACCCACCGGAAAGGCCGCCTCTCTCTACGTGACCCCCTCCAGCCTGACCCTCCTGCCCGGAGCCACCACCCAGTGCGTGGCCACCGCCATGGACAGCGGCTGGTATCCCATGAAAGCCCTCCCGGGCGAGATCACCTGGTCCGCCCAGGATAGCACCGTCAGTGACAGCGGCCTCTTCACTGCGCCGGCCAAGACCGGCACTTATACCGTCACCGGCTCCTCCGGCGGAGTCTCCGGCAGCACCCGCATCCAGGTCTACGACACCCCGGACAGCATCCGTGTGACCAACGCCGCCACAGGAAAATCCGTCTCCTCCCTGACCCTCGCCCCCGGCCAGAAGGTGGATCTCAATGCAGCAGCCTCCTATCGGACCGTGGGTCTCACCGGCGGAGACGCCTGCTTCACCTGGTCGGCAGATCCGTCTGTGGGCACGATCGACGAGACCGGACAGTTCACCGCCGGAGCGTTCTCCGGCACAGGAAAGATCAAGGTGGCCGCCGGGAACTACGCCGTCACCATATCCGTGACCGTGAACGCCCCCGGGCAGTACACCCTTCTGTCTGATTTCGAAAAGGATCTCTATTTTACAGGCCAGAGCTGCAAGCTCTCGTTGGACTCTGCCCAGGTATCCCTTGGCAGACAGAGCCTTCGTGTGGACTACACCAGCCAGACCGACCTGAACACCCAAGCCCCTCTGGAAGACTTCCACCGCTATCTGGGCCTGTGGGTCTGGGGAGACAAGTCGGGCAGTCAACTGACCGCTCGCTTCCTGGATGAAGGCGGCCAGAGCCTGACCCAGGACATCACCCCCCTGGATTTCTCCGGCTGGAAGTACGTCACCGCCCCCATCCCCGCCGGGGCCACCTCCTTCCAGGGCCTGACCCTTACCGGTGACGTGACCTCGGGCACCATCTGGCTGGATCAGATCGTCCTGAGCAATCAGACCACCCGGGACACCCAGCCTCCCAAGGTGAACCTGTCCGTGAGGGGCAATGACCTGAACGCCACTCTGTCGGATGATTCCAAAGAGGCCCTGTCCCAGGACCGCATTTCTCTGACCGTGGACGGCAAAGCCATTCCCTTCTCCTATTCCAATGGTACCCTCACCGCCGCTCTGTCCGGGCTGGGAACCAGCACCCACCAGATCACCGTCACTGCCGCCGACTCCTGCGGAAACCTGGGCCGGGATTCCGTGACCGTGGCAGGCACGTCCACCCGACACCCCTTTGCTGACATGCAGGGCCACTGGGCGGAGGGATACACGGTTCGCCTCAATGAGCTGGGCATCATCACCGGCATGACAGAAAACGGGGCCACCAACTTCGCCCCCAACCGGTCCATCACCCGAGGGGACTTCGCCCTGATGGCCGCTCGGTGGATGGGACTGGATCTGGAAGCCTACGCCAAGGTGACCCTCCCCTACGTCGACACCGCCGCCATCCCCGCCTGGGACCGGAACGCCGTGAAGGCCCTCTACGACTTAGGGATCATGACGGGCAGCAAGGACTCCGATGGAGCCCTCCGGGCCAACGCCAAGGCCCCCATCACCCGGGCCGAAGCCATGACCATCCTGGGGCGGATGCTGGAAAAGGGCTATGGACAGGCAGATCTGTCTGCCTTCTCCGACCAGAGCAAACTCCCCTCCTGGTCCAGAAGACATGTCGCCACCCTGGTGGAACTGGGCGTGGTGAACGGCTCCAACGGTCAGCTCCGGCCGGATGCATCGGTGACCCGGGCTGAGGTGGCCAAGATGCTGCTGACCCTTTGGTAAGGCTCTATCTGTTGGAAAAGGCGCTGCTTTTCCCTCCTCTCAAAGAAAAAAAGTCTTGCAAAACCAAGGGGAATGTGCTATCCTGTTGGATAGTCGATTATAGTCCCCGTGTTATCGGGAGATTTTGATAACCAGTATAAGCAAAACAGTTCAAGCGAAAGGAACATCATTATGGCTACCACCATCATTTCCGTTTTACAGGTCCTGGCAGGCATCGTCCTCATCGTCTTCGTCATCGGTCAGTCCGGCAAGCACTCCGGCCTGGGTGCCATCGGCGGTGCAAGCGAATCCTTCCTGTCCAAGAATCAGGCAAAGTCCGCAGACGCCAAGCTGGCAAAGTGGACCAAGTGGGTCGCACTGGTCTTTGTTCTGCTGACCCTGACCCTGTCCCTCATCTGATCGCTTACCAATTGAAATGCCCTTCCCCTGGAAGGGCATTTTATTATGTTATATTACCCAAGAGGAGAATACCAATGACCAGAGAAGAAGCCTTCGACATGCTGGACCGGATGGCCAAGGGCATCGCTGAAATGTTCGGCGCAAACTGCGAGACCGTCATCAACGACCTGACCGATCCCCTCCACCCCATCCTGGCCATCTACAACAGCCACGTCTCCGGCCGCTCCGTGGGCTCCACCCAGGACGTCACCGGTATCGAACAGGACGTGACCCTGGACGGAGACATGGTGAATCTGCTGGCCGTGACCCCCAACGGGCAGCAGACCAAGAGCTCCACCTTTTCCATCAAGGGGGATGACTATCACTTTGCCTTCGGCATCAACTATGACTTCACCCCCCTGTCCTACGCCAACCGGGTCCTGCTGGACCTGATGCACACCGAGGTGGACTTCCGCAGCGCCATCTACAAGCCCCAGGACGGCGGCATTGGCGAGATTTTTGACGCAGCCGTTCTGCGCATCGGCAAGCCCGTCCGGGACATGAACAAGTCCGACCGCATCCGGGTCATCGAGCACCTGAAGGAGATGGACGCCTTCTCCTACCGCCGGGCCGTCCCCTATGTGGCCACCCACCTGGGGGTCTCCCGGTACACCATCTACAAGTATCTGGACGAAGTGAACGGCAAGCCCGCAGAGGGCATCGAACAGGAGGAACTCTAATGCAGCACCGCATCCATGCGTATTTTGCAGACAAGGAGACCCAGCTCATCGAAACCGTCTCCCGCCTGGTCCGCATCGACAGCACCATCGGCGAAGCCCAGCCCGGCATGCCCTTTGGTCCCGGCCCCGCCGCCGCCCTGGAGGAAATGCTGAAGCTCTCCGCCGAATGGGGCCTGCCCGGGGAAAACCTGGAGGGTTACGTAGGCACCGTGGATCTGAACGACCAGGAGACCGCCCTGCACATCCTGGGCCACCTGGATGTGGTGGACGGCGGGGAAGGCTGGACGGTCACTCAACCCTTCCAGCCCAAGCTGGTGGACGGCCTCCTCTACGGCCGGGGCACCGACGACGACAAGGGCCCCATGGTGGCCGCTCTCCTGGCCATGAAGGCCGTGAAGGACCTGGGCATTCCCCTGAAGAAGAATGTCCGCATGATCCTGGGCACCGACGAAGAGACCGGCTTCCGGGACATTGATTGGTATTTCGACCGTCATTCCCATGCCCCCTACACCATCTCCCCCGACGCAGACTTCCCCATCATCAACATCGAAAAGGGCCACTATCAGCCCACCTTCTCCGCTTCCTGGGACCAGGAGGCCGCTCTTCCCCGGGTGACCAGCCTCACCGGCGGCCCCCGGCTGAACATGGTCCCCCCCAAGGCCAACGCCCTGGTGGCAGGCCTCACCGCCGAAGAGATCCAGTCCGTCATCCCCACCCTGGGTCTGGAGGGCATCACCTTCACCCTGACCCAGCAGGAGGATGGCGTCCACATCCTGGCCGTCGGTCAGGGGGCCCACGGCTCCACCCCCCAGGAGGGCCGCAACGCCCAGACCGCTCTGGTGGCTCTGCTGGCCGCCCTGCCCCTGGCAGACTGCCCCTCCACCCAGACCATCCGCACCCTGCGGGACCTCTTCCCCCACGGGGACTTCACCGGCCAGGCCCTGGGCATCGCCCAGTCCGACGAGCTGTCCGGCCACCTGAGCCTGGCCTTCACCCGCATCGACCTGAACGGAACCGGCTTTGAGGGCCGCTTCGACAGCCGCACTCCTCTGTGCGCCAACGACGAGAACACCCGTCTGGTCACCGAGGCCGCCATGGGCCAGTTCGGCTGGACCGTGAAGGGCGAGATCGACCCGCCCCACCACGTCCCCGCCGACTCTCCCTTTATCCAGACCCTGGCCAAGTGCTATGAGATGTACAGCGGCCGGAAGAGTGAATGCCTGTGCATCGGCGGCGGCACCTACGTCCACGGCATCCCCGGCGGCGTGGCCTTCGGCGCCTCTATGCCCGGTTTCGTCTCCAACCTCCACGGCCCTGACGAAAAGGTGAACGTGGCAGACCTGCTCACCGCAGCCAAGATTTTCACCCAGGTGATCATCGAGCTGTGCGCCTGATATCCTGACAAACGAAAAGCCCGACTGCTTTCGCAGTCGGGCTTTCAAATTGCCAAAAAACCTCGTAGAGTTTCGCCGCCGCAGTGGCGAAATAAAGCTCGATCCGTTTTTGCCGGCAGCATGTATGTCGGCAAAAACACTTCTCGGCCTGTTAGTGTGCCCAGCGGGCGCGCGCAGCAGGCCGCAATCCCGTTTAACGGAAAAGGCTCTGCCTTTTCCGTTACTTCAGCTCCTTTTCCAGCTGGGCGATCTCCCGGCGGATGGTGTCCTCCGGCCAGCGTTCTTTCAGCTCGGCCAGAGCCTCCCTTGCCAGGTCCTTCTCGCCCATGGCCATGAGGCGGTAGACCTCCAGCACGGCCATAAGGGCGCCCGTACCGGCACTGCCCCGGAGAGGGGTCAGTTCCTCCCGCTGATCCTCCAGGATCTCCACAGCCTTCCGCTTCCGGTTCAGGTGGAACTGGGTCAGGGCATAGTCTGCCCAGTAGATCCCCTTCTGGTTGGGGGGCAGCAGCTTGGGGTCCAGCTTCTCCAGCAGGTCAGCCGCAATGCGATAGGCCCCCTTCTGGCAGTAGGCCGCCGCCAGGTTGATGTTCTTGCTCTGCTTTAGGCCCAGGGAGGTGGGGTCCCCCATAATGGCGTTGAGCTTTTCGATGTACTGGTCCGGGTCCTGATGGAGCAGAGGGAGGATGGCATCCACCTGCTTGCCCAGTTTTCGGAAGTAGGACATATCCAGCCAGGACCGCAGCAGGAAGGCCGCCACAAGCAGGCCCACACCGGCCCCAAGGGCGATCCCAATGGAACAGTCCAAGACGATCAGGACCACCAGCAAAGCGATGGCCGCCACAATGGCAACACCCCAATAGAGAGTCTTTTTGCCTTTCTTATTCTCTTTCATTCTGCTTCCTCCTTATTCTGCCAGTTCCTCCCGGCCGTTTTCCCAGGCCGCCCGGTCCCTGGCACACGCCTGGACGTATACCATACTGGCCATGGAGGTGTAGGGGGTCACGTACAGGTCCAGGATGTTGTAGGTCAGCTGGGAGAAGAAGAACCAGGGGAGCAGCGTGGTTCGGAACCAGAAGAACTTCATCCGGTAGCCCTTCATGCTGGCCCAGCCACGGGAAAAGACCTGGCCCAGGGTGTACTCCGGGTGTGCCGCCAGACAGTAGCGGATGGGCAGCGTGGCACTGTGGAGCCACAGCCACAGGAGCCCGGCAAAAATAGCCAGGAACGCGGCTCCATTCTGGAGCATCACCATGGACGTGGTCAGGTCATCCACCGTCTTCACGTTGCTGTAGAAGATGTAATACAGGTAAAAGGCCGGGGCGGCGCAGGCCATACCGACGAAACGAACCACGCCCTGGATGAGGCCCTCCACCACCAGAGCCTTGCCGAAGCGGTTTTTCTGTCGGAACCACTGGGTCACGTTGGTCATCTGCTGCTGGGTGTCCCCCCGCAGGGTGGACCAATACTGTTCCATGGCCCCCAGACGCAGGGGGGACAGGACCAGATAGGCAATGAGCATCATGATGCCGAACCGGACCAGCTGGTCATAGGCCACAGGGATGGCCATCACCATCTGGGTCAGGTCCATGCGCAGAATGATGCTGAAGCCCTCGGCATTGGGATAGATGCCGGTGGCGGTGTCTGCATAGTCCGCCAGATTCACCAGACCCATGGTCAGGTTGGAGCCGGTCACAGAGCGGATGCCAAAGAGGCCTACACTCATGCAGACCAGCATCAGGGTGGCCCGCAGACACAGGGGGTTCATCATAAGTTTTTTCGCCTGGGATTTGATCTCCCGGCGAAGAGGGAATCGATGGGTCATAGTCTTTCCTTTCCGTTAAACTGCAGGGGTGGTGGTCTCTGCAGGCGGGGTGGTCTCCTCTGCAGGAGGGGTAGGCGTGGGTGCGGGAGCAGGTGTCGGCGTGGGTTCCGGCGTCGGCTCAGGCTTGGGGGCCGGAGCAGAGTAGCCCGGGATGCCGTACTTGTAGGCATCGGCAGGGCTGACCATAATGACCTGGTCCCGGCTGCGGTAGACACTGGTGCTCTCCAGTTTGGTCTCCAGGTGCTTGCCGTTCTCATAGAGGTTCCGGTAGACCTTGATGGTGTAGCCGGCATAAGGAGTCACATCCACGTAGGTGCGCCCGGCGGACAGGCCGTTGTCCACCTTGTACACGGTGTTGTAGCCGGTGGTGCCCACCGTCTGATTGGTCATCTCCACGGTGATGTTGTTGTGCTTGGTACCCATAATGTTCACGGTCAGGGTCCGGCCGGACACGGAGCCCACCACCTTGATGGGGAAGGGGGTGTCATTTTTGAACCGGAAGTCCTTCACCCCGTAGTACACGGTGGCATCCATGCCATCGGGCACATACCGGGTGATATAGCCGTGGGGGTAGCGCTCCACGATCTCCAGGTTGGCCCGGAGGGCAGCCAGGTAGATGGTGGAGGAGCCCTGGCAGACACCGCCGCCGATCTCCTGGACGGTCTGGCCGGAGACGTAGGCGGGGGCAGGCAGGAAGCCCTTGGAGGCCTGTCGGCTGCCCACGATGCCGTTGTAGGAGAACTCCTCCCCGGGCATCAAGACGGTGCCGTTGAAGAACTGGGCCGCCAGGGCGATGTTCTTCACACGGTTTTCCGTGCCGGAAATGTTGGTGGAACAGGTGCCCAGGGTGTCCTGGTAGAGCTGGGGCTCCAGGTCGGCCAGGGTGGTCTCGGGCTGGGTGATGATGAGGTCCAGATCCTGGGTCTCGCCCCAGGCCATGGACTCAAACAGGGCATCGGCAGCCTCGGTGTCAAAGGAGATACCCTGGCTGTCGGTCTTAAAAATCTTCTCCGCCTTGTTGAACTCGGCGTTCTGGACCTCGGTCTCCACTTCCTTCAGGATGACCTTCATGTCCAGTTCCTCCGGCAGGGCCTCCTTCAGCTGGATGGCAAACTGAGGCTCGGAGCCGGCCAGGGCCACCATTTCGCCCCGGCCAAGGCGTTCAAAAATTTCGGTCTTCAGCTCATCTCGCTGAATGAGGTTGCCCGGCTGGCCCTTGGTGAAGGTGATGGTCTCCTCCCCCAGTTCCCAGGTGCTCTCCACGGCAGCCTGGCCGATCTGGGCATCCATGTCGTCCAGGAGGTCCTCCAGAGCCTGGGTGTCCTCATAGGCGGGAAGGACTTCCTCCCCCATCAGCAGACACTTGAGGTAAATGGCACCTCTGGCCGCAAAATGCGCCCCATTGCCTACATTCCAGGCCCGGGCGGCAGTGGCAGGGCAGTCGGTGGTAACGGCGGACATGGGAACCTTCACTTGGGCGGTGCTGCCCTCGGTGTCGGTGATGGCAAAGTGGACGCCCATGGTCTCATCAGGGGTCTGACCCTTCACCGCCTGGGAGATGGCCGCCTCGGCCTCTTCCACGGTGAGGCCGCCCAGGGCCACATTACCAACCACCACCTTGGGGTAGACGTTTCCGCCGCCCCCAAAGGCACACAGGAGACAGTAGCCGCCAATCAGGACCACGGCCAGCAGACCGCCCACAATAAGGCCGGTCTTTCGTTTTTTATTCTCAGATTCGGGCTTTTTCTTTCCCATGGAATCATCCTTTCCGGTCTATTCTATCCCAGGCAAATTATGCCCCATTTCGACAGAGTAGTTGATTAGATTATATTATATGGAGTCAGGCTGAAAAAATCAACTGATACTTAGTTTTGGGTGACAGAGGCTGCCCCGTCCCAGGGCCGCATCCCGTTCCAGGGGATCTGGTCGGTGATGTCCTGCCCCTCGGCATCGTAAAAGCGGATGGTGTTCACGTCGATATGACGCAGGGGGGCATTGGGGTCTGCAGGCGGATGGATCTCGATCTTGGTCAGGAATCGGTCGCCCGGCGGAAGCTCTGCCCGATAAACCGTATCCTCCATCTCAAATTCTATGGAAGCAATGTCAAAATACTCATTTTTGCCGCCCAGGAGAACAAACCGCACACCGTCATGCTCCAACTCTTCAAAATGGAAGTTTCCGCTGCCGTAGCTGGACCCGGCCATGCGGTAGTTTCCATTGGGCCCCTGTTCCAGATAGGCCATACCAAGCTGGTCTTCCACCTGGATCAGATAGTAGAGCTGCTCTCCGATCCCAAGACCGGAATAGATCTGGATATCATCCAGCACAGGCTGGTCATACCCCCGGTTCACCCACCAGGTGACCTCTTCCAGCAGGTTGCTTTGGTCCGGCTGGATGGGGTACTTCTGATCCTGATACGTCCCGATGAGCAGAAAACCCAGGATCGCAGCAGCAAAAACCCCCACAACTGCCCACTTTTTCATAAGGCTCGCCCCCTTTCCGGTTTTCTTTATTTTATCATACTTTTTTCCTGGAGAAAACAGGTTTCTCCCCCATCCTCTTCCCTACCCGTTTACTTTTTTCAGAATTCCGTTATAATAGAGTCAACACAACAACGGAAAGGGGTTTTTCCCATGAAAATCAATACCGTGTGGGCGGCATACTTCAGCGCCACCGACACCACCAAGAAGGTCGTCACCCGGATCGCCCAGCGTCTGGCCCAGCAGGCCGGCGTGGAACTGAAGACCTTCGACTTTACCCCCGCCCCCGTCCGGAAGGAACCCAAAACCTTCGGCGAAGGGGATCTGGTGGTCTTCGGCACCCCCGTCTATGCCGGACGGGTGCCCAACCTGCTCATCAAGTACGTCTCCTCCGTCCAGGGCAATGGCGCTTATGCCGTTCCCGTGGTGTGCTACGGCAACCGCAGCTTTGACGACGGCCTCATGGAGCTCTGCCTGACCCTGGAAGGCAATGGCTTCACCACCCTGGGTGCCGCAGCCTTCTCCTGCCAGCACTCCTTCTCCCAGACCCAGAACGCCGGCCGCCCTGACATCAGCGACCTGACCATCGCCGGGGGCTTCGCCGATCAGATCTGGATGAAGGGGGATGCTGATGGCCCCATCTCCGCCAAGGTCAAGGGCAACAACCCCGTGGGCCCCTACTACACCCCCAGAGACCGGGAGGGCAACCCCCTGAACATCCTGAAGGTCAAGGTCTCCACCGACCCCGAGTCCTGCACCCACTGCGGCATCTGCGCCAAGGAATGTCCCCTGGGCTCCATCGACCTGGAGGACGAGACCATCGTCTCCGGCCCCTGCATGAAGTGCAACCGCTGCGTGAAGTACTGCCCCGAACACGCCAAGTTCTTCGACGCCCCCAACTTCATCATCCACAAGGAGGACCTGGAGGACCGCTTCTCCTGGCCCAGAAAGAGCCCCGACCTGTACATTTGACCCTTTGACAGACTCCACATACGAAAAAAGCACGCAGGAAAAACCTGCGTGCTTTTTGACGTCCCTGTAAGACCGCCGAACAAAATAATATTAGCACACAAATGTCTCTCGGTCAACGCCGCCTCGTCATTTTGTCCTCATTTCTCCCCATTGCTCAATTTCGGGTGGTGCATTTTGTACAAAACCCCATCTTGTCATCCCCCATCCGCTGTGGTATAGTGTAATTAGAAAAGGAAAAGGAATGAGTCCCATGTACAACTAAGTACCCATCCTACAGAAAGAGAGGTTAAAATGATGTTAGATATCAAGAATTACCAGTAACCCTTGATCGTTCCGGCGATCAAGGGTTACTTTTTGTTTTTGAAAAGGCAGGCATGCCGCCTTTTCGAAAATATCTGCACCCCTCTGCGCGCGCCCTGCGGGCACACTGGAGGGGCGAGAAGAGTTTTCTGCCACGCACATGTCGCGCCAGAAAACAATTCAAACTTTTTTCGTCGCCGGAGCGACGAAACTCTACGAGGTTTTGGATGACACAGGGACAGCAAAAGTCTTTGTGCCATTTTTGTTTTCTGTGCTATAATAGCGGTCAGAAAGGAGGGATGGTCATGTCCCAAGCCGCAACCAGACAAGGTCTCACAGGCAACACCCTGAAACTGATCGCCATCCTCTCCATGACTCTGGACCACATGGGTGTCCACCTTTTTCCCGGAATCGATCTGTTTCGGATCCTGGGCCGGTTGGCCCTGCCCATCTTCGCCTACATGATCGCCGAGGGCTGTCGGCATACCCAGAACCCCAGGAAGTATCTGCTGACCATCCTGGCCGTGGCTGCTCTTTGTCAGGCGGTCTTCTTCCTGGCTATGGGCTCCCTGTATCAGTGCATCCTGGTGACCTTCCTCCTGTCCATCCTGCTGATCCAGTCCCTGGACCGGGCCCGGACGCAAAGGACCGGCGGCACGGTGCTCACCGCCGCCCTGGTCTGGCTGGCGGTCTTCTTTGTGTGTCTGGGCCTTCCTAAACTCCTGGACCACACAGATTTCGCCATCGACTATGGCCTTTGGGGTGTTCTGCTGCCAGTCTTCATTTTCCTGGGCCGCACCCAAAAAGAAAAGCTCCTTCTTTCCTGCGGAGGACTGGTCCTTCTGGCCATCTTCTTCCGGAATCTGGGGGCCATTCAGTGGTTCTCTCTGCTGACCCTACCCCTTCTGGCTCTGTATAACGGCCAGCGTGGCAAACGCAGGATGAAGTATTTTTTCTATGTGTACTACCCTCTCCACCTGGTGGTCATCTACGGCATCAGCCTGGTGATCTAAATAAAAAAGGCGGTCCTGCGACCGCCCAACAAGTTTAATATAGCAAAACCCTCCGGTCTTGTCAACGACTCATGGTCATTTCGCCCACTTTTCTCCCCCTTGCTCAATTTTCGCCCGTGCACTTTGTACAAATCCCCATCTTGTCAGAAGGAGCTCCCTGTGCTATATTGTAATCAGCAAAAGAAAGGGTGAGTCCCATGTACTAAGAACAACCAAAGGCTCATGGTTTTGAAAGAGCCGCAGATCAAGTCTTCCGCAATTGTGATAGATTCCCTGGTGGGATGACATAAACGGTGCTTCTACAAATTTTCTTGGCAGCGGAACGGCAGATCTGATTTCAAGAAAGAGAGGTTAAAATGATGTTAGATATTAAGAATAACCGATAACCCTTGGTTGGCAGATGAAAGAGCTGACCAAGGGTTATCATTTTGCCAGGATCTTTCCCCAAAGAAAAAGGACGGCCCCAATGGCCGCCCAACATATTTAAGATACCAAATCCTGCCGCTCTTGTCAATGCTATTTCGTGATTTTGCCGCATTTCTCCCTGTTGCTCAGTTTCCGGTCGTGCATTTTGTACAAAACCCCATCTTGCAATCCCCCCATTCCCATGCTATAGTATAGATACAAAAGAAAAGGTGAGTCCTGAAAGATACAGATTCTTCTGAATCTTTTATATAAATGAAAAGAACTCGTCAATTCTAATGAATCTGCAGAAAGAGAGGTAACCAATGATGTTAGATAATAAGAATTCTCAGTAACCCTTGATCGTTCCGGCGATCAAGGGTTACTTTATTTTTGTGCGTTACACCGTTTCGCCTCTGCAGAGGCGAAACTCTGCGAGGCTCTGGGAAACGAAAAAGCGGTCCCAAGGACCGCCTACGAAAACAAGATACCACACCCCAACTGTCTTGTCAACGCTTCACCTCTTTACCGAAACAGATTCTCCCCTTTCCACAAGTTTTCTTCGTTCATTTTATACAAAACCCCATCTTGAAACCGCCCGCCTCCTGTGCTATATTATAGACAAGGAAAGGGTGAGTCCCATGTACTAAGTACCACCCCTCTCAAAATAATGTGAGAGCTGTTGCACAACGATGAACATTCGCTCAAGCAGATCTTCCAGCATCCAGGTGTTCTCCCTTACGAGAATTGATTGAATTGATAAGTGCTTCGTAGTAGATTCAGACCTGAACGAATTGACATCTATCCTGTAGAAAGAGAGGTAACCATTGATGTTAGATAATAAGAATCACCGGTGACCCTTGGTCGTTTCAGCAGAACGGTCAAGGGTCACTTTTTGTTTTTGAAAAGGCAGGCTTACCGCCTTTTCAAAAATATCTGCACCCCTCTGCGTGCGCCCTACGGGCACACTGGAGGAGCGAGAAGTGTTTTCTGGCACGCGCATGTCGCGCCAGAAAACGAATTTCAATTTATTTTGTCGCTACGGCGACAAAACTCTACGAGGTTCTTTTATGCGTGCCCGGGCGGCACGCTGTATTTCTTTCCACACTCCTAGAAACAATGTGGAAAGAAAAAGGGCGGTCAAATGACCGCCGAACAAGAATAGTATAGCAGGCACACGCCTGTCTTGTCAATTCCTTTCCGTGAATTTGCCCGGTTTTCTCCGGGTTGCTCAATTCCTGATAGGTCATTTTATACAACTTCCCATCTTGCAGGTGGCCGGATCCTGTGCTATTATATAACCAGAAAAGGAAGTCAGGTGAAGGCCTGAAAGCTCAGAGAAGACGTAATGAGCTCCTTACGGTGACTCGATTCCATCGAAAGATCTTCCCACATCCAGGTGATCTCCCTTAGGAGAATGAATTGATTGATACGTGTGCAGAGTAGATTTGGACAGCAGAACGAGCATCGAATCTGTAGAAATGCGAGGTAACCATTGATGTTAGATAATAAGAAGAACCAGTAACCCGTGTTCGAGTGGTTAGCGAACACGGGTTACTTTTTTGTTTTTGAAAAGGCATACGCCTTTTCAAAAAAGAAATACGGCCTGCTGCAGCGCACGCCTTGTTCCAAGGCGCACGTTTACAGGCCGAGAAGTGTTTTCTGGCACGCACATGTCGCGCCAGAAAACGAATTGAATCCTATTTTGCCGCCAAGGCGGCAAAACTCTGCGAGGCTTTTTTCGACGTCCCAAAGAGGACGTTTTTTATTTTTCCGGGAAAAAGATCTCCTTCCACTCTCCCGGGGCAAGGTCCGGGTCCAGAAGGATCTCTCCCATGGACACCCGCTTGAGCTCCAGCACCAGGCAGCGGACCGCCTTCATCATCCGGCGGATCTGCCGGTTGCGGCCCTCGGTGATGGTGATGGTCCCGAAGGTAACCGGTCGGTCCATAGGGTTGTGCCTGGTCTTTTCCTGAATCTCGGGATGGAGCTTCGGCAGGGTCTGGGCCAGGGTGGACCGCCCCGTCACCTCCACCACCGCCGGGGCGGTGGGCTGGGTCTCGCCGTTGAGCAGAACGCCCTCTTCCAGAAGGGCCACCCGCTCCGGGGTCAGGTCTCCCATGACGGTGAATGCATAGGTCTTGGCCTGGTGGAACTCCGGCCGGGTCATCTGCCGGTTCCACATACCGTCATCGGTGATGATGAGGAGCCCTTCGGTCTCCCGGTCCAGCCGCCCCACCGGGGAGAGGTTTTCGTTCCCCAGGTCCCGGAACCAGTCCATCACCGTGGGGTGGCGGTCATCCCGCCGGGCGGTGACGCAGCCGAAGGGCTTGTGAAACATGTAGTAGCGGTGCATGGCTTACATCTGTTCCACCACGGCGGCCAGGGCCTCGAAGAAGACCTTGGCGGTCTCCCAGTCTCCGGCCTCCAGGCAGCGGGCCACCTTGGTCTCCAGCTCGGACTTTTTCAGCTCCAGCTCCAGGTACTCCCGGCTGAAGTGCCGCTTGTAGATCATCTTCCGGAAGGCACGGCCACTCATGGGACGGATGGTGCCGTTGTCCACGTAGAGAATGGCATCGGCGCAGTTCACGATGCTGTAGAAATCGTGGGACACCATGAGGACAGCACCCTGGTAGTTGGCCACCGCCTCTTCCAGGGCCATCTGGGCGTAGGTATCCAGGTGGCTGGAGGGCTCGTCCAGCAGCAGGAGGTCCGCCCCGCTGATGGACAGCTTGGCCAGCTGCAGCAGGTTCTTTTCGCCGCCGGAGAGCTGGCCGATCTTCTTACCCAGAGAGTCCGGGTCGAAACAGTACCGGGCCAGGAGGGCCTCCACCTGGGCGGGGGTGTCCACCCCGGCCTCGTAGAACTCCTGGTAGATGGAGTTGTTCTCGTTGAGCCGTTCCTCCTGAAGCTGGGAGAAGAAGCCAACCTTGGCATCGGGATGGAACCGGATGGCGGGGTTCTCGTTCTGCCACAGCTGGCGCAGGAGGGTGGTCTTACCGGTGCCGTTGGGGCCCACGATGGCCACCTTCTGATGCTGGCTCACCGTGAAGCTCACGTTTTCCAGGAGCTTTTCGGAAAATGCCAGGCTGTAGTCATTGACCTCCAGCAGGACCTTGGGTTCCTCCTCCTCGTTCCGCTCCACCAGGGGCAGGGTGATCTCGGGCTGGCGGATCTCCACAAAGGGGGCCTTGATCTGCCGGGCCTGGAGCCGCTCCAGATAGCTGACCTTGCCCTTGAGGGTCCGGCCCTTCAGGGGGTCTACGATCTTGGTGGCCTCGTCCCGGAGGCGTTCCACCAGCTCGGTGACCCGCTGGATCTCTCCCAGGTCCTTGGCGGCGGCCTCCTGGAGGTCGATCTTCTTCTGGAGTAGGGAGAGGTTGTACTCCCGGAAGTTGCCGTCGAACTCCTGGAGATCGGCGTTCTCCAGGTGCCAGATCTTGTCGAAACAGTGGGCCAGCAGGTAGCGGCTGTGGGTGATGACCAGCAGAGTGCCCTCGTAGGCGTTCACCAGATCCCGCAGGCCGTTGAGGTTTTCAAAGTCCAGGAAGACGTCAGGCTCGTCCATCACCAGCAGACCGGGCCGCAGGAGCATCTGGCGGATGACCTGGATGAGCTTGTACTCACCACCGGAGAGTTTGGACAGTTCCAGGTCGGCCTTGTCTGTCAGCTCGGCCAGGTGGAGCTGACGGCGGATGTTGGTCTCGTAGTTGTCGGCGTCCATGGACTCGCTCTCGTCCAGGAGGACCTGATACTCCTCCAGAAGGGCGTCCAGATCCTCGGTCTCCTCCATCCGGGCGCAGACGTCGTCGATGGCCTCCTGGAGCCGGAGGAAGTCCCCGCTGAGGTACTGGAAGACGGTGACCTCCTGGTCCTTCTCCCGGCTGGCAAACTGGCTCACGAAGCCGATGCGGCCCACACCCTCGGTCTCCAGGGTGCCGTCAAAGAGGTAGTTCTCCGGGCGACGGATGAGATCGGCCAGGGTGGTCTTGCCGGTGCCGTTGCTGCCGATGAGGGCGCAGTGGCGGCCGGCCTCCAGAGTGAAGGAAATGGTATGGTATAAGTCCTTGTCGGCAAAGCCGAAGGACAGGTTTTCTGCTCTGATCATAATAGATCCCTCATTTTCATTTTGTTCATGGGTATCATATCGGGAATGGGCCTGCAATGCAAGGGGTTTGGCGAAAAAACTCCCCCATTCCCTTTTCCCCACAGGGATGCTATAATATCCTCAAAAGAACCCAAGGAGGAATCCCCATGAAGGAAGAATGTCTCATCTGTCAGGCCCCCCTGGAGTACCTCACCCAGGACGAAGACATGACCTGCGCCATCTGCGGCAAGACCGAGCCCAGCAAGACCCGCTGCGTGAAGGGCCACTACGTCTGCACCGACTGCCACACCCAGGGTCTGGACACCATCTTCGGCATCTGCCTCCGGGAGACCTCCCGGGACCCCATCGCCATCCTCAAGAAGATGATGGCCCTCCCCTTCTGCCACATGCACGGCCCGGAGCACCACACCATGATCGGCGCCGCCCTCCTCACCGCCGCCAAGAACGCCGGGGCTGACCTGGACCTTCCAACCGCCCTGAAGGAGATGCACGCCCGGGGCAAGCAGGTCCCCGGGGGGGCCTGTGGCTTCTGGGGTGCCTGCGGCGCCGGTGTCAGCACGGGCATGTTCGTGTCCATCCTCACCGGCTCCACCCCCCTGGCCGGGGAACCCTGGGGCCTGTCCAACCGGATGACAGCCAAGTCCCTGGACACCCTGGGCCAGATCGGCGGCCCCCGGTGCTGCAAGCGCAACGGCTACCTGGCCATCCAGACCGCCATCGACTTCGCCGAGGAGCATCTGGGCATCAAAATGGACCGGGTCCCCCCGGAATGTACCCACCAGAAGCAGAACAACCAGTGCATCAAGGAGCGGTGTCCCTTCTTTGGGGGTGACGGCCAGTGAGCAAGCCCAAGGTCGCCTTTGTGTGCGTCCACAACTCCTGCCGCAGCCAGATGGCCGAGGCCCTGGGCAAAGCCCTGGCAGGAAATGTTTTTGAAAGCTACTCCGCCGGCACAGAAACCAAACCCCAGATCAACCAGGACGCCGTCCGCCTGATGAAAGACCGCCACGGCATCGACATGGAGGCCACCCAGCGGTCTAAGCTCCTGGCGGACATCCCGCCCGTGGACGTAGTAATTACCATGGGCTGCAACGTCAACTGCCCCTGGCTCCCCTGCCGCCATCGGGAGGACTGGGGGCTGGACGACCCCACCGGATGCCCGGACAAGACCTTCCTGGACGTGATGACCGCCATCCAGGAAAAGGTCCTGGACCTGAAACACCGCATCGAAACCAACCAAATCTAACATAAAGGAGACTACACCATGAGAAGAAACTTCGGACCTCAGCCCTACCTGTTCCCCATGCCCGTCCTCATCATCGGCACCTACAACGAGGACGGCGTCCCCAACGCCATGAACGCCGCCTGGGGTACCATCGCCGACATGGACCGGGTGGCCATCTTCCTGGCCGACCACAAGACCACCCAGAACATCTTCGCCCGCCGGGACTTCACCGTGAGCCTTGCCACCGCCGATCAGGTGGTCCCCGCCGACTACGTGGGCATCGTCTCCGCCAACGATGAGCCCGCCAAGTTCGCCAAAACCGGCTGGACCGCCGAGAAGAGCGCCCACGTGGACGCTCCCCTCTTTGCCCAGCTCCCCGTGGCCCTGGAGTGCCGGATGGTGAGCTATGACGAGGAGTCCGAGCTGCTCATCGGCGAGATCGTGAACGTCTGCGCCGACGAGTCCGTCCTGCGGGAGGACGGCAGCGTGGACATGGCCAAGCTCCGCCCCATCGCCTACGACCCCATGAACCACGACTACCTGCTGGTCACCGAAAAGGTGGGCAACGCCTTCGAGGACGGCGTGGAGTTGAAGTAAGGGGGTGAGCCTATGGGCGAAATACTGGAAATCTGTGCTCTCATATACTATGCGACCTGGTTCCTCTGGCCCTTTGTTCTGGTGTTCGGCCTTGGGGCTCTGATCACCGGTTGGATCAAGGCGGGAAAACCCTCTTATTTCTGGGTCTTTATGACCGGTGTTTCCCTTTTACTCATCCTGGCAGGTATCACTGCACCACTGATGCTCCTTTGATAAGAAAAGCCGCTGAGGAAAATCCTCAGCGGCTTTTGCCATCTCAATATTAATATCAGATCTTCTTCCACTGTGCGCCGCCGGCCACGTCGGTGATCTCGATGCCCTGGGCCTTCAGCTCGTCACGGATGCGGTCAGCCTCGGCAAAGTTCTTTGCCTTCTTGGCCTCGTAGCGCTGCATGACCAGTGCGTCGATGGCAGGGTCGCCCTCGCCCACGATGGTGTAGCCGCCTTCGCTCTTCTTGGCAGCGGCTGCCTTGGCGTTCTCCTGGCGCTTGGCCTCTGCCTTGGCCAGCAGGTCCAGGCTCAGGACATAGTCGTAGTCAGCCAGGACGGCCAGCTTGGTGGCATCGGTGGTCTTGGCCTTCAGCACGTCGTAGACGGCGGTCATGGCCTGGGCGGTGTTCAGGTCGTTCTCCAGAGCGGCCACGAACTTGGCCTTCAGCTCGTCGAACACAGCCTGATCCACGTCGTCGCCGGGCTTCAGGTTGGCGATGCGGCCGATGAGCTTGTTGAAGGTGCCCACGGCGTTGTCCAGGTTCTCCCAGGAGAAGACCAGACCCTTGCGGTAGTGGGACTGCAGGCAGAACATACGGTAGACCAGGGGATCATAGCCCTTCTCCTCCAGCAGGGAGACGGTCAGGAACTCGCCCTTGGACTTGGACATCTTGCCGCTGTTGGTGTTCAGGTGGTGGACATGGAACCACTGCTTGCACCACTCGTGGCCCACGAAGGACTCGGTCTGGGCGATCTCGTTGGTGTGGTGGGGGAAGGCGTTGTCGATACCGCCGCAGTGCAGGTCCAGGTACTCGCCGTTGTACTTCAGAGAGATGCCGGAGCACTCAATGTGCCAGCCGGGGTAGCCAACGCCCCAGGGGGAGTCCCACTTCAGGGCCTGGTCCTCGAATTTGGACTTGGTGAACCACAGAACGAAGTCGTTCTTGTTGCGCTTGTTGGTGTCCTCTTCCACGCCCTCACGGACGCCCACGGCCAGGTCTTCCTCGTTGTGGTCGTTGAAGACATAGTAACGGTTCAGCTTGGAGGTGTCGAAGTAGACGTTGCCGCCTGCGAAGTAAGCAAACTCCTTCTCGATCAGGCCCTCCACCATGTGGATGAAGTCGTCGATCAGGCCGGTAGCGGGCTGGACCACGTCGGGGACCTTGATGTTCAGCTTCTCGCAGTCGGAGAAGAAGGCGTCGGTGTAGAACTTGGCGATGTCCATGACGGACTTGTTCTCACGCTTTGCGCCCTTGAGCATCTTGTCTTCGCCCTCGTCGGCGTCGCTGGTCAGGTGGCCAACGTCGGTGATGTTCATGACGCGGTTCACGTCATAGCCGGTGTAGCGCAGGGTCTTTTCCAGCACGTCCTCCATGATGTAGGAGCGCAGGTTGCCGATGTGGGCGAAGTGGTACACGGTGGGGCCGCAGGTATACATCTCCACGTGGCCGGGGGTATGGGTCTTGAACTCTTCCTTCTTGCGGGTAGCAGAATTATACAGCTGCATCATACTTGGTTTTCTCCTTTGTTTTTGGATTCACGGACGGCCTCGCGGTGGTCGTCCTGGGGATTTTCTCTTAAATAATGCTCGTCAAGCAGCTTTTCCAACAGCTCCAGGCGGGAGGACATGGCAGCCATCTTTTCCAGCAGGGGGTTTTCCACGTTGATCTGGTCCACGTTGTCGGCGTAGTGGGTCTCCTGGCCGTGGACACGGACGATCTGAGCGGGAACACCCACGGCGGTGCTGTCCGGGGGGACCTCACTGAGGACCACGGAACCGGCGGCGATACGGGCGTTGTCGCCCACTTTGAAGGGGCCCAGGATACGGGCACCGTTGCCCACCAGGACGTTGTTGCCCAGGGTGGGGTGACGCTTGCCCTGATCCTTACCGGTGCCGCCCAGGGTGACACCGTGGTACAGGAGGCAGTCGTCGCCGATCTCGGCGGTCTCGCCGATGACGATGCCGCTGCCGTGGTCGATCACCAGCCGGTGGCCGATCTTGGCGCCGGGGTGGATCTCGATGCCCGTCCAGAACCGGCTCCACTGGGAGACGGCACGGGCCAGGAAGCGCAGGTTGTGCTTCCACAGGCTGTGGGCCATGCGGTGGTAGATGGTGGCGTGGACACCGGGGTAGAGGAGGAGGACCTCCAGCTTGCTCCGGGCCGCCGGGTCACGGGCCTGATAGGCCCCTAAGGTTTCTGACAAAGACAAGGTAACATACCTCTCATTTCGAATGATATTTTGCGGGTCAAGGGACAAAAAAACACCCCTTGCCCCACAATTGGGTCAAGAGGCGACAGGATATCGCGGTTCCACTCTTTTTTATCACTCAAAGGGCTGGTAACGGTGCCAAACCGGAGGGCATCTGCATCCCCCTCGCTCCCGGGCGCACTTTCCCATTCCTCCGCGTAGGGCAGCTTGCAGTCGGTGACCGCCCCTCTCTGGCCGTTTCTGGCATGGTACTCTTCCCGTTCAACACGATATGAAATTGTACAGTACCAGTATATTAACATGACCGAGCGAGAGTGTCAAGGGTTTGAATCACCAACAAAAAACAACCGCCCGGATCGTATCCGAGCGGTTTCTCTTATGCTTCTTCCTCGGCCTTCTTCACGGCCGGGACCGTCCGCAGGCAGGCGAAGTAGCCCAGCAGTTGGAGCAGGATCAGGGCCACGTTCTCCCCATGGCCTACCAGCAGGTAAGCGTAGGTACCCGCCTGTATAACCAGGATCAGCACCTGAAGGATGAGTTTTTTCTGCACATCCCCCCAGACCTCCCCGGCCCCTTTTCCCATGGGGATGAGGACTCCGCAGAGGCTGGCCAGGATCAGGCTCATGGCGATGTGGCTGACGGCCAGGACCGGCCCCACCTGGGACCCGGTGAGCATCCACATGGCGATGCCCATGACGCTCAGGCCGGTGATCATCCAGGCCAGCCACTGGATCTTCTGATAGGTATTCACAGAACTCCCCCCTTTTTCTCATTGGGGTTATTGTACCCCATCAGGGGCGGTTTGGGAAGACCTTTCTCGGCATCGTAGCCCTCGTTATCCAGTGCAGAACCATAACCACCTCATCTACATAATGGCTACAATACCAAAAGTGTCAGCATTCACGCCGTTGTTGCAATGCTTGATGCCGTCAAAAAACGACTGGGCGTCACGGAATACAAGGTGAGGATCAATCCCGGTAATTGCACCAGCCAAAAGGGCAAAAAAGAGAGCCCAGAGGCTCTCTTTTCCTGTGAAAAAAAGGACGTTTCCGAAAGGGCTCTGGGTCAAGGGGGCAGCTTGTCTATCTAGGCCCGGAAGGTCTGGATCTCCTCCAGGACCGCCAGAAGATAGGGTGCGCGGCCGGCGGGGACCCGCAAAAAATGGTAGTCGGGCGAGGTATGGACCTCAAGGCTGGCACGGGAGCCCTTCCCCGTGAGCTCCACCTTTCGGAGCTTGTCCAGCTCGATCGGCTTCTTCCCGCCAGTGTAATAGAGCCGGGATCGGGTCAGCAGGCAGGCGTAGCTGATCCCCCGGAACCGCTTTCGCAGGACCAGCCTGGCCACACCGGGTCTTTCGGTCTCCTGGATGCCCAGGTCGCTTTCTGTCTTTCTCCTCCCATTCGGTGGTGTCAAAGCCGCCGCCCTCGGGGGGCTTCACCTGGGCAAGGGCAGTCAGGACCCGCTCTCGCAGCAGGTCGTACACATACTCCACAAAATCGACTCCTTTCTCTGCTCCTGTCGGGAGAACCCTCTGCCATACAGCCAAATGGGATGTGCCGCAGGGCGCAGCACATCCCATGTCGTGTCACTGATTCTTGGGGTTGAACCGGCAGACGATCTTCTGGCAGTGGTTGTTGCTGGCCGAGTAGGGGCAGGGCATGTAGCCCAGCTCCAGGTCCACTTCCAGGTGCTCCCGGGTGAAGGCCACCGCCTTGCGCAGGGCCTCGAAGGAGCTGCGCTTGCAGCACCGGGGGCCTCCCTGGTCCCCCAGGGCGGTCTGGATCTGGCCGGTGACCGAGTTGGCCAGGCCCCATTCCGTGCTCTTCATGGGGTTGGAGCCGGTGACGATGGCCATATACATGCCGGCGCTGATGGCAGCGCCGCACACCCCCCAATGGCCGCAGATGCTGCCGGGGAGCTTGCTGCCCCGGGTCTGGATCTCCCGCAGGGCCTCCCCCAGGGACTTGCCCTTGGGGCCGATCTTGCCGCCGGCGTTGTAGTAGGCGGTGAGCAGGCTGGCACCCACCAGGATGTGGTGCTCCGGCCCGTGCATATGGCAGTTGGGGAGCTCCATCAGCTTGAGCATGATCTCATAGGGGTTGGTGGAGTCTGAGCCCAGGCAGACACTGAACATGGCCGCCATGCCCTTGGCATGGCACTCGTCGCAGACGTAGTGGCCTTCCTTCTCGCAGCAGCTGTGGCCGTGCTCCACCTTGCCGCAGATGGCACAGGTCATGGTCCGGGTCTCTTCAAAGTACTCCAGGGGCGCACCGCAGATCAAACATTCATCCCATTTCACGGAGGCTCCTCCTCTCTGTTTCTATATTTGAAAAGATTTTACCATACTTTCCAAATTTGGACAACCCCTTTGGTCACAGTATGTGCTTTTTCACGAAAGCCCTTCCTCCAACGTCCAGAACCCGTGGGGGCCGTTGACCTCACAGGTCTTTGCCGCGCACCGGGCGGCCAGGGCGATGGCCTTCTCCATGGGCCAGCCCTCGGTCATGGCGTAGAGCAGGGCCCCGGAAAAGCTGTCCCCGGCCCCGGTGGTGTCCACCACGGTGCAGGGGGCGCTGGCGTAGTCGAAGGCCCCGTCGGGGGTGTAGACCGAGCCCCCCTGGGCTCCCCGGGTGAGGATGACGGTCTTCCCTGCCCCGGTCAGGGCCAGGAGCCCCTCCTCCCCGCCGAAGGGGGCCAGCTCCGACCCGTTGGGGGTCAGGATGTCACTGATGGCCACCATCCGGGTCAGGATCTCCGGCGGGATGTCCGAGACCAGGGGGCTGGGGTCAAAGAGGAACCTGGTGCCCTTCCGGTGGAGCTCCTCCAGGCAGTACATGATGTCCCCGGGGTTGTCCCCCAGCAGGTAGTAGCCGGTGACCCCGGCCCAGGCGGGAGCCGCCAGCAAAAGCTTCTCGGCCAGGGCGGGGGTGAAGACGCACTCCGCCCCCTTGTGGGTCAGGAAGGTCCGCTCCCCCTCGGGCTCGGAAAAAACGATGCAGCTGCCGGTGGTGTCGGCCACCGTCTGGACCAGCCGGCGGGAGAGGCCGTGGCGGTCCAGATGGGCCAGGATGTCCCGGCCGGTCTGGTCACTGCCGATGCAGGTGGCGATGTAGGCCTGACCCCCCAGGTTGTGGATGGTGGCTGCCATGTTGATGGAGCAGCCCCCCACGAAGGACTCCTCCCGCTCCAGAAAGCCGTCCTGGCCCCGGGCGGGCCAGCGGTCAATGTAAAAGTACCGGTCCAGCAGGAGGCCGCCCAGCAAAACGATGTCTTTTTTCATGGCGCTCTCCCGCTCTCACAGGCACATCCCCAGGATGGCCTTCACGTCCTCCCGGGTGAGTTCCCGGTAGGCCCAGCAGCTCAGGTCGGTGCGGGCGGCCAGGTCCTCGATGGCGCTCTCGGGGATGCCCAGGTCCGTCAGGGTGGCCGGGGCCCCGATCTCATTGAAGAAGTCCCGGGTCCGCTGGATGCCCTCCTGGGCCACGGCCAGGGTGGTCTTGCCGGCAGGGTCCACCCCCCACACCTGGACGGCATAGCGGGCGTACCGCTCCGGGGCATAGGAGCAGAAATACTTCATGTAATTGGGGTGGACCACGGCCAGACCGGCTCCGTGGGCCACGTCAAAGACGGCGGACAGGGGGTGCTCGATGTTGTGGCTGGCCCAGTCGGTCTTTTTGCCGTTGTTGAGCATGCCGCACAGGGCGAAGGTGCTGGCCCACATGATGTTGGCCCGGGCCACGTAGTCCGTGGGGTCCTTCAGGGCGGTCCGGGTGGCGGAGATCACCGACCGCATCAGGGCCTCGGCCAGGGCGTCGGTGACGCTCTCGGTGTCGGGCTCGGAGAAGTAGAGCTCCCAGATGTGGCTGAGGGTGTCCACCACGCCGTTGACCATCTGGTGCTTGGGCAGGGTGTAGGTCAGGGTGGGGTCCAGGATGGAGAAGGCCGGGTAGGTCAGGTCGGAGTCATAGCCGTTCTTCTCCCCGGTGGCCCAGTTGGTGATCACCGAGGACCGGTCCATCTCGCTGCCGGTGGCGGGGATGGTCAGGATGGTGCCCAGGGGGATGGCGTCCTCCGCCTCCTCCCAGTTCACGAAGAAGGCCTGCCAGAAGTCCCGGTCGGTCCGGGCCCCCACGGCGATGGCCTTGGCGCAGTCGATGACGCTGCCGCCGCCCACGGCCAGGATGAAGTCGACGCCGTGGGTCTTGCACAGGTCGATGCCCTCGTAGACCTTTTCGGTCCGGGGGTTTGGCATGACCCCAGGCAGCTCCACCACATCCTTTCCGGCCTCCCGGAGGGCAGCCAGGACACGGTCATAGAGGCCGCTGGCCTTGATGCTCCCCCCGCCGTAGACCAGCAGGATCTTCTTCCCGACCCCTGCCAACTCCTCCGGCAGCTGGGCCATGGCCTCCCTGCCGAAGTGGATGCGGACGGGGTTATAAAATCTGAAATCATTCATACTAACATCTCCTGAAGCTCAGCTGCCCGCCCCCAAAAGGGCAAACAGGTTGGTTTTGAACTGGTCCACCTTCACCGCCGGGCAAACGGCGGCGTTGGGCTGGGCGGCAGGGTCCATGCGGAAGCAGCCCCGCCTCTCCCCCGCCTCCAGCTGGATGGTGCAGGCCGCCCGGAAGACCCCCTCCATGATCTGGGGGTAGAGGGCGGTGGTCATCACCAGGCTGTCGATGACGGCGAAGGACTCCCTGCCGTAGGTCTTTCGGTAGTATTCCCCCAGGGTGCGGGTGCACCGGGCGCAGAACCGGGCGGCCTGACTGCCGCTGTTCATGAGCCGGTCCACCTCCGCCGGGGTGATCTCGGTCTCCCCCACGGCGGTGTCCCAGGTGACCCAGAGGGTGTCCATCCCGGCCCGGAGGACGATATCCGCCGCCTCCGGGTCCACGTAGACGTTGTACTCGGCATAGGCCGTCATGTTCCCTGTGCCCCTGGCAGAGCCCCCCAGGATCCAGACCTTCTTGATGTTCTCTGCCAGCCGCGGCTCCTTCTGAAGGGCCACGGCCAGGTTGGTCAGGGGGCCGCAGGTGACGATCTCGATCTGGCCGGGGTTGGCCATCACCAGGTCAATGATGGCATCCACGGCGTGTGTTTCCTCCACGGGACGGGGAGACGGGGGCAGGTCCATGCCCCCCAGGCCGTCTGCCCCGTGGACCTCCGGGGCGTAGAAGCCCTCGTTGTTCGCTAAGGGGTGGTCCATCCCCCGGTAGACGGGCGGAGCGTAGGTCCCAGCGGCGTCCACCGCCAGCATGGCGTTCTTCACGCACAGGTCCAGGGGGAGGTTGCCGCAGACCACGGTGATGGCCTCCACCCGGACCAGGTGGGTGGCCCGGAGGGCCTCGATGACCGCCCAGACGTCATCCGAGCCGGTGTCCGTGTCAATGAGGAACCGGCGCAGTTCCTTTTCTGTTCTCATTTGTTGTAGTACACCACGTTTTCGGGGCGGATACGGACATACACATGGGCCCCCTCCTCCAGGTGGTCGGCGCTGATGCCCAGGGCGGAGATGTCCACGGGCTGGGTGCCCAGGGTGCCGATGAGCTTCCAGCTCAGGCCGGTGAAGATCTTCTTCTGGAGGTGGAAGGGGTTGGCCCCCTCAGCCTCGGGGGAGCAGAACTCGAAGTACTCCCCTCGCACGGCGGCCTTCACGGGGTCCCCCTCCTGGCCGCCGCAGTGGTTGACGGCGATGCGGACCTCTCCGTCCGCCAGGTACCACTGGCCCCCCTCGCAGCACAGGGTGCCGGAGATCAGGTTGGCCTTGCCCAAAAAGTCCGAAGCGAACTCGGAGACGGGACGGCTGTAGATGGCGTAGGGGTCCCCCTCCTGCTCGATGCAGCCCTTGTTCATCAGGATGATCTGGTCCGACATGGTCAGGGCCTCCTCCTGGTCGTGGGTGACGAAGACGGTGGTGGTGCCGATCTCCCGCTGGATGTTGCGGATCTCATACTGCATCTCTGCCCGGACCTTCCGGTCCAGGGCGGAGAGGGGCTCGTCCAGCAGGAGGATGCTGGGCCGGGTCACCAGGGCCCGGGCCAGGGCGATGCGCTGCTGCTCACCGCCGGAGAGCTGGTGGATGCGGCGGGAGCCGTAGTCCGGGAGCTTCACCAGGGCCAGGGCCTCCTGGACCCGCTCGTTGATCTCCTTTTCGGGGACCTTCTGCATCTTCAGGCCGTAGCCCACGTTTTTGGCCACGTTCATGGAGGGGAAGAGGGCATAGTTCTGAAAGACCAGGCCGATGTTTCGTTTTTCCGGCCGGACCTTGGTCACGTCCACCCCGTCCACCAGCACCTCGCCGGAATCCGGGGTCTCCAGACCGCAGATGATGCGCAGGATGGTGCTCTTGCCGCAGCCGGAGGGGCCCAGCAGAGAGAGGAATTTGCCGCTCTCCACGGTGAAGCTGACCCCCTTGAGGACTTCGTCCCGGTCAAAGGTCTTTCTTAAATTTCTAACAGCAAGTTCTGCCATGGTTCATTCTCCTTTTTTCGATTGGGTCCCGGAGGACATCCCAAACAGTCCGCCGGCAGAGAAGCCCAGCTTGGACAGCAGGATGACCACCACCACAGAGACCAGCACGATGATGGCGGACAGGGCGTTCAGGTCGGCCTGGTAGCCGCTGCGGATGCGGGTGAACACCAGGGTGGGCAGGGTCTGGACCCCAATGGGGATCAGGTAGTACTGGACCACGAAGTTGTTGAAGCACATGATCATGGCCATGATGCCGCCGGCCAGGACGCCGGGGGCGATGGCAGGCAGGGTGATGTCAAAGAACACCCGGGCCGGCCGGGCGCCCAGAAGCCGGGCGGCCGCCTCGGGGGTCCGGTCCATGGACAGGAACCGGCCATTCACCAGCAGGACCACGTAGGGCAGCACCACGATGAGGTTGCCCAGGAACATGGACAGCACGCTGCGGCCCGACCCCAGGAAGGAGAAGAGGAGCAGCAGGGAGATGCCGGTCACCAGCCAGGGGATGATGATGGGCAGCTGGAGGACGAAGTGGAAGCGGTTGGCCCACTTGGGGGCGTAGGCCTGGAGGCCGAAGGCGGTCATGGTGCCGATCACCACAGCCGCCAGGGTGACAGCAAAGGCAAACTTCAGGCTGTACCAGCAGGCGGGCAGCAGATTGCTGGTGGTGAAGAGGGTCTCATACCAGTCGGTGGTGAACACATAGGGGAACATGCCGTAGGGGGTGGCGTTGAAGGACATGCCGATGATGGCGATGATAGGGATGTACATGAAGGCCAGCACCACCCACAGGCAGGCCAGCATCACAGCGTTGAATCCTTTGGACTTCATTCCATGTCACCTCCAATGGATCTCTGGGCCCGGGCCGTGGCCAGACGGGTCAGGCCCATGATGATGCTCAGCACGATGAGCAGGGTGCAGGACAGGGCGGCACCGTAGCCCATGTTCAGGGAGCCGGAGTACTGGGTGTCGATCATGCTGCCCACCATGGCGCCGTTGGCGCCGCCCACCAGGCCGGGCTCCATGAAGCTGCCGGCCACGGGCACAAAGACCAGCAGGATGCCCGAGAGAAGACCGGGCACGCTCATGGGGAAGACAATGTTGGTAAAGGTCTTCCACTTGCTGGCCCCCAGGGTCAGGGAGGCCTGGATCAGGTTGTCCCCGATGCCCTCCAGGGAGGAGTAGAGGCAGAGGATCATGTAGGGCAGGTACTCATAGGTCAGCACCAGGACGGTGGCCTTGTTGGTGTAGAGCAGGGTCTCGGCCTGGATGCCCAGGGCCTCCAGCATGGTCAGCAGCAGGCCGCCGGACTGGAGCAGGTTCATCATGGCGTAGATCAGCAGCAGCTGGGAGGTGAAGAAGGGCAGGATCACCACCATCATAAAGATGCTGCGGTTCTGGGGCTTGACCACCTTGGCGATGGCCCAGGCCGCCGGGTAGGCTGCCAGGATGCAGATAAGGGTCACCACCCCGGCGATGAGCAGGGACTTGCCCAGCAGACGCCAGAAGGTGTCGGACTGAACCATGCGGGTTATGTTGTCGAAGGTCCAGCCCGGCCAGGGCTGCCCGGCGAAGATGTTGTGGTTCATAAAGCTGAAGACCAACAGCATCAGCAGGGGGATGACCGTCAGGCACAGCAGCATGACGATGCTGGGGGCGGTCCACAGGGCGGTGGGCTGGATGTTTTTTTTCTGTCTGTTGTTCATTGGTTGATCACCCTCTTATTTTTGAAAAAAGAATGCCGCAGAAAGGGTTCCTGCGGCATTCTGTCAGAACGCTTCAAACGGCGTGCGGTCAGCTGACGAACTCCTGATACAGGTCGGTCCACTGATCCTTCAGTTCGGGATCGGCGATGTAGGGCAGCAGCTTGATGGTGGTGGGCATGGGGTCCAGCTGCAGGATGACCTTCTGTTCGTCAGTCAGGTTGTTGATGGCTTCGGCATTGATGGGGGTGTAGGTGAAGTAGTCACCGGGGTAGGCTTCGCTGACGCCGGTGGCCATGGCGGTCTGCTGTTCGGTGCTCTCGATCCAGTTGATCCACTCGCAGGCCAGGTCGAACTCGTCGGTGCCCTCCACGATGGACCAGTAGTCGATGTAGCCCACGGTGCCCTCTTCGGGGTGGACCAGCTTGATGTTGGTGTCGGGGTTGTTAATGAGCTCGGTGTAGGGGCCGGACCAGATCTCACCGGCCCAGAAGTCGCCGGCCAGCCAGGGCATGATCTGCTCGTCGTTGGTGGCCCAGAAGCCCAGCAGCTGACCCTTCAGCTCCATGAGGGCGGCACGGACCTTCTCGATGTCAACGTTTTCGATGTCGTCGGAGTCCTCGCCGGCCAGCAGGCAGCCGATGACCCAGTCATCGCCGTCGCCGTTGAGGACCATGACATGGCCGGTCAGACGGGGGTCCAGCAGGTCGGACCAGTGCTCGATCTCGAAGTCCACGTAGTCGGGGTTGTAGGCGATGGAGGAGGTGCCGTTGCACCAGGGGAAGGCGAAGAGGTTGCCCTCCTCATCCACAGCGTAGGGGGCCAGGTCCTTGTAGACGTCGGCCACCAGCTCATAGTTGGGGATGAGGGCGGGGTCCACGTTCATGATGAGGCCTTCCTCGTGGAACCACTGGGTGTAGTTGTTGGACAGCACCACAGCGTCGATGGTCTGGTTGCCACCGGTCATCAGGGTGGTCATGAGCTCCTCGTAGGAGTTGAAATAGACGTGCTCCACGGCGCAGCCGGTAGCGTCCTCAAAGGCCTTCTCGCAGTAGTCTGCGTCGGAGTTGTAGCCCTGCCAGTTTGCCACATACAGGGTGTGGCCTGCGTAGGGCTTGGAGGGGTCGGCTGCGGTGTCTTCCGTGGTGTCGGAACCGCCGCCGCAGCTGCACAGGCCCAGCATCATCAATGCGGACAGGGCAGCTGCCAGGAATCTCTTGTTGATTTTCATGGTAATCATGCTCCTTTTAGAATGTGTTCATTAAATAATATCAATCTGGCACATGGTCATAGCGGCCAGAGCGTTCTCATGGCTTTCGGGGGTGACGCCGGCACAGCAGTTTTTGCAGACGGCGATGGGGGTCTCCCACAGGCGGGCCTTCAAGCCCAGGGCGTTGGAGATCACGCAGATGTCGGTGCACAGGCCCACCAGCTCGATGGCCTCGTATCCGCCGGCTGCGGCAAAGTCCGCCAGCTCCAGAGAGCCGAAGGTGGGCTTGTCGATAACGGCGGCGGTCTTGCCCTGTCCGGCAGCCCAGACCTCAGGATGGATCTGCCAGCCCGGGGTGTCCTTGACACAGTGGACCACGGGGAGCTTTTTGCCCTCTGCGGTGTTCAGGTATTCTTCCGTGTGGGTGTCCCGGGTGTAGACCACGTCTCCTGCAAAGGAGGCGATCTTTTCCACCACGGCAGGGACGATGTCCTGGGCCTCTTGGGTGCCCAGAGAACCGGAGATAAAGTCCTCCTGCATATCTACGACCACCAGCAACTTTTTCATCAGGCGGGTCAACTCCTTTCATTAAGCGACAGCATTATAACACAGGGATACCCCGTTGTAAAGCATTATGTCAAGACAGTTTTAAATTCTTTTCCTTCCCGCCCCGGCAGGGCAAGGGCGATCCTCTCTTGCGGCACAAAAAAACAGGCAGAGACGACGGTATCGTCTCTGCCTGTTTTTTATCCGTGCAAGGTTCTTCCCTTCCGGGACGGGTGCAGCACCCCCCCGGCATCAGCCCTCGGCCTGCTCGCTCCAGTTGGCCGGATAGGTCACATACACGAACCGGGCATGATCCAGGGCGGAAAACACGATGCTGGAGCCTGCGGGGATCAAAACCATGTCGCCCGCATTGGCAACGATATCACAGCCATTGATCCGGATGGTCAGCTGCCCCTCGATGACGTAGTCCACCTCATCGTAGTTCAGGGTCCAGGGAAATTCTGTCTGCTCGATCTTCATGAGGCCGGCGGCCAGGTTTTTGTTCTCTTTGGAGGTGATCACGTCCTTCAGCCAGACCTTGTCACCCTTTCTGCCCGTGTCAAAGGGCTCCATCACCACTTTGCTGCCGTCGATGCTCATGACGCCGCTCTTCTCGTCGCGGCACTTCACAAAGTCACTCTTTTGCATTTCGGCAATGACCTGAGCCACGACCTCACGCACCATCTGTTCATTGATCTGCATAAAAGCCATACCTTCTCTCGTAATCATGATGTGTTCCTGGATGTGATTATACCCTCAATCTGCGCATTCCGCAATTCAATTTTATCATTTTCCCCTATGGATATCATAAGGCCCGTCCTTTTTCGCTGGGTTTTGCATGGCGGTTTTGCCGCCCGCATAGGCTTTCCCAAGAGAAAGGACGGGATTTTTATGAAGTTATTCCTCTTCCGCAAGCGATACCTGGCCATCCCCGGAGCCATCCTGGCCGCCGTGGCCCTGTGCCTGCTGACCAACCTGCCATCCTACGTGACCACCGCCGCCACCCAAAGGCAGCTGCCCATCTACTGCGTCCAGCGGGACCACAAGGTGTGCGCCCTCAGCTTCGATGCAGCCTGAGGGAATGCTATATTGCGGCACATATTCAGTTCTTTTGGCAGCATCGTATCACTTCTTTCACAGCGCATTTCTATCAAATCAAAAAACAAAAATTTCAATCATATTTTCTTGTTTTAGCAAACCATTTGATTGAATCAACGCCATTTAATCAAATTTCTTTCAAATCTCCTCTGAATTCGATCAAATTTCTTGTATTGTGGTACAGTAAACCCTGCCGACCTGATAAGGCCAGCAGGGTTTCGTTCTTTCTATTCCTTCATCAATGCCGCTTCTCACGCCACACACCGAAGGGTCAACCGAAACTGCCTCCCTCCTAATAGAGCACAGCTAGAGAGCACTCAAGGTCTACATCTTGACAGCTCTTCTTTTGTATAACTTCGTCCGCTCGAAGCACTAAATTAGCAAAAAGTTAGAAAGGTGTTGTGCACATGAAAAGTGTAGAACATTACAAAGAGATATTTGAGCGACACGGTGGTATGATGCGCAGAATGCAGCTTGAGGATGAGCGGGTCTATTACCAAGACATACAGCGACTCATCCGAGATGGCCATATTGAAAAAGTACGCTACGGTTATTATCAGTGGGTTGATCCAGATGATTTTAGCGAAGTCGGTACCATCATTCGGCTGTTTCCTGATGCAATCCTCTGTATGGACACTGCACTGCGCTACTACGGATACAGTGATCGCACCCCTGGAGAATGGCATTTGGCTGTCAGTAAAGACTCTGGCAAATCTCGTTTCAATATCGATTACCCTTTTGTGAAGCCCTACTATGTAGCCCCCTCTGTACTGGAACTCGGTCTGACAACAGGAGAACTCGATGGCCACAGCATCCGCATCTACGATAAAGACCGAGTAATCTGTGACTGCCTACGGTATCGCAACAAAATGGACAAAGAGATATTCAACAAAGCGATTCAGAACTATATCAACGATACCAGCAAGAGCATTCCTAAACTTCTGGAATATGCTGAACCGTTGCGAACGAAGAAACTCGCAAAAGAATTGATTGGAGTGTGGTTGTAATGGCCGATATTGCCGCTTCCGTTCTTGCAAAACTAAAAAACAAAGCCAAAGTCTCCGGTATCAGTTATCAAGACGCGATTTGTCAAGGTGCCTTTCTGCAAAAGTTACAAATTGTTCAACAAAATTTGCATGAGGGATACCGGGGGCGCATTG
>JAFSFC010000061.1 GCA_017435425.1 Ruminiclostridium sp. | reverse complement strand
TATGTCTCTGTCCCTGGCTGTTACCGCTGGTGCTGCGTTCAACGATCAGGACAAGATCGTGAACACCGAGGCTGTTGATATGTGCGTCGCACTGAACATCATCAACGGTCGTACCGATGGCTCTTTTGACCCCGCAGGCAACGTCACCCGCGCTGAAATGGCAAAGATGATCTGCATCGTCCTGAACGGCGGCAAGGAGCCCGCAACTGCTACCAAGGCAGTCCCCACCTATGCTGACATCGATGGTCACTGGGCAGAGGGCTACATTGAGTACTGCTCCACCAAGGGCGTCGTCGCTGGCGTCGGCGGCGGCAACTTCAACCCCAACGGCAGCGTGACCGGTTCCCAGGCAGCTAAGATGCTGCTGGTGGCTCTGGGCTACAACGCTGACGTGGAGAAGATGGTTGGCGCCAACTGGGAGCTGTACACCAACGTTCTGGCAAACCAGGACGGCCTGTACAACGAGCTGGAGTCCATGGATCCCTCTGCAGCTCTGTCCCGTGACAACGCTGCTCAGATGATCTGGAACGCTCTGCAGGCTAAGGAAATCGAGAAGAACAGCTCCATCGATCGCACTGACGGTTCCATCATCGATACCTACAGCAAGGGCGACGATGATCTGCTGACTGCAAAGTACGGTGTTGTCACCGACGATGCTTCCATGCTGCAGGATGTTGAAGAGGACGAAAAGGGTACCTACACTGTCACCACTGCAGATGCAGAATACACCAAGGTCGCCGCTGACTACTCTGACCTGATTGGCCAGAACGTTAAGGTTGTCCACACCGACGGCAAGACCGACGATGTGTTCGGTGTGTACGCTCACGAAGACAGCGCTGTTATCGCTGAAGGTGTTGTTGGTCAGCTGAAGCTGGATAGCGATGCTGACGCCAAGTCCATCAAGCTGAACGGCACTGCATATGATCTGGATCAGGCTGCTAATGCTACCGATTGCCGCCTGATGAACGGCAATGCGGCTAGCGATAAGCTCTCCGGCCAGATGATTCCTAGCCAGGCTGAGTGGACTGTCAAGCTGATTGACAACGATGGCGACGGCGATGTTAACCTGGCAGTTCTGACCAAGGTTGATGTTGCAAAGATCACCTACGCAAACGCTTCCGGCATCCGTGTTGGTGCTACCGAATTCAAGTACGAAGACCACAACATCTACGAAGGCGCAGCTAAGGACGACTGGGCTGTGATCGTTGATGCTGACTACACCGTCGATGGCGAAGCCGTTATCACCAAGGCTGACACCGTTTCCGGCAAGGTCACCTCTGTCAAGACCAATGCTGCTGGTACTGCTACCACTGAAGTCCGTATCGACGGCGTTTGGTACAAGGCAGCAATCGTTGACACTACTGCAATTTCCGCTGAAGTTGACCTGGTTGTCTATGAAGGCATGTACTTCAATGTTGACACCATGACCACCAGCCTGGACGTTGCTGTTGTTACTGGTGTTGGCAACTACGACAAGATGAACGATGTCGTCAGCGTTAAGCTGATGTTTGCTGATGGCAAGGAACAAGTTGTTCCTGTCGAAGCATGGGCTTCCTTCGATGCTGCAACTGTCGCCGAATATAACTGGGTTGGCGAACTGGTCAGCTATGAAATTGATGAAGGCAACTACACTCTGACTACTGTTCCCAACGGTGCTCAGATTGCTTCCACCGACTATAACGGCATCCGTGTTACCGCTGGTGCTAACGATGGTTACACCAAGGACATCTCCGCAGTTGAGATTGGCGCAACCGACTATGACGTTGCAGACAATGCAATGATCGTGTTCTATGACGGCGATAAGTACACCTACATGACTGGCGCTGATCTGCTGGCAAAGAACGATATCGCTTTCACTTCCGCTACCGAAATCATGGCTGCTGTTGACGGCACCGAGATCGTTGCTCTGTATGCAGAGACCGGCACCAGCATCAGCTCCGGCGATGAGCAGTATGGCTACATTGTTGCTGTTGGCGAAGAGCTGAATGCTGCTGGCGACAAGAAGATGTACATCGATGTCGTCGTGAACGGCGAAAAGCTGACTTCCGTTGAAACCGACAAGACCTCTGCTTCTGGCTTCGTGGTTGGCGATGTTATCACCTACACCATGAACGGCGATGTGATGAATGTCACCGAAGTCACCTCTTCCTTCTCCTCCAACAAGGCAGCTATCAAGGAGTTCAACGACACTCGCGTGATCTTCCATGGTACCCCCGATGCTCGTGTGACTCTGGCAAATGATGTTGTTGTCATTGCAATCGACAGCGACGACGCTGATGATGTTCTGTATGCAGGCTCCGACCTGATTGCAGCTAACGCTAATTCCTTCGATGCAAGCGGCGTTGCTAACGGCTGGTACAACAACGCAATGTATCACCTGGATGGTACCGAAATCGACGTCATCTTTGTTGAGATCGACGCTGATTCCGAGTTCTAATCTTCCCTGAACCCAAATTCAGGCTAGATTCCTAACCACTTACAAGCCCCCGGGCGAATGCTCGGGGGCTTGTTCTATCAAACCGCAAACCTCTGAAATACCACCGAAAGGAGTCCTCTATGAAAAGACTGACTGTGCTGTGCCTGTCCCTGCTGCTGGCACTCTCCCTGTGCGCCTGCGGCGGTGACGCCCCCGCAGAAGAGACCACCGACCCCGCAACCGAATCTGCAACCACGGAGACCACCCCCGAAGCTGCCCCCGAAACCGAATCCAAGCCCGCCAGCGAGAACCGGTACACCGGCACCGGCATCGTGATGGGCCAGACCCCCATGGAAGGGGAGGAGAGCTGGCTGGAACTGGAACCCGACGGAACAGCCGTTCTTTTCATAGCGGATTCCGAATATGCGGGCACCTACACCCTCACCGACGGCGCTCTGTCCGTGTCCTTCCCCGACCTGGGCGACGGCACCGGCACCCTGTCCGGGGATGCCATCACCCTGGACATCATCAACATGACCTGCACCTTTGAGAAATAAGGGGAGCCGGGAAAGGAGGGACCCCCATGACCGCCACCAATAAATACCTGGTCCGGGTGACCCTCTTCGGCCCCCTGACCCTGGAAAACCACCTGGGCACCGTCACCGAGACCAACGCCCAGCCCTGGCTCCTGCTGAAATATCTCTTGGCCCACCCCGGCCGGGACATCCCCCAGACCGAGCTGGACGCCGCCCTTCCCATCAAGGGCGGGGCCAACGCCGCCCGGGTCCGGCTCAGCCGCCTGCGGGATCTGCTGGCCCCCCTGGGTCTGGAGGGGAAAAGCGGCCTGGTCCAGGCCGCCGGGGGCGTCTACCGCCTGAACCCCCGGTACACCATAGAGACCGATGCTGCCCGGATCACCGACCTGCTGGCCCGGGGCCGTGGGGAGGAGGCCCTGCCCCTCTTCCGGGGCCCCTACCTGGGCAAGACCCCCGGCCCCTGGGCGGCCCGGTTGCGCCTGGACTGGCAGCGGACCTTTCTGGCCCTGGCCCGGGACCTGATGGCCCGGCCGGACCTCCTGCCCCTGCTGACCCAGCAGGCCCAGGCCATGGCCCCGGAGTACACCAGCCTCCACCGGGACCTCCGGGCCCGTTTGGAAGGGGACAGGCCCGCCCCGGCCCCCCGGGACCACGCCATCCTCAGCAAGCTCATCATCCAGGAGGGGGAGGTCTTTTCGGTTACCGCCCCCAGCGACCGGCGGCCCCTGCAGTATGAGAAGCGGGCCGAGCCGGACTGGACCCGGGCTTTTCAAGAGAAGGGCCTCCACGGCCTGCTGACCGAAGTGGCCCGCCAGATCCACCGGGGTACCCTCCGCACCCGGGCGGACTCCAAGCTTACCCGTGCCCTCCGCAAGGCCCTCCACACCGTGGGCCTGGAGGCGTTCCAGGCCATGGGGGAGGAGGAGGCTGTGAAGATCCTGGTCCGGCTGGCAGAGGAAACTTTGGGTCAGTGATGCACCAACGTGGGTGCAGCCCTTTGGGCGTACAATCCCTCCGTCTCGCCTGACGGCGAGCCACCTCCCTTTGCACAAGGGAGGCTGAGGCGAGTGCGAACCTCAAGGCTCCCTTGTGTAAAGGGAGCTGTCACCGAAGGTGACTGAGGGATTGTAGCCTGCCGACACAAACCAAACTCCCCCATTCCTCCCCACCGGGGAGGAATTTTTTTATCTTCACATTGACAATTTCCCCGGATAGGCGGATACTTATTTTATCAACACCCAAAGGAGGCGGGACCATGCACGACACCCTATACATCCAACCCCACAAGCGGCCCAAGGTCCTGCTCCTGGGCAACGGCCTGAACCGGGTCTACGGCGGGGCCTCCTGGGCGGGGCTGCTGGAAAAGATCAACCGCACTCCCTACCGGCCCCAGGACATCAAGGGCATCCCCTTCCCCATGCAGGCCGTCCTGCTGAGCCGGGACCACGTGGGCAGCTCCCTCCAGGAATTGAAGGAGGAACTCACCCAGTGCGATGTCCACCCCTGGCTGGACGGGATCATTGACCGGCTCCTGGCCCTGCCCTTCGACTGCATCCTCACCCCCAACTTCACCTACGAGGTGGAATGTGCCGCCGACCCGGACTTCCTGACAAAAAACCGGTGGAAGAAATACCAGCGGCACACCGCCGCCGTGAAGAAATCCGAGCAGAAGTTCATGCTCCATACCTATTACGACCTGCCCCTGGGGGAGCGGTCGGTCCCCCTCTTCCACATCCACGGAGAGGCCCGGAAGCCCAACTCGGTGATCCTGGGCCACTACTATTACGGGAGCCTCCTCTTCCGGTACGACCAGTACCTCACCCGCCGGGCCCCCGGGGAAAAGTACCGGACGGGCAAGCACCCGGAGGGGCTCCCCGTCCTGAGCTGGCTGGACTACTTCATCCTGGGGGACGTCTACTGCCTGGGGTTCGGCTTTGACCCCTCGGAGATGGACATGTGGTGGCTCCTGTGCCGGAAAAAGTACGAGCAGGCCGCCCACGGCAGCCTCTACTTCCTGGAACCTGACCGGCGGTCCGCCGAGACCAAGATCGCCCTGCTGAAGGCCTACCACGCCCGCCATGTGTCCTTCGGCGTCCGGGACCCCAAGACCGTGGAGGACTACAAGGGCTTCTACGAGACCGCTGTGGAGGCCCTGGAGGCCCACATCAAACTGAAAGAAGGCATGCCCCTGTGAAACGACCCTATTACGGCTGGCTGGTCTGCCTCATGAGCACCCTGCTGCTCTTTGTGACCATGGGCACCGTGTCCAACGGCTTTTCCGTCTACCTGCCCTACATCATGGCCGAGTGCGGCCTGACCCACGCCCAGACCTCCTCCCTGGTGACCCTCCGGTGCCTGGTGTCCTTCCTGGCCATGCTGGGCATCGGGTACTATTACAAAAAAGTTTCCATCCGGCTGGGGGTGACCATCGCCGCCGCCTGCGCCGGGGTGTCCTTCCTGCTCTACAGCACGGCCCACGCCTACCCGGTCTTTTGCCTGGGGGCGGCCATCTCCGGCCTCAGCTACGGCCTGGGGTCCATGATCCCCGTGTCCATCCTCATGAACCGGTGGTTCGTGGAGCACCGGGCTCTAGCCCTGTCCATCTGCGGCACGGGGAGCGGCGTGGCCACCATCCTCCTGCCCCCGGTGACCACCGCCCTGGTGGAGGGGCTGTCCATGTCAGCGGCCTTCCGCATCGAGGCCTGCGCCGTCTTTGGGTTCACCGCTCTCATCCTCCTCTTCCTGCGGAACGACCCGGCGGAGAAGGGCTTGAAACCCTACGGCTGGGAGCACGCCCATCCCCCCGGGGCCAAGGAAGCGCCGGTGCGGTCCTTTGGGCTGACCCCGAAAATGTGGGCCCTCATGGCCTGCGCCAGCCTCTTTATGGGGGCCCTGGCCAACCCGGGCTTCTCCCACCTGTCGGTGCTCTTCACCTCCGAGGGCTTTGACCCCATGGTGGTGGCGGTCATCCTGTCGGGGGCCGGGGTGGTCATCACCCTGGCCAAGTTGATCTACGGCGGGGTCACCGACCGGATCGGCGGCTGCAAGTCCAGCCTGCTCTTCGGCGGGGTCCTGCTGGTGGGCCATGTGCTGTGCTGCCTGGCCTTCCTCCAGAGTATGCCCGTCACCCTCCTCACCGTCCTCTTCCTGGGGGTGGGGTATCCCATCTGCACCATTGGCCCCTCCATCTGGGCCAACGACATGAGTTCCTCCGACCGGTACCCCACGGTGGTCCGGCGGCTGCAGGTGACCTACGCCGGGGGCGCTCTGGTCTTTGCCAGTGTGCCCGGGATCCTGGCCGACCACTTCGGGGGGTATATCTCCGCCTACATCCTCTTCTCTGGGGCCATGGCCCTGACCCTGGTGTGCATCACCCTGGCCTACCGGGAGAATGGGAAACGATAACGCAACATAAAAAGATCCGCATCGCATAAGCGATGCGGATCTTTTTGTGTGAATCAGGTTTCTTCCTCTTCGGCGTACGCGCCGCCGGGGCGGTCGAAGTCCGGCAGGACGAAGGTGCCCACCAGGAAGGTCAGGGAGTAGATGGCGGTGAAGATCATGGCGGCGAACCAGCCGGTGGTGTTCACCAGCCGGACCACCCAGGCGTACACCAGCATCTGCAGGCTGTAGGCGGCGGCCCAGTAGATGGTGAGGATGACGGCCACCTTCTGGGGGGTGGCCCCGGGCAGCTTGGTGGGCAGGGTGAAGAGGGAGGGGGTGGAGATGAAGACCACGAAGCCCAGCAAGATGGCCGAGGTGGTGGCGATGGCCGGGGACTTGGTCAGGATCATCAGGAAGAAGAGGGCAGACTGGGCAATGCCAGAGAACCGGAACAGGTAGATCTGCCGCTTGAGCTTTTTGGAGAGGATGATGCCGATGATGGTGCCGGGGATGCCCGTGAGGGCGATCATCATGGAGATGAACTGGGAGTCCACCGTGAAGTCGGGGTTCAGGGGGAAGAGGTAGAGCATCACCGTGTAGAGGACCAGGCGGCCGGTCATGGTCAGCAGGAACTGGTAGAGGAAGGGCTCCTTGAAGCCGTCCTTGTAGGTGTAGACCTTGCCCTCCAGGCTCTCCTTCTTGGGCTCCTGGGGGGCGATGGGGTAGTCCTTGCCCACGATGAACCAGGCCACCAGGAAGACCACGCTGAACACGCCGTAGAAGAGGACCACGGCCCGCCAGTCCCCCAGCCAGGCCCGGACGGGGTTGATGGTCAGCAGGCCAATGAGGTTGCCGGTGTTGGGGCCGGCGTTGTTCAGACCAATGAAGAGGGAGTGGTGCTTGGCTTCGAAGCAGTAGACCACGTAGGGGGTCATGCAGATCATCAGCACAGCGCCGCCGAAGCCCAGCAGGAACCGGGTCAGGACGAAAAAATACAGCCCGGTGGAATAGGCCCCCGCCACCACGGCGCAGATGAGCAGGCAGGAGAAGGCCACGGTCTTTTTGGGCCCCAGCTTTACCAGGATCCAGGCGGCCACAAAGTTGCCCAGGATCTTGGCCAGGGAGATGGCGTTGTTCACCGAGGAGGGGATGTCGGTCCCCCCGAACTCGGCCACCATGTCCGGGGTGATGATGGAACCCACCATCCAGGAGGCGCTGAAGAAGGAGTAGGCGAGGAAAAGTAAGATCTCAATGGCGAGGCCCCGTCGGGTGCTGATGACCTTGGGCTCCATGGGAGCGCCCCCTTTCAAAATTGACAAAAACTGTCACAAAAAGTTTCCTGTTTTCCTACAGTTTACACGGAAATGTCGGGTACGTCAAGGAAAAGACGTGGGAATCCCGAAAATAGGACAGCGGGACTCCATCGTCAAATTATTTTTTGAAACGTGTACGTTTGCGTACACGAAACCCGGGTTTTTCGCCTATTAGTAGAGGCTATTTTAAATAAGGAGGAAAACCCTATGAAAAAATTCTATGACCTCATCGACGTAAAGAGTATCGTCACCCTGGCCATGACCGGGGCCCTCATCGCCCTGCTGTTCTGTCCCGGGGTGGTGAACACCGAGGCCCAGAACCTTTTCTGCACGGCCTACGGTGCAGTCATCACCTACTTCTTCACCAAGCGGGACAACTGGGAGGAGGGGACGGAATGAGCCGGCCGGTATCCTACCTCCAGACCGACCCCCGGTGGGGGAGCCTGGACTACTCCGCCCTGGGGGAGAAGACCACCATCGCCGCCTCGGGCTGCGGCCCCACGGCCATGGCCATGGTCCTGGCCACCTGGGCGGACCCGTCCGTGACCCCCAAAACCGAGTGCGCCTGGGCCCTGGCCCACGGGTACAAAGCCCCCCACAGCGGGACATACTATGGCTACTTTGAACCGGCGGGGGCCCGGTACGGCCTGAAGGTCACCCGGCTGAACGGGACCAGCCTCTACGGCAACCCCACGTCGGCCTGTCACGCCCGGGTCCGGGAGGCCCTGGACCGGGGGGATCTGGTCATCGCCTGCATGGGCAAGGGCCTGTGGACAAGCTCCGGCCACTACGTGCTGGTGTGGAAGGGGGTGGGGGACGTGGTGTACATCAACGACCCCGCCTCCACCAGGACCGCCCGGACCCGGGGGGACTGGAATCTCTTCCGCCAGCAGGTGAAATACTACTGGGTCATTGAAAAGCCCCAGGGAAAGGAGGACAGCATGGAAGGACATGAGATCGTGGCCGCCCTCACCGACCGGGAGGCCTACCAGCTCCTGGAGAAGGCCCTGCGCCACGCCCGGACCCTGCCCGAAGCCGACTGGAGCAAGGCCGAGGGCTGGTGGGGGAAGGCCCAGGAGAAGGGGGTCCTCTCCGGCAGCCCGGAAGCCCCCGCCAAGCGCTGCGAGGTGGCAGCCATCTTAGGCAGACTGGGACTTCTATAACAAAAAAGCGGAGCCGTCAGGCTCCGCTTTTTTAATACTCTAAGTTGTAAAGCTCCCGGCATTTGTCCAGCATCTCCGGGCGGCTGTTCCGGAAGGTCACCCGGCCGGGCTCCTCCTGGCTGGTCAGCAGACCGGCGGCCTCCAGCTGCCGTTTCAGCTGCCGGGCGGTGCCGTCGCTGCCGTCGATGATCTCCACCGGCTGACCAAAATTCCGCCGGATGGCCGACCGGACGAAGGGATAGTGGGTGCAGCCCAGGACGATGTACTCCACGCTGCAGTGGCGGAAGGGGAGGAAGAGAGCCTGGAGGTATTCGTCCATCACGGCATCCTCCAGATGGCCCTGCTCCACCAGCTCGGCCAGGCCCTTGCAGGGCAGGGAGATCACGTTGGCCTCGTGGCAGAAGGCAGCGGCCAGCTTTTGGTACTTGTCCTCCTGGATGGTGAGGGGGGTGGCCATCACCAGAACGGAGGAGGAGTTGTGGGCCTGGGCGGCGGGCTTCACCGCCGGTTCGATGCCGATGATGGGCAGGCTGGGGTACTTGTCCCGCAGAAGGGTGATGGCGGCGCTGGTGGCAGTGTTGCAGGCCACCACCACGGCCTTGACCCCTTGGTCGATCAGGCTGTCTACCGCCTGCAGGGTCAGGCTGCGGACGGTTTCCAGGGATTTTTCTCCATAGGGTGCATGGGCGGAGTCCCCAAAGTAGAGGAAGTCCTCCCGGGGCAGCAGGGCTGTGCAGGCCCGCAGCACGCTGATGCCCCCCAGACCGGAGTCAAAAAAGCCGATGGGGCGGTTTTGCTTGTCCACACAGATCCCTCCTTTTTCGTGGCGTTTTGCTATCCAGTAGTATACCACCTTTTCCGCCGGGATGCCACAGGATTTTTCCAAAAGGGCCCCTGGGACCGATTTCCCTCCACGGGCATATCCTGGGGTGAGGGCTTTGCCCTCCATTTTCCACCGCCCATGGCGGAGAAAGGAAGCCTTATGAAACGATATCCATGCGGAAACACAGAGCCGGTGTTCTGTGTCCGTCCCCCTCAGCACTGCGCCCCGGTCTGCCCGCCTCCCTGCCCGCCCCAGCCCTGGGAGCCCGGCCCTCAGAGCTGCAGCCCGGTGCCCTTCGTCCAGGGGGAGACCTACTGCGCCGGCCAGGTGGTCAGCTGGCAGGGGATCCTCTACCGGGCCCGGGTGACCCGGCCGGTGGGCACCCCCGGGCAGTCCCCGGACTTCATCCCCGCCGGGGACTGCTGCTGGGGCGGCCCCATCGCCCCCGTCCCGCCTGTGGGCCCCCCCATCCCGGACGGGGGTCTGATCGGTCCTACCGGACCCACCGGCCCTGCCGGGATGCCCGGTCCCCAGGGCCCCACCGGCCCTGCAGGTCCCACGGGGGCCACGGAAGGGAAAAAGGATGCGCAACCACCGGGGAAAAAAGGGGAAAAAGGGTGAAATTTGGTGCACTTTTGGTGCGGAAGATTTCGTACAATATATAAACCTCTGTCTGCCCATATTTTCAGCTTACAGAAGAGGATTTTTTCATTAGGGTGATGGGTATGAAGAAAGCCAAGCAAGCCATCCTTTGGTTTCTGGTATTTATGGTTTTATTCTCCGCAGGATCAATGATCCGAGGCAGCATCGAGAGAAACAAGGAATGGGTCAACCCCTACCTTGACGTGAACGAGAGCCTGTGGAGCTATCAATATATCACAGAACTCAGCAAGGCCGGCGTCCTGCCCGAGGTGGACCAGTTCAACCCCACCACCGAGGAGACCCGCGGCAACCTGGTGCTGTACCTGTATAATCTGGACAGCGGCGCCTTTAAGAAGCGGGACAAGCTGGAGCCTGCAGAGGACAAGGATGCCCCCTCCTTTGAGGACGTGGACAAGGACTCTGCCCTCTATGACGCCGTCCGCTGGGCCTATAAGCAGGGCCTGGTCAACGGCACGTCGGAGACCACCTTCGGCCCCAATGATCTGCTGACCCGCGAGCAGGTGTGCACCATCCTGGCCCGCTTTGCCGCCCTGGAGCAGATCGACATGATCCAGGTGGTGGAGCCCGACCAGTTCAAGGATTCCCTGTACATTCAGGAATACGCCCGCAGCGGTGTCACCGCCTGTCAGCTGGCCGGTGTGGTCAAGGGCTATGAGAACGGGTTCTTCTATCCCACCAACAACATGTCCCGCCAGGAGGTCTGCGCCGTCATCTACCGCATCATGATGGCTGCCGAGACCGCCGTCCCGGAGGGTGCCCGTCTGGTGGACCTGACCCCCGGTGCCTACGACGAACTCTATAAGAATTATACCGACATTCCCTTCACCGCCCTGGTCCCTGCCTCTGAGCAGCCCGGCCCTGTGTCCTTCTTCGACAAGGCGGTCTTTATCGGTGACTCCATCTCTGTGACCCTGGAATACTACTGCAACGCCAGCGGTGCCCTGGGCAAGGCCCAGTTCCTGTGCGCCGGCAGCATGAGCCCCACCAATATGCTCACCGGCCAGATCCTGCCTGAGTATCCCAAGGGCTCCGGCAACAAGCCTGCCATCGAGGAGAGCGTGGCGGCCAGCGGTGCCCAGGTGGTCTATGTGATGCTGGGCATGGACAACATCGGCTACGGCCTGGAGAAGTCCACCGGGGACTATGTGAAGATCCTCAACAACATCGCTGCCCGGAACCCCGACGTGCAGATCGTGGTCCAGTCCGTCACCCCCATGACGGCCAACAGCAAGAGCACCAGCGAAAAGCTCAACAACGACACCATCAATGCCTTCAACCAGCGGATGATGGACATCTGCCAGGAGAACCGGTGGTACTTTGTGAACGTGTCCGAGCGATTCAAGGATGCCAACGGATTCCTCATCGAGGACTTCTGCAGTGACCGGAGCAGCATGGGCATGCACTTTACCTATGATGGTGCAAAGGTCTGGGTGGAATACCTGCTCAACCACATTCCCGAATATCTGCTTTGACCCGGCAAAATTTTAAGAAAATATTCAGAATCGAACAGGAGAGACTGTGATAGGATAGGGGCAAGACCATTCAGAAAGGGAGAAGACTATGAAGCGATACATACTGTGTTTTCTGACCGCTCTGCTCCTGCTTGCCCTGTGTGCCTGCGGGGAGACGACCGCCTCGGCGGAGCCCGAAGAGGAGTACCTCTCCGTCCAGGAGCCCGAGCCTCCTGGGGTGGAGGAGGAACCGGCGGAAGAACCGGAGGACGAACTGCCCCCGCCCTTTGACCCGGTGGTCCCTCCCTCGGAAGCCGTCTCTGCTGACTGGTTCCGTGATGCGGCCTTCATCGGAGACTCCGTCTCTGTGATGCTGCAGTACTACAACGATGCCTACGGCACCCTGGGCCAGGCAACCTTCCTGTGTTCTGAAAGCCTCAGCCCCGGCGGAGCCCTGTCCTATGCCGCCGGCCACGAGCGGCTGCCCGAGTACCCCAAGGGGTCCGGCCAGCGCCCCCGGCTGGAGGACGCCGTGGCCGCCAGCGGCGCCAGCAAAGTTTATGTGATGCTGGGTATGAATTGCATCGCCGGAGGTGTTGACAGAGCGTGTCAGGATTTGGTAACATTGATTGATGCCATTCTGGCCAAGTCCCCCCAAGCCACCATTCTGATCCAGCCCGTCACCCCCATGACGGCGGACAGTCCCCGGGCAGATGCAGCCCTGAACAACGAGACCATCGCCGCCTACAATGCCAAGCTCCTGGAGATCTGCCGGGAGCGGGAGTGGTACTATGTAGCCTCCCGGGATGCCCTCTCTGACGAGAATGGCTACCTGCGGGCAGACTACAGCGGCGACAAAGCTATGGGGATCCACTTAAATTACAACGGTGCGGCGGCATGGGCCGAATACCTGCTGACCCACGTACCGGAAGCACTGAAGTAAAATAAAAAACACGAAGGATGTAGAGAAGCTATGAAACGTGTATTTGCTCTGATGATGGCCCTGATGGCCCTGACCATGATGCTGACCCTGACCGCCTGCGGCGGCGACGAACCCGAAGAAACCACCGACCCCGCACAGACCGAGACCGTGGAGCCCGGCACCGAGGAAGGTACCGAGGTCACCGAGCCCGCTGCCGGTGCTGACCTGGCTGGCCTGATGGCACAGATGATCTCCGATGCCGGCATCGCCGATTACATCGAGGTCCCCGCTGAGAACCTGTCCAATGTCTACGGCATTGATGCAGCCCAGGTGGTGAACGCCGCCGCTTTCAACGCCATGACCGGCGGCGCATTCCCCGAAGAAGTGGTCATGATCCAGGCTGTGGACGAAGCTGCTGCCGCCGACATGGCTGCCAAGCTGGAAGGGCGTCTGACCTCCATCGCCGACCAGGCTGCCTCCTATGACCCTGCAAGCCTGGAGCTGGCTGAGAACTGCGACGTGATCACCAGCGGTGTGTATGTTGGCCTGTTCTTCTCCAACCACTACGACGCCATGGCCTCTGCTTTCCAGAGCGCAGTGGGCTAACCAACGAAAGAGAAACAAACCATGCTGCCGGACGATCTTTCAGACCGTCCGGCAGTATTCACGGGAGAATATAATCAACTATGGTCTTTTCCAGCCTTCCTTTTCTGTTCCTGTTCCTGACGGTGGTGCTGCTGGTCAGCCACATCCTGCCGTTTCAGTTCCGGAACTTTTTCCTTCTGCTTGCCAACCTGGTGTTCTACGCCTATGGCGAGCCCATCTATATCCTCATCATGATCGGGTCCATCCTGGTCAACTATATCTGCGGCCTGCTCATCGGCAAGCAGTCCTCCAAGGGGGGCAAGCGGGCCGTTCTGGTGGTGGGTATCGTCCTGAACCTGGCTGCCCTGGGTGTGTTCAAGTATGCCGGCCTCTTTGTGGGGACCTTCAAGGATCTCACCGGCATCACCACCATCCCCGATGTGAACATCGCCCTGCCCATCGGCATCTCCTTCTATACCTTCCAGGCAGTGTCCTACCTGATCGACGTGTACTGGCAGGACTGCGAGGCCTCCCGCAACTTCGTGAACTTTGCCTGCTATATCTCCCTCTTCCCCCAGCTCATCGCCGGCCCCATTGTCCGCTATGTGGATGTGAACGAGCAGCTGGTGGGCCGGAAGGAGACCCCCACCCTGTTCAACTCCGGTGTGCGCCTGTTCATGGTGGGTATGGCCAAGAAGGTCATGCTGGCCAACCAGTTCGGCATGCTGTGGGACACCATGTCAGCCGACCCCGTGGCCGCCGGTGCCCTGGGCGCCTGGTGCGGCGCCATCGCCTACAGCCTCCAGCTCTACTTTGACTTCTCCGGCTATTCCGACATGGCCCGGGGTCTGGGCCGGATGCTGGGCTTTGAGTTCTGCATCAACTTCAACTATCCCTATATCTCCAAGAGCGTCACCGAGTTCTGGCGTCGCTGGCACATCTCCCTGTCCTCCTGGTTCCGGGACTATGTGTATATCCCCCTGGGGGGCAACCGCTGCGGTAAGGTCCGCCAGTGCGTGAACATCTTCATCGTCTGGGGTCTCACCGGCTTCTGGCACGGCGCCGGGTGGAACTTCCTCTTCTGGGGCCTGTACTACGGTGTCCTCCTGCTGCTGGAAAAGCTGGTGCTGGGCAAGTACCTGAAGAAGCTCCCCGCCCCCATCCAGCACATCTACACCCTGGTCATCGTGATCATCGGCTGGGTGTACTTCGCCTCTCCCGACCTGACCACCGCCCTGGCCTACCTCCAGGTGATGTTCTCTCTGAGCCCCGGCACCATGGGGGGAGCCTCCGCCGTTCTGCCCTGGCTGGGTATGGGTGTCATTGGCTTTGTGGCCTCCACGCCGTTGGCGAAAAACACCTGGGAGAAGGTGAAGGACAAGCCCTTCATGCCCCTGGTGGAAGGCGTCCTCTGCCTGGCTGCCCTCCTGCTGTGCACCGCCAGCCTGGTGAGCGACAGCTACAATCCCTTCCTGTATTTCCGGTTCTAAGGAGGGTGACAACATGAAAAAAATCTATCAAGTCCTGCCTACGGTGGTCTTTCTGGCCTTCCTGGCTGTGATGACCCTGCTGCTCTTCCTCCTGCCCCACAAGGCGTACTCCGAGAACGAGAAGCGCAACCTGGCCGATTTTCCTGAAGTCTCCGCCCAGGCCATCATGGAAGGTGAGTTCCAGGAGGATCTGGAGACCTTCACTGCAGACCAGGTCCCCGGCCGTGACTTCTTTGTGGGTGTCAATGCCTACTGGACCTATCTCACCGGCCGCAATGCCGCCCAGGATATCTACAAGTGCCAGGACGACTACCTCATCAACGCCCCCAAGGCCTACAACGAGCAGATCTATCTGGACAACCTCACCCGGTTTGACCAGTTTGCGGCCAATGCCGGGGTCACTGCCGACCTCATCATGGTGCCCTCCACGGGCTATATCATGGAGGAGGTCCTGCCTGCCAACCATGGGACCTACTACGATGATATGCTCTATGAGAAGGCGGCTGAGACCCTCCAGCATGTGAACATCATCGACGTCCGGGACACCCTGAAGGAGGGGGCAAAGAGCGGTCAGGTCTGCTACAGGACCGACCACCACCTGACCTCCTATGGCAACTACCTGCTGTATAAGGACTTCCAGGCTGCCCATGACAAGGCCTACCAGTCCCGGGATGCCTATGAGGTGGCCGCCTACGACGGCTTCTACGGCACCACCTGGTCGGGCAGCGGCTACTGGTTCACCCCCGCCGATGTGGTGGAGGTGTGGGACAGCGGCGTCCAGGTCAAGGTCACCCTCCGGGACGGCCAGGAGCGGGAGTATTCCGACAGCCTCTTCTTCCCGGAGCATCTGGAGAATATGGACAAGTACCCGGTCTTTATGGACGGCAACCACGCAGTGGCAGCCATCTCCAATCCCCAGGCGGAGGGCGGCGCCCTGCTGGTGATCCGTGACTCCTATGCCCACTGCTTCTCCACCTTCCTGGCAGAGGGTTATCAGACGGTCTACCTGATCGACATGCGCTATTACCGGGAATCCCTGTCCCAGTTCATGCAGGAGCACCACGTGGACCGGATCCTGTACCTCTACGGTGCGGATAATATGGTTTCCGATACCAACTCTGCGTGGATAAACTAATGATTTTTGAAAGCTCAGTTTCACCGAGCTTTCAAAAATAGGGGGTTGCAGCCTGCTGCAGCGCACGGACCAGAGGTCCGCACGTTTGCAGGCTGAGGAGTATGTTTTCCGATGCACATGTCATCGGAAAACATGATTTGACTTTCTTTGCTGCCTGCGGGCAGCAAACTCTACGAGGTTTTGAGGACCGAGAGCTTGCTCTCGGTCCTTTTTCTGTCTGTCGCCCCCTTGCCATCCCACCTGCCGGGATGCTATGATACAAGTAAGAAAGTATCGAAAGGGGGGAGGACCGTGCAGGTCATTCTGGTAGACCCTGACGCCCAGGCCCTGGAGGCCATGGCCGAACACATCCGCCGGGAAGAGCCCCAGGCGGTCATACACACCTTCCCCGACCGGGAAGCCCTGGGCCGGTGGATGGAGGGAGAGCACCCTCAACCTCTGCGGGTCCAGACCTTCGGAAACTTTGAGGTGTTCTGGGGGAATCAGCCCGTCCGCTTTGAGCGGAGCAAGACCCGGGAACTCTTTGCCTATCTTATCGACCGCCGGGGAGCAGGAAGCACCATGGGCGAACTGGTCTCCGTTTTGTGGGAGGGCCAGCCGGACACAGCCAGCCTTCGCAGTCAGCTCAGAAGCCTCATTGCCGACCTGCGGGCGGCCTTTCGGGCCCTGGGGGCAGAGAATGTGATCCGCAAGGGTCGGGACCACATTGCGGTGGACCCAGCCCGGGTGGACTGTGACTACTACCGCTATCTGGCCGGGGAGAAGGCCGCCCGGTCCGCCTTCCGGGGGGAGTACATGAGCAACTACTCCTGGGCGGAGATCACCGTGGGCAGTCTCCAACAGAAAAAGTAATGCCAGCCCCTGTTCTCTCATAGTCTCGTACCATCACGGTTTGGGAGGCAGGCTATGGGAAAAGACCGATTGTGGCGGGTGGGGCTGTATATCCGTCTGTCCCGGGAGGACGGACGGCAGGAGAGCCTCAGCGTGCAGAATCAGCGGAAGATCTTGCTGGACTTTTTGGAAAAAGACTTTACCGGCCGGTGGGAGCTGGCCGGGGAATACATCGACGACGGCCTCACTGGCACCGATGACAGCCGGGAGGGTTTTCAGTCCCTGGTTGCCCATGTGCGGGAGGGGAGGGTCAACTGTGTCCTCTGTAAGACCCTCTCCCGGGCCTTTCGGAACTATGCCGACCAGGGATACTTCCTGGAGGAGTTTTTTCCCAGATACCGGACCCGGTTCATTGCCCTGGGCAGTCCCCGGGTGGACAGCTTTCTGGACCCGGAGGCCGTTCAGACCGGTCTGGAGATCCCCATCAACGGCATCCTCAACGACCGCTACGCCGCCCGTACCTCCGCCGATGTCCGGCGGACCCTGGACATGAAGCGGCGGCGGGGGGAGTTCATCGGCTCCTTTGCCCCCTATGGCTACGCCAAGGACCCCGAAGACAAAAACCGCCTGGTGCCGGATCCCGAGGCCGCCAAAGTGGTGGGGGAGATCTTTCTCTGGTACACCCAGGGCCTGGGCAAGGGGGCCATCGCCGCCCGGCTCAATGACCGGGGGACCCCCAATCCAACGGCCTACAAGGAGAGCCGGGGGTTGGGCTATCGACGCCCCCAGGGAGAGAACGACGGCCTGTGGTCGGCCATGACCGTGGACCGCATCCTGTCCAACCCGGTCTATGGGGGGACCATGGTCCAGGGCCGCCAGCGGGTGGTGAGCTATAAAGTCCACCAGACCATGTCGGTGCCCCCCGAGGACTGGTACGTGGTGGAGGGGACCCACCAGGCCATCGTATCCCCTGACCTGCTGGACCGTGCCCGGGCCATCCGGGAGAGCCGGACCCGCCGTGCCCCGGGCGGGGGAGAGGTCCACCTGCTGGCGGGCTTTCTCCGGTGTGCCGACTGCGGGGCCTCCATGACCCGGAAGACCGCCCGGGGCATTGCCTATTACACCTGCTCCACCTACCGGCGGAAGTCCAGGCTGGCCTGCACCAGCCACACCGTCCGGGAGGACAAGGTGACGGCGGCCCTGGCGGACTGCCTGGGCTGTTCCCCGGCCGACCTGACCCGTTCTCTTCTCTTTCAGCGGCTGGAAAAAGCGGTGATCCGGGAAGGGGGAGAGGTGATCCCCTGTCCGGTCCCGGAGGACGACACTGTCATAATTTAACGAAAACTTAACGCTGGGTTGGTTTTTGATTTTACATCCCAACGCTACACTATAGGATACTCTAACGAATGAAGGTGAGAGAATGGATCGAATTTATCTGCTGGAGGACGACGACAGCATCCGCAAGCTGGTGACCTACGCCTTGGTGAGCCAGGGGTATGATGCCATTGGCTTTGCCCGTCCCTCCGAGTTTTGGAAGGCCATGGAGGGGGGAGCTCACCCTGCCCTGGTCCTTCTTGATATCATGCTGCCCGAGGAGGATGGCCTCCAGGTCCTGGAGAAGCTCCGGGCCTCTGCCGCCACCAAGCGGCTGCCCGTCATCATGCTGACCGCCAAGAACACCGAGTACGACCGGGTGGTGGGCCTGGACAGCGGGGCCGATGACTTCATTTCCAAGCCCTTCGGTATGATGGAGCTGGTGGCCCGCATCCGTGCCGTCCTCCGCCGCACCGAGCAGAAGCGGGAGGAAGAGGGCTATCAGCTGGGTGAGCTCTTCGTGAGCCCCCAGCGCCACCTGGTCCAGGTCTCCGGACAGGAGGTCACCCTGACCAACAAGGAGTTTGAGCTCCTCTGCCTCCTGCTGGAGCACCGGGGCATGGCCATGACCCGGGACGCCATCATGGATGGGGTCTGGGGCCAGGAGTTCAGCCGGGAGAACCGCACCCTGGACGTCCATGTCCGCACCCTGCGCACCAAGCTGGGCACGGCGGGCAGCTACATCGAGACCGTCCGTGGTGTGGGCTATAAGATCGGCGGTGGAGAACGATGACAGGGAAGATCTTCCGAGGCTGCTTCGTCATCGGTCTGGTTGCCATCTTCCTGAGTTCCACCCTCTTTCTCATGATCATGACCGACCGGAACGAGAAGGATGTCTACCGGGACATGAAGGAGCTCACCGCCTATGCTGCCCACGGGGTGGAGACCTGGGGGATGGACTACCTGGAAAACCTGGATTCCTCCCACCGCCTGACCTGGGTCACCGCCGACGGCATGGTCCTCTACGACAGCGTGGCCGACCAGACCCAGATGGAGAACCATCTGGACCGGGAGGAGATCATCGAGGCCCTGGAGACCGGAGAGGGCTACAGCGAGCATGAGTCCCGGACCCTTCTGGAGAAGAACCTCTACTACGCCCTCCTGCTGGAGGACGGCACCGTCCTTCGAGTGGCCTGCACCCAGACCACCCTGGGGGCCATGTTCCTGGAGGTAGCCCAGCCCATTCTGTGGATGATCGCTCTGTCCCTGGTCCTGTCGGCTGTGCTGGCCTCCAGCCTGGCCCGGCAGATCACCCGGCCCATCAACAGCCTGGACCTGGAGCGGCCCGACCTGGACAAGCCCTATGAGGAGCTGGCCCCCCTGGTGGGCCGCATCCGGGAGCAGAACCGGACCATCAGCCGCCAGATGGAGGAGCTCCGCCAGCGGCAGCGGGAGTTCTCCGCCCTGGCTGCCAACATGAGTGAGGGCCTGCTGATCCTCAACAACAAATACACCATCCTCTCGGCCAACCAGAGCGCCCTGGGGCTGCTGGGTGAGACCAGCCAGCCTGAGTCCCTCCGTCAGGACCGGTGCCCCCGGGAGGTCTGGCAGGCCGCCGCTGAGGCCCTGGCCGGCCGCCACGGAGAGGCTTTCCTTCGGACGGAGGACCAAATTTTTGAGATCCTGGCCAGCCCGGTCACCTCCAGCGGTCACGTCACCGGTGCCATGGTCCTCATGGTGGACGTTACCGAGCGGGAGGAGCGGGAGAATCTCCGGCGGGAGTTTTCCGCCAACGTGTCTCACGAGCTCAAGACCCCCCTCACCGCCATTTCCGGCTTTGCCGAGCTCATGAAGGAGGGCCTGGTGGCCCCGGACATGATGAAGGAGTTTGCCGGGGACATCTATCGGGAGTGCAGCCAGCTCATCGCCCTGGTGGACGATATTCTGAAACTCTCCCGCCTGGACGAGGGTTCTGGCGAGATCCAGGAGGAAGTGGTGGACCTGTACGCCATGTCTGCCGATGTGCTGGAACGCCTGCGTCCCAATGCCGCCAAGAGAGCTGTTTCCCTTTATCTGGAGGGAGACCATCAGCAGATCACCGGTGTGTGGCGCATCCTGGACGAGATGATCTACAACCTGTGCGAGAACGCCATCAAGTACAACAAGGAGGGCGGACGGGTGAACGTCCGGGTCACCGGCGATTCCCGGTCTGCTGTGGTTTCCGTGGAAGACACGGGCATCGGCATCCCCAAGGCCCAGCAGGACCGGGTCTTCGAGCGGTTCTACCGGGTGGACAAGAGCCACTCCCGTGCCATCGGCGGCACCGGTCTGGGCCTGTCCATCGTCAAGCACGGGGCTCAGGTCCACAACGCCCAGGTGACCCTGGAGAGTGAGCCCGATGTGGGCACCACCGTCACCATCACCTTCCGAAAGGAGCGATGAGATGATCACATTACAGGACATCAAGCAGGATACCCGGGTCCGGACCTACATCCAGAAGGCCGATGAGTCCCTGGTGGCCCTGGGCTTCACCGAGCACAGCTTTGCCCACGTGGGCCTGGTGGCGGCCAAGAGCAAGTACATCCTGGAAACCCTGGGATATTCCCCCCGGGAGGTGGAGTTGGTGCAGATCGCCGGATACCTCCACGACATCGGAAACCTGGTCAACCGCATCGACCACTCCCAGAGCGGCGGGGTGATGGCCTTCCGTATCCTGGACAACCTGGGCATGGACCCGGTGGAAGTGGCAGAGATCGTCACCGCCATCGGCAACCACGATGAAGGCACCGGAAAGCCGGTCAGCGACCTGGCCGCCGCCCTGATCCTGGCGGACAAGTCCGACGTGCGCCGCAGCCGTGTGCGCAACCGGGATATTGCCAGCTTTGACATCCACGACCGGGTGAACTACTCGGTGACCCAGTCTGAACTGACCATCAACGAGAGTAAGACCGCCGTGCAGTTAAAGCTTCACATTGAGACCGAGTACAGCTCGGTGATGGATTACTTTGAAATCTTTCTCAATCGCATGACCATGTGCCGCCGGGCGGCGGAGCGCCTGGGTCTGCAGTTTGAGCTCATCATCAACGACCAGAAGCTGGTTTAACCAAAGCATAACATGAAAACTTGCCCCCCGGCCTAAGGAAACCACCTCAGGCCGGGGGGTTTCTGTTGGAGATTTTACAAAAGGCTATGCCAAATGGCCAAAAGTTAAATGTATATTAAAAATTAGAAAAATGCTTGATAATGAACAAAAATGATGCGATTTACATAAAATTTATACAATTTTGGTTTTTGATTTAACCAGAACGGCGTACACTGAACCTGTAAGCAAAAGGCAAACAAATTTTTATGAATCGAGGAAATAAACATGAAAAACAAGATGAAAAAAGTTCTGTCCCTGCTGGCAGCAGCATCCATCCTGACCCTGTCCCTGGCTGCCTGCGGCGGCGATTCCACCGAGACCCCCGCGCCCGAGGGTGAGGAAACCGCATCCATTTCCGGCACTGTCTCCACCAACGGCTCCACCTCTATGGAGAAGGTGGTGGGCGTCCTGTCCGAGCAGTTCATGCTGGACAACACCGGCGTTACCGTGACCTATGACCCCACCGGTTCCGGCACCGGCATTGAGGCTGTCAGCAACGGCAGCTGCGACATTGGCCTGTCCTCCCGTGACCTGAAGGAGGAGGAAGCTGCCAACGGCCTGACCGCCACCGTGGTGGCCCTGGACGGCATCGCTGTCATCGTCAATGAGGCCTGCCCTGTGGAGGACCTGGCCCTGGCAGATATCGCCGCCATCTTCACCGGCGAGGTCACCGACTGGTCTGAACTGGGCGGTCAGGCCGGCGCCATCGCCTGCATCGGCCGTGAGTCCGGCTCCGGCACCCGTGACGGCTTTGAGTCCATCACCGAGACCGAGGACCTCTGTGTCCTGAGCCAGGAACTGACCTCCACCGGCGCTGTCATTGAGGCTGTGAAGAACAACCCCAACGCCATTGGCTACGCATCCCTGTCCTCCGCTGAGAACCAGGAAGGCATCAAGCTGGTCACCGTGGGCGGCGTTGCCTGCTCCGAGGCCACCGTTCTGGACGGTTCCTACGCCATCCAGAGACCCTTCGTGATGGTCACCAAGACCGGCGGGGAGCTGAGTGAAGCTGCCCAGGCATTCTTCGACTTTGCTACCTCCGCAGCAGCCAATGACCTCATCCGGGCAGCTGGCGCAGTTCCCGTGGCATAAGACATTTGGAAGCCGGAATCATTATGAAGCGATCATCTTTAGGCAGAAATGCCTTGGAGCGGGTCATGAGCGTCCTCTTCCTGCTCTGCGGGATCGTGGCGGTGGCCTTTGTGCTGTTCATCAGCATTTACCTGCTGATCTCCGGCGTCCCCGCCATCCGGGAGATCGGCCTGGGGGACTTTCTCTTGGGTAAGGTCTGGTCCCCCAACACCGGGCAGTACGGCATCCTGCCCTTCCTGCTGACCTCTGTTTATGGTACCGCCGGGGCGGTGGTCCTGGGGGTCCCCCTGGGGCTTATGACCGCCATCTTCCTGGCCAAGGCAGCCCCCCAAAAACTGGCTGCGGCCATCCACACCGCGGTGGAGCTGCTGGCGGGCATCCCCTCCGTGGTCTATGGCCTGGTGGGTATGATCGTTCTGGTCCCCGCCATCCAGCGGGCCTTCGGTCTGGCCTCGGGTGCCACCCTCCTGGCTGCTATCCTGGTCCTCACCGTGATGATCCTGCCCTCCATCATCCAGGTGGCCGAGACCGCCCTCCGGGCGGTGCCCGAGGAGTACGAGCAGGCCTCCCTGGCCCTGGGTGCCACCAGGCTGGAGACCGCCTTCCGGGTGTCCTTCCCGGCGGCCCGCAGCGGCGTGGCCACGGCAGTGGTCTTGGGTGTGGGTCGTGCCATCGGCGAGGCCATGGCCATCATCATGGTCTCCGGCAACGTGCCCAACCTGCCCGGGCTCTTCCAGCCCGTCCGCTTCCTCACCACAGCCATCGCATCGGAGATGTCCTATGCCGCTTACGGCTCCCTGTGGCGGGACGCCCTGTTCTCCGTGGGCCTGGTGCTGTTCCTGTTTATCATGCTCATCAATGTGCTGCTGAATGTCCTCATCAAGGGACGAAAGGAGGGGTGATATGCAAGGCTTATCTGCCCGCAGACGGGTGTACAATACCACCATGAAGACCCTGCTCTATCTGTGCGCCGGGCTCACCTGCGCCCTGCTGGTGGCCATCATCGGCTATATCTTCTACAGGGGGATTCCCCATATGAGCTGGGAACTCCTCTCCACCCAGAGCAGTTACATCAATGATACCATTGGTATCCTGCCCAATATTCTCAACACCCTCTATATCATCCTGGTGGCTCTGGCTGTGGTCCTGCCTCTGGGTGTGGGCGCGGCCATCTATCTGACCGAATACGCCACCAGCCGCAGGATGGTGGCCCTCATCGAGTATGCGGCCGAGACCCTCTCCGGCCTTCCCTCCATTCTCTTTGGTCTGGTGGGCATGCTCTTTTTCATCCAGATGGCAGGCCTCCAGCAGGGCATCCTGGCCGGCGGCCTGACCCTGGTGGTGATGATCCTGCCCACCATCCTGCGAACCACCCAGGAGAGCCTGAAGACCGTTCCCCAGTCCTACCGGGAGGGTGCCCTGGCCCTGGGGGCCCGGAAGTGGCGGGTGGTGCGGACGGTAGTCCTGCCCAACGCTGTGGACGGCATCGTCACCGGCTGCATCCTGGCGGTGGGCCGCATTGTAGGCGAGTCGGCCGCCCTGCTGTTCACCGCAGGCTTCGGCCTGGTCCTCAACGGCTTTGTCCAGTCCCTCCAGTCCTCCTCGGCCACTCTCACCGTGGCCCTCTACGTCTACGCCAACGAGCGTGGGGAGACCGGCGTGGCCTTTGCCATCGCCGCCATTCTGATGATCCTGGTGTTTGCTATCAATCTGGCCGCAAACTTTGCGGGCAAGAAACTGAAACGAAAGAGAGGCTGACCTATGGCTGATATCATTACGGCTCAAAACCTGAATCTGTGGTACGGCCCCACTGGCAAGAAAGCTGCCGGGGACCAGGGCAACCACGCCTTAAAAAACATCAACGTGGCCATCCCCCAGCACGAGATCACCGCCCTCATCGGCCCCTCGGGCTGCGGCAAGTCCACCTTCCTGAAGACCCTGAACCGAATGAACGATCTGGTACCCGGGGTGCGTATTGAGGGAAAGGTCTGCTTCGACGGGCAGGACATCTTTGCCGGGGACCTGGACCCCACCTGTCTGCGAAAGCAGGTGGGCATGGTCTTCCAGAAGGCCAACCCCTTCCCCATGAGCATCTACGACAACGTGGCCTATGGCCCTCGGACATACGGGATTCGGAATAAGACCCAGTTGGATGAGATCGTGGAGAAAGCCCTCCGGGATGCCGCCATCTGGGACGAGGTGAAGGACCGGCTGAAATCCAGCGCCCTGGGTCTCTCCGGCGGCCAGCAGCAGCGTCTGTGCATCGCCCGGGCCCTGGCCAATGAGCCGGAGGTCCTGTTGATGGACGAGTCCACCTCTGCACTGGACCCCATCTCCACCGCCAGGATCGAAGACCTGGCTGTGGAGCTGAAGGAGAAGTACACGGTGGTCATGGTCACCCACAACATGCAGCAGGCCCTCCGTGTCTCCGACAAGACCGCCTTCTTCCTCATGGGGGAGCTGGTGGAGTTTGGGGACACCGAGCAGCTCTTTTCCATGCCCCGGGACAAGCGGACCGAGGAATACATCACAGGGAGGTTCGGATAATGCGCATCCGATACAACGAACAGTTAAAGACCATGTACGCCCTCATGACCGAGATGGGGGCCCTCTGCCAGGATGCCATCGGCGTTTCGGTGAAAACCCTCAGCGGGGAAGAGGAGACCGCCCGGCAGCTGGAGGAACACGTTTTCGCCACGGACCGGGAGATCGACGGCCTGGAGCGGGAGATCGAGACCCTCTGCACCCGGCTCCTCCTTCAGCAGCAGCCCGTGGCCACCGACCTGCGGCGGATCACAGCGGCCCTGAAGATGATCACCGACCTGGAACGCATCGGCGACCAGGCCTCGGACATTGCCGAGCTGGCCCACTTCATCCGGCCCTATGAGACCCAGGCCAAGGACCATCTGGAGCAGATGGCAGAGGAAGCCATCTCCATGGTCCGGGACAGTGTGGAGGCCTTCGTCCAGCTGGACCTGGTCCTGGCCCGGGAGGTCATCGCCTATGACGATGTGGTGGACGGCTGGTTCCGCCGGATCAAGGATGACCTGATCGCCATGATCTCTGGTGACAGCAGCCGGGGGGAGGAGGCCCTGGACATCCTCATGGCGGCCAAGTACTTAGAGCGCATCGGGGACCACGCCACCAACCTGGCTGAGTGGGTGGAGTACGCCGTCACCGGTCAGCGGTCCAAGGACGGTGCACCCTATGTGCCGGGTGTGGGAAATTCTGGAATGTAAAGAGATTTAACCGAGATTTAACCTTTTCCTGCTTGTTCATTTTACTTTCACCGGATACAATAAGGAACTGTTGATCATAATCTGAGAAAAGAAAAACAGAACCTGTAAGAGAGGGTCAAATGCTATGGATTTTTTTGACATATTAACGATGATCGGAGGCCTGAGCCTCTTCCTCTTCGGTATGCACCAGATGGGTGCCTACCTGGAGAAGTTTGCCGGCGGCAGTCTGAAGATGCTGCTGGGCAAGCTGACCTCCCGTAAAGTGATGGGCTTTATCACCGGTGCCGCAGTCACCGCCGTGATCCAGTCCTCCTCTGCCACCACCGTTATGGTCGTCGGCTTTGTCAACTCCGGTCTGCTCTCCCTGAAGCAGGCCATCAGCGTCATCATGGGCGCCAACGTGGGCACCACCATCACCTCCTGGATCCTGTCTCTGGCAGGCATCGACGGAGGCAACTTCTTCACCAAGATGCTCAAGCCCACCTCCTTCACCCCCATCCTGGCTTTGGTGGGCATCATCCTCATCATGGCTGCCAAGAGCGAGAAGAAGAAGGATATTGGTATGATCCTGCTGGGCTTCTCCGTGCTGATGTTCGGCATGGATATCATGTCCGGTGCTGTGGCCGGCCTGAAGGACGTGCCTGAGTTCCAGCAGCTCTTTGTGATGTTCACCAACCCCATCCTGGGTGTTCTGGCCGGTGCTGCCCTGACCGCCATCATCCAGTCCTCCTCCGCTTCCGTGGGTATCCTCCAGGCCCTGTCTGTCACCGGGTCCATCACCTACGGGGCTGCCATCCCCATCATCATGGGTCAGAATATCGGCACCACTGTTACCGCTATGCTGTCCTCCGTGGGTACCAACCGCAACGCCCGCCGTGCCGCCGTGGTCCACCTACTCTTCAACATCATCGGCACCACCGTGCTGCTGGCGGCCTTCATGGGTGCCAACGCTGTGCTGGACTTTGCTTTCGTGGATCTGGCCATTGACCACTCCGGCATTGCCATCGTTCACACTGCCTTCAACCTGCTGTGCACTGCCATCCTGCTGCCCTGCACCGGCCTGCTGGAAAAGCTGGCCTACAAGGTCCTGCCCGAGGAAAAGACCCCCGACCAGATCGCCATCCTGGACGAGCGTCTGCTGCACACCCCTGCTGTGGCCATCGCCCGTTCTCTGGAAGTTTCCGAGACCATGGCCCGCATCTCCATGGATGCCCTGAAGACCGCCATGTACGCCGTGGAAAACTACGACCCCAAGGTGGCTGCCGCCGTCCGTGAGACCGAGGACGAGGTGGACCAGTACGAGGATATGCTGGGCACCTACCTGGTGAAGCTCAGCTCCCAGGAGCTCAGCGCCCACGACAGCCTGGCCACCGCCAAGATGCTCCACCTGATCAACGACTTTGAGCGCATCTCCGACCACGCCGTGAACGTGGTGGAGTCCGCCGAGGAAATGAAGAACAAGGGCCTGCAGTTCTCCGAGGCTGCCAAGGCAGAGCTGGCTGTTCTCACCGCTGCCGTCAACGAGATCATGGACCTGTCCCTGGATGCCTTCCTGAAGAGCGACGTGGGTCTGGCCTCTGCCGTCGAGCCTCTGGAGGAGGTCATCGACACCCTGAAGGATCAGCTCCGTACCCGTCACATCCTGCGCCTGCAGAAGGGCGAGTGCACCATCGAGCTGGGCTTCGTCTGGTCCGACCTGCTCACCAGTCTGGAGCGTGTGGCCGACCACTGCTCCAACATCGCAGGCTGCATCATCGAGATGTCCCATGACAGCCTGGGGGTCCACGGCTATCTGGACTCCGTCAAGGCCGGCAGCGAGACCTTTACCAAGGCCTACGATGCCTACGCACAGAAGTACTCTCTCATGTAATATAACTCTCTCAAGAGCAGGCCCCGGCTGTATGCAGCCGGGGCCTGCTCCGTTGTCCATAAAACCGGGCTTCCACGGGTGCCGTGGGCCCAACGGGTCCTGCTGGTCCTGTGGGCCCTGCCGGGGCAGATGGCGCTGTGGGGCCCGCTGGTCCTATCGGTCCTGCCGGTCCCGTTGGCCCTGCCGGAGCTGATGGTGCAGTAGGCCCCACCGGTCCTACCGGCCCCATTGGACCCCAGGGGCTCATCGGGGCTGACGGTCCCCAGGGTCCCACCGGACCCACTGGCCCTGCCGGTGTGGTCACCCCGGCGGCGGCTGTGGCCGATGCCACCAGCGTGGAGGATGTGGTCACCCAGTTTAACCTCCTGCTGGCCAACCTGCGGGCAGCCGGACTGCTGGCCACCTGACGGAATGAAGTGGGGCTGCTGCTTCCTGCAGCAGCCCCATGAAGTCCAGCCTGCGGCTGGATGAAGCTGCCCCTTTGGGGCAATTGCTCATGCGAAGGAGGCAGTATGAAGGTTATCGTCTATGCCATTTGCAAAAACGAGGAGAGCTTCGTGGAGGGATGGATGGCCTCCATGTCCGAGGCCGACGGGATCTATGTTCTGGACACCGGCTCCACCGACGGCACCGTGGAAAAGCTCCGAAAACTGGGGGCCCAGGTCACCGTGGAGGAGATCACCCCCTGGCGGTTCGACACGGCCCGGAACCGCTCCCTGGACCTGGTGCCGGAGGAGGCCGACATCTGCGTCTGCACCGACCTGGACGAGGTCTTCCGGCCCGGATGGCGGGACCAGGTGGAGACCGCCTGGCAGCGGGATGGCCGTCGCCTCCACTATCGGTACACCTGGAACTTCCTGCCTGACGGCCGGGAAGGGGTGGTCTACTATGCCGACAAGATCCACGCCCGCCAGGGCTGCCGGTGGGTGGGGGCCGTCCATGAGGTTCTCCGGTTTGACGGGGGAGAGGGGGTCACGGTCTACGCACCGGGGGTCCGGCTGGAGCACCACGCCGACCCGGAAAAATCCCGGAGCCAGTACCTGCCTCTCCTGGAACTGGCGGTGGCCGAGGAGCCGGAGAACGACCGGAACGTCCACTATCTGGGGCGGGAGTACTTCTTCCACCGGCGGTGGGCCGAGAGTGAAGCCATGCTGAAACGGCACCTGACCCTGCCTGCGGCCACCTGGGCCGATGAGCGGTGCGCCTCCATGCGGCTGCTGGCCAAGGTCTGCCTGGCCCAGGGGCGGCAGAGGGAGGCGGAAGGCTGGCTCTTCCGGGCGGTGGGGGAGGCCCCCCACCTGCGGGAGCCCTGGATGGACCTGGCCCTGCTGGCCTACCAGCAGGAGGACTGGCAGGGGGTCCTGTGGCTTACCGGGCGGGCTCTGGCTATCACCCAGCGCCCCCGGACCTACATGACCGAGGCCGTGGCCTGGGGGGAGGGCCCCTGGGACCTGGCCAGCCTGGGATACTACCACACCGGGCAATATGAGAAGGCGGTGGAGGCGGCAGAGACCGCCCTGACCTTCGCCCCGGAGGATGCCCGCATCCGGGAGAACTTGGAGAGGATGAAGGCAAAAAAAGACCGTTCCGAGTGAATCGGAACGGTCTTTTATCATACAAAGGTAAATTAGAACTCTGCGGAACCAACAGTTCTGGGATGGGGAAGCACGTCACGAATATTAGAAATACCGGTCAGGTACATGACCATGCGCTCGAAGCCCAGGCCGAAACCGGCGTGCTTGCAGGAGCCGAAACGGCGCAGGTCCAGGTAGGCAGAGTAATCCTCCAGGTTCATGCCCATCTCCTTGATGCGGGCCTCCAGGATGTCCAGACGCTCCTCACGCTGGGAGCCGCCGATGATCTCGCCGATGCCGGGCACCAGGCAGTCGGTGGCGGCCACGGTCTTGCCGTCGTCGTTCAGGCGCATGTAGAAGGCCTTGATGTCCTTGGGATAGTCGGTGACGAAGACAGGGCGCTTGAAGACCTGCTCGGTCAGGTAGCGCTCGTGCTCGGTCTGCAGGTCCACGCCCCACTCCACCTTAAAGTCGAACTTGTCGTTGTTCTTCTTCAGGATCTCAACAGCCTCGGTGTAGGACACACGGCCGAACTCGGAGTTGGCCACGTGCTGCAGGCGCTCCAGCAGGCCCTTGTCCACGAAGGAGTTGAAGAACTGCATCTCCTGAGGGCAGCGCTCCAGGACGGTGTTGATGACATACTTGATCATGGCCTCTGCCACGTTCATGTCGCCTTCCAGGTCGCAGAAGGCCATCTCGGGTTCGATCATCCAGAACTCAGCAGCGTGGCGCTGGGTGTTGGAGTTCTCTGCACGGAAGGTGGGGCCAAAGGTGTAGATGTTGCCAAAAGCCATGGCGAAGTTCTCGCCGTTGAGCTGGCCGGAGACGGTCAGGCTCACGGGCTTGCCGAAGAAGTCCTGGCTGTAGTCGATCTGGCCGTCCTCGGTGCGGGGCAGATTCTCGGGGTCCATGGTGGTGACACGGAACATCTCGCCGGCACCTTCGCAGTCAGAGCCGGTGATGATGGGGGTGTGGACATAGACGAAGCCGTTCTGCTGGAAGAACTCGTGGATGGCGAAGGCAGCCACGGAGCGGACGCGGAAGGCGGCGTTGAACAGGTTGGTGCGGGGGCGCAGGTGGGCCACGGAGCGCAGGAACTCCACGCTGTGGCGCTTCTTCTGCAGGGGGTA